>JAHFCH010000329.1 GCA_023249635.1 Fibrobacterota bacterium
ATTTTTTCCGCGCTCGATATTTTTGTTCTGGCCTCTTTTCTCGAGGCCTGCCCCAATGCTCTTTTGGAAGCCATGGCCGGGACGGGTGAACCGGACCGGAAACGGAAATCGTACCGGGCAGGATCGACGAAGAGCGGATCGGCCACGCGGGAACCCGAATCATGGCCGGCACCTTGCCAAGCCGTGAGCGCCAGGTTGCCGGGGAATACCGGCGCCTTGCCCGTCGCGTCCCAATACAGGTTGCCGCTCGATTCCGTACGGCCTTTGTCCCATACGCCGTTGAAAACCGCGCCCTGATCCCAATAAAGAATGTTTCCTTTGAAGGCGAAGGACAAGTGGTCTTCCACGCGCGTGAATTGCGCCTGCCATTGCACCCCGTATGCGAGGATATTTCCGTGGATGTCGTTGTCGGCGCCGTAATGCTGATGGAAGCCGCCGGTCTTGGTATTGTAGACCAGGTTCCCCGCCATGGTAACTCCGGTGCTACCCTCGTCCGTGTACAGGCCCCAGCCCCCGTAGGTCTGGGCATAGATGTCGTGCACGAGGTTGCCGTTCACGGTGGTGCCTTCGGAAAGACCCAGCCCATAGTAGGCCGCCAAATCGCTCATCAGTCCCTTGCCGATATGGTGGAGATGGTTGAAATCGAAATGATTGCGCTTGGCCAGGTTCTCGCCGTAACCCCAGGTCCAGCCGGAAGAGATGGCGCTATAGGAAAGATCCCCGATATCGTTATGCGTAATGGCATTGTCACCGCTTTGGCCCACCCATAAACCCACCGCGCAGGGAAAGAGGTGCCCTCCGGAGCGGATGATGTTGTTATCGACGAGTATGCGCGAGGTGCGTTCGTTCCCGGCCGGGGCGATGCGCGTCTCGCCTATGCGCAGCCCTCCCGCGCCGACGTCGTGGATTAGGCAGCGCTCCACGCGGATGTCCTGGCAACCGCGCCGGAACCATAGGGCATAGCCGCCCGTATGCGCGAATTCGCAATCCGCGAAGGCCAGATCGCGCGCGCCGTCCGCCATCAGGGCCGCGTCGATAGGGAAAGCGGCCTGGGCGGGTTCGAATCCGCCGGGCGGGGTGAGCCATTGCGCGTAGCGGAAGCTCAGGCCGCGGAAGCGGAGATGTTCCACGAAGCGGCCCGCGACGGGATCGCCTTGGAAGACGAGCCACTTTTCCGACACCGGGGCGAACACGCGGGTGCGGGTGGGATCCTCGCCGGGACGCGGGATATAGGCGAGTTCGCCGGCCGGGTCGAGGAACCATTCCCCCGGCTGATCCAAGGCCTGGCGGAAGTTTTCGACATGGTACAGGTAGCCGGTCTTCCAGGGATTCCACGACTTCATGGAATCGCCTTCGGTGACGATGTTCGGGACCGCGCCCGCTTGATAGGCTTTCACGAAGCGGCGGGTATCGTCCCAATTATGGTAGACGGTCAGCACCGCGTTCTTCCAATCGGATGCGGAGAGGGCGTTGAGGGTAGGCGCTGCGTCGGATCCGACGGCGAGCGCAAGCGAAGCTTTCCCGCCCGAAAGAATGGTCTGCTGCACCTCCGCCATGGCGAAATGGGATTTGGCCACCCGCGCCTCCATGGCCGCATGGGAGAGGCGCACGTCGTAAAGTGAATCGGGGATGAGATCGGGTTCGCGGGCCCGCACCGCCCGTCGGCCGCCCACGAACAGCTGCTCGAAGCCCCATTTGCCCGCCGCGGCATCCGCGATGGTCACGCGCCATACGCCATCGGCGCCTTTCTGGAACCCTTTGATCTCACGCCCGCCCAGGAACACGGGCTTGGCGCCGGGCGCGGCCTGGTAGACAACGGGGAATGCCGAGGTTCCCGCATCGGCGGGCGTGAACACCACGGCCTGCCCGAGCGGATATTCCCCGCCCGCGAAGATCACCCGCAGCGTATCACTGAGGTTACCCTGGGCCAGTCGCGCGCGCACCGCGTCGCGGGCGCCCGCCAGCGACGCGAGCGGACCGTCGCTGCCGGTAGCGTTGGGGGCGGCGAGGACTCCGGTCCAGGTGTCCTTGCCCTGGGGGGAAACGTAAAGGACGGCGGCGGCGGCCGGCGCAGCGGGGATAGTCCAGGCGGAAGCCGCCCAGAGTGATACGATCAGAAGCCGGGCGATTGCCCGGGATGGAATGGCCATGGATTCCCCCCGCATGGTCGCCTCTTAAAGTAAGGCTGCGGAAGGATCGGGGCGGGGGATTTCAGCGCTTTTTCTGGCCCTTGTGAGGGGACCGCTTTTCCGCGGCGGCGGGGGTATCTTCCTGGATCAAGCGCGCTATTTTCCGCGTCTTGAAACCGGTTTGGCTGTTGGCGGCCAATTCCGATGCGAAGACTTCCTCATAGATGTTCCAGATGGCCAGGAACAAGGCCGCGATGATGGGCCCGATGATGAGGCCGGGCAATCCGAAAATGCCCAGACCGCCCAAGGTGCTCAGCAACACCATCAGATCGTGCATCTTGATGTCCTTGCCCACCAGGATGGGCCGCACGAAATTGTCCACGCTGCCGATGACGGCCGCTCCCACCACCACGGTGGCGATGGCCGCGCCCCATCGGCCTTCGGCCACGAGCACCAGCGCCGCGGGCAACCAGATGGCCGCGGTGCCCACTGCGGGAATGATGCTGGCGAAAACCATCAGCACGCCCATGAAGATGGGCGAACTCATGCCCACGGACCAGAAGAGGATGGCCCCGAGAATGCCCTGGATGATTCCGATCACCAGGATTCCCTTCAAAGTGCCTTTGCTTACCGAGACGAATTTTTCGATCAGGACGCGTTCGTACTCATCCTTGAGGGGAGACCATTTGATGACGCGTTCCAGGATCTGCGGCCCGTCCACGTAGAAGTAGAACATGATGAAAAGCATGAGGAAGAAGCTGAGCAGGTTGTTGGCGACGGAAAGGGAAATGTCCGCGCTGTGTTTGAGCACGAACTGGAAGCTGTTCTGCAACCCGCCGATGGCCATGTGGGTGAGGTTGCCCGTATTCACCCGCTGTAGCAGTCCGGGAAAGCGGTCTTGTAATCCCTGGATGATGCGGCCAAGGTGTTCCCGCCAGGAATCGAAATTGAGGTGCCCGAAGAATCCGGCCGCCTCTTGGTAAGCGATGCTGGCCACCGCAATCAGGGGAAGCACCAGCACAACCAGGACCGAAAGCAAGGTGCACAGCGCGGCCAAG
>JAHFCH010000330.1 GCA_023249635.1 Fibrobacterota bacterium
ATTTATCGGTCAAAAATCTCATGTATCAGCAAGGTACCAGATAAAATATGGAAAAAATACAGAGTCTCATTCGTCAAGCGGGATAATTATTTCTACCGGACTTGGATCCACCGGCTGGATGAAAAGCGTCCTTACCGGCTCAATGTCGATTGTAAATAAACTTTCAAATAAAAAAATGGCCATTAATAATAATGAAAAATTCGAATGGAGCTCGAACTACTTGTATTTTTCGGTTCGCGAACCATTCCCAAGCAATACAACCGGTACGGAAATAATATTCGGGAAAATATCGGATGAAAGGCCTTTGACAGTTGAGTCGAAAATGGCCGAGAACGGAATTATTTTCAGTGATGGAATTGAAAAAGATTTTTTGGAATTCAATTCAGGATCTTCAGTGAATATTACAGTTTCCGATAGAAAAGGCTATTTGGTTTTGTAACCATTAAAAGTGAATTAAAACGCGCCGATTCTGTTCCGGATAATTTCAACCATTTCATCTATGGCCTTCTTGCTGCCAGGGCTGAATACCAATCCTTTTGGCAACTGAACGCGATTCACCGCCTTCTCCAGCCGCCCCAGAATTCCATCGATTGCCTTATCGGCATCCGAGGCCCTTAGGCCCACGGTGGTCGCCCAGGCCCGGAAGTCCGGGCGGCGCAGGCGATCGTCTTTGCCGTTCACCTTGATGGCCATGCGATCGTGTTTTAGGCGCGGGAAAACTCGCGTCGTTACCGAGTCGTAAAGCGGCGCCATGCGCACGGTACGGAAGGATCGGTTTCCCGGTTCCGTGACCTTGAGCAGGGCCAGATTTTTCAGGTGCATGTCGCCATCGGCGATCAACCAGGCGAACAAGGCCCGGTTCAGGAGGGTTAAGAGGTCTTGTTCCGGTGCCGTGGACAGGGAGCGGACTGCGCGCGCTACGCGTTCCAGGGTTCCGTCGTATTTCGCCTCGGTGGGCAAATCGAGGACCGAACACATGTCTTCCAGTGCCAGCAAGCGCTTGTCTTCGAAGCCCAGGCGGATGTCGAAGCGCTCCACGAGGAGGGCGGGCGGCAGGCCGTCGGGCATTGGCACGAGCGCCCGGGCCGGTGCGTCCAGGCCCACGGCTTCGCCGAGCGCCAAGGCCGTCCATTCGATTACCGGCAGGAGCTCGTAGCCGCTGGTGCCGGCGGGTTTCAGGATATGGGTGAAGGGCTTGCCGGTGGCGGGCGAGAGCAGGCCATCGGCATTCAGGTGCATGGGTGCTTTGATTTGGATTCCGGATAACCGCGGGGTGTCGGCGTTTTCGTAGATCCGCGCCAGGCTGCGCTCGAAACCGTCTTCGATTTCCCCGCGCGCGGGTCCGGCGTAGCGCCCCGTGAAAGCGCCGTGCTTGGAGTGCCCTTTGAGTTTGGATAAAAGGATATCGGGGGGCAACGTCGCCAGCTCGCCTCGCCTTTCAACGATGGCGATGTTCGACATGTACCGTTTACCCGATCGCAGGAGGGTGCGTTCGTCCTTGCTCTTGAGGACTTCTTCCAGCCAACCCTCGGGCAGCAGGGAGAGGATGAAGGGCGGCAGTTGGCCCGGGGTGGTTTGCCGGACAAGCGGCGGGCCATCGACGTCTCCCGGTATCCAGCGCCATTCGAACCCATCATGGTTCAGATGGCCTATCGGCAGGCCATGCCAGGCTACCGTCGTTTCGAGCGCCGCTTGGTTCTTCCACTGAACGGCCGATGGGCGATTCAGGAGATAGCGTTCCGCCTGCGTCCCTTCCTTGAGCCATTCGTTTTCGCGGGCCAGCGCCCAAACCGCGTCGGCGGCGGCTTTGGGGTTACCGTACTCGACCGCCAAGCGATCGGCAATGGCTACTCGCATATCGTCATCGATGGAAGATGCGTGTTCGCTGCGCACGCGGAACGCCTCCAGGAAACGCTGGCGGAAGGAGGAAACTTGGACTTGGAATTCGCCCATGCCGTCATCGACGATCGCCGTTTCGATGGACGGATGGTCCGGCGCCGCAATCTGGATGATCTCCAGGGTTCGGATGCGCGTGCGTTGGTTGCGCCGGGAGCTGATGAAAAGCCGGCCATCGCGCATCGGCCCCAATAGGACCGCGCTGGCCGCGGACAGGTATGCCCTGGGGTACAGGTACTTCGCGATGCGGACCGCGTGCTTAAGCACGGTGGCATCTATGTCGTCCCCCGGGTCGACGTAGACCCCGCGCATCAGTTGGACAAGCTTGCCTGATTCGGCAGCGTAATGGCTGCGGCCTTTGCTGATGGAATCGCCGACAAGATGGAGTGCCATTTTTTAAACTTTCCCGTATTTAATATACGGGAAAGTTCTATTTTTTGCCAGATATTTGAACTTTCCCATATTTAATATACGGGAAAGTTAAAATTTATCGAAAATTCCGCCAAGGCGTTTCCTGATTCATCCGTGGGCGTGGTATACCATCGAATTCACGGTCATGGGGGTCCGGGGCAGGTCGCCGAAGCGGCGAGCCCCGGAGTGGGGGTAGCGGAAGCCCGCCGGCAGGCGGGCTGCAGCGAGGGGGAGGCTTCCCCCTTTCAAAATCTCCTTCCCTGACGCCTTCCAATAAATCAAGGTGTGGTCAAGGCCTGTACCATAAAAGGTACATTGGAGTTAGAGGAAGAGGAAACTTCATGGCGAATAAGCATAAGGGAAGCGACTTCGATGCCTTCTTGAGAGAGGAGGGGCTGGCGGCGGAAGCCGAGGCGGTTGCCGTTAAGAGGGTTTTGGCCCATCAATTCGAGATGGCCATGAAAAGGCGGCACCTCTCGAAGATATCGATGGCAAAACGCATGGAGACAAGCCGCTCGGCATTGGATCGCCTGTTGGATCCTGAGAATTCGTCCGTCACTCTGCAAACCATGGAAAGGGCGGCTTGCGTGCTGGGGAAGAAGCTGAGAATAAGTTTGGTTTAACCGCCTGAACGGCTTGCCTGCCTGAGTGAAGTGCAATCCCAATCGTCGCAAAGTGTTAAAATCCCGGTGCTCGTGTATCCGGCCGGAGAACGCCTTTACCGCTTCGCCCGCATGAACGCCGGGCGGCGCATCCCCGTCCTTTATTAGATTCACACAGGCCCTCGGGGGAGGCCTTTACTTTGGTGGAAGGATTCGGACATGTCGGTGGATGTGAATAAGCGGAGATTGCGGGCGGGGATCATCGGCGGGGG
>JAHFCH010000029.1 GCA_023249635.1 Fibrobacterota bacterium
GCTTTCGGAACGGCCCACAACTACGACACGTTCGCCAAGGCCCTCGCATCCGACTTCACCGTATACGTGCCGGACCGGCGCGGCCGCGGATTGAGCCCTCGCGAATTCACCGCCGACCACAGCGTCGATCGGGATGTGGAAGACCTGGGAGCGGTGCTGGAAAAGACAGGAGCCCATTCGGTTTTCGGCCTCAGCTCGGGGGCCCTCATCACCCTGGAGGCGGCGCGGGTCCTGCCGGCCGTCCATAAGGCCGCCGTCTATGAGCCGCCTTTTTATCTCGAAGGAGTGCCCGTCAAGGAGATCTCCCGCTTCAACGGCGAAGTCGGGGAGGGGAAACCGGACGCGGCCATGGCCACGGCCATCTGCATAGTCAAGGTAGGGCCACCCATCCTCCGCTTCGTCCCCCATTCCATTCGCCGCATGGGCGTCCGAAGCACCATCAGCGATGAAAAGAAGAAAGGGACGGGCCAATATGCTCACTTGGTCGATCTGGTTCCTTCGATGCGCTACGACTTCAAGGTGGTGCTGGACCGGGGCGGCAAGGTGGACACCTTCCATACCGTGAAGCCGGAAGTCCTCCTGCTGGGAGGAGACAAAAGCCCGCAATACCTGAAGGACGCGCTCTCGGCTTTGGAAAAAATCCTTCCGCAGGCGCGGCGGATCGAATATGCGGGCTTGGATCATAGCGGGGTATGGAATCCCAATCGCGGCGGGAACCCGGATCCCGTCGCTCAGTCGCTCAAGGCCTACTTCAAGGAATGACCAACCTTCACCCAGCGGATTGAGGCCGTGCAGAGCCGCATGGAGATGGCATTCGAAGCCAAGCTGGACGGAGCGCTGCCAGAAGAGTTGTGACGGAAGAAGTCCCAGCAATGGCAAATTGGAGTTGCTCGACGCCTGCCTGTGCTGTCCGGTTCCGCGGGCGCCGCATTCGCGGCCTTCAGGATCTCTGGGGCGTTTCAGCGAACCAGGGAGCTGAAATTACACTCTTGCCTCGCCTCGTCGTAGATCCGAAACATGCCGTCGAAATATCCGGCGGCGGACCCGAACAACGGATTACGCAATGCGTCTACGGAAGGGTAATCCGACTTTTCCGATACCGAAATATGGATCACAAATAATCCGAGTAGGCGGTACTGTAAAGTGAATGAGACTGTCATCCTGTTTTACGTTCCGGAAAGTCCCGGCCGGCGATGAAAACGAAAACGCAAGGCCCATCAGCTTATGCGATCTACCGAGTCAGACTACACCATCGGCGCGCTTACCGCAGCGGGGCCCTGGGCCGATGCAAGCGCCTTCTTCTCAATCTGCACCCGCTGCACCCTCTTCTCATCAATCCGCGCCGGCGGACCGGTACGCTCCGACCCAGGCTTTACAGCATCCGGGAAAGCTTCCGCTTCGACCCGGTTCATCTTCCGCCACGCATATCGGAACTCTTGAGCACAGCCGGCTGACCACGGGATTTCCCGGCACCCCGAAACAAGCGAGCGGCCGGGTATTGATGGAAGGCCCTATCCAAGCGGGCGTGGAATTGTTCCGGCAGCAGATGCATTCCCAGCGAAGGCAAGATATGGATGCATTTCGGCGGGGAGAGATAACCCCGGAGGAGCTTGTCAAGCGGGCGACCCGGACCGAATTCGCCAACGGATTCCAGATGCATCCCACGAGGCCCGATACGATGCAGGCCGTCGGCACGGGACCCGGACCGGGCGGGCTGCATGTGGGTCGGGATAAGCCTGGCGGCCACTCCGCCACGGTACAGGCTCCGCTCCCCAAACATCATTCCGGGATGATCCAGAATTTGCATTCACACGGAAATCCGCGGCCCGGAAAGGCCAACGATTATCCGAGCTTCACCGACTCCGCGTCCGCCGCGCATGAGCGTTCGCGGTACGGAGTGCCGACCCATGGTTTGCTGGCCACCGACACGCAACTGGATATCCGCCGCGGAACCGTGAATACCGTCGATGTTCCGATGCTGTATAACGGCCAGGTAACCCCTTCCAATCCCGATGGAACATTGGGGAAGAACGATCTCCCCCGTTATTACCTGGGCGTTCCCAATCCCGATATCCTGGTAAACCCGCCTTCGCCGGGCCTTACCACCATTTCCTACGCGCGTAAACAACCGGGACCGGGCTCGGAGCCTAAGGAGACGGCGAAGTATACCCCATGAATGCATCGAAGAGAGTGGACTCCGCTCCGGTCGCGGCCGGGCGCGTACTTGCCGGGCCCGGTTGCGCCGCGGCCGAGCGCGCCGACGATCGACATAGCCGAGGTGGCCAGCATGAACAGGGCGAAGCCGAAGAGGATGAGGAGCTGGGATGCGCGTTTTCCAATTTGGTTTTCCTTCCCAACCACGCCCCTGTATCGGGCCCTCGCCCTCAGGGCAGGAAGAACCGGCGCATCGATTCCGCGACAACCCCGGGATGCCCCCCTTTGTCCGCGTTCCAGGTCCCGGAATGGTCCAGCCCGTTGAATTCGGTACGCTCGGCATGCGGAAGAACCTTTTGCAAGGCATCCAAGGCGCTGATTAGGTACTCGGGGCTTTTCGATCCCCCGAGCAGAAGCACCTCTTGTTGGACGGAACGGAACGGTTCGACGTCGCCGCCGATTTCGGAAACGATTTTGAAGTCGTACCGCATGGACGGAATCAGTTCCCGCAACGGGGCGTATGGTCCGGCCCCTTCCTTGTCTTCCTTGCGAAGCTGGTTCCAGATGCCGAACTCGAGGAACGGCCTGGGTACGTAAGGAGGGGCCCCCACCTTGACGATCCGGACGGCGGTCACGAACGCCGAAGGCAAATGCCCCTCCTGGACCTCTTTACTGAATCGCGCCGACAGGTCCGAAGGCATGCCGTGCAGGTAGAAAGGCGGTTCGTAGAGGACGACTTTATGGACTGCGGGAAAGTTGCGCGTCGCTTCCAGGGCGATGACGGCGCCCGAGCTGAGGCCGAACAGGAAGTGCGCGTCCGTTTTCGTGAGCAGGCTTTCCAGGTCTTCCAGATCCCGCTTAACGGTATGGGCGGAAGTGAATTCCAAGGGGCTGGCGCCGCGGCCGCGCCTATCCGGGATATACACGGTAAAATCCCGGGCCAAGGCCCGCGCCAACTGGTCGTAGTTTTGGGCGGTCGACATGGCGCCTTCGACGAGGATGAGGCCCGGGCCGGTTCCGATTTTCCTGTACCCGATCATCGTGCCGTCGGCGGAGGGCAGCCGATCGAATACATAGGTATTGCGCGCGGCCGAGTCCGCGGCCACGGCGGGATTCACCGGAACATTCAAGGCGCTTTCCGCTCTCGGCCCGGCTTGCGGGGCGAGAAGCATGAAGGCGAAACCCAACGCCGAAGCCCGTGTTCTTAAGGAAAGGATTTGCAGTGTTCTCATTTTCATTCCTCCTTCAATGCCCGGCGCGGGCGAGCATGTTTTCGGCCGATTTGCTGAGCTGTTTGAGTATGAATTGCGGGGCGACCCGGCTCATCATCATGAGCACATTGCTGAGACCGGGCCGAATCTCGAGGACGTCCTTGCGCAGCCCATCCAGGGCATGCTTCACCAAGTCCGCGACCGGCATCGGCTTTACGCCTTCCAGATCGCTCTCGGAAAAATCCCCGTAGAACAAAGGCGTCTCCGTTCCCGGAGGGGCCAATTCGAATACCTTGACGCGCGTGTTCTTCAATTGGATCCGCAGCGATTGCGTAAAGGAGTGGAGCCCCGCTTTCGTGGCGCTGTATACCGGGGAGATCGGAAAGGGAACGAACGCGAGTCCGGATGAGACGTTCACGATGGCGGCGCGGTCCTGCTTCCTGAGATGCGGCAGGAAGCGCCCCGCCATCTGGACGGGACCCGTCAGATTGATCTCGATTTCCCGCGCCAGGTTTTCGAAGCCCTTGCTTTCATCGTTCAGATCGATTTTGCGCATGATACCGGCGTTATTGATCAGTATGTTCAAACTCGGAAAGTCCCCGGTGACCTTCGCGAACAGGGCCTCGATCGCGGCGGGATCGCCGGCATCGCTTTGCACCGTATGCAGGCCCGGCAGCATGCGGTGCGCGGAATGCAGCTTCGCCTGCGAACGGCCCGTTACGATGACGGTATTGCCGAGGGCATGCAATTCCTTCGCCAGCTCAAAACCGATTCCGCTCGTTCCGCCCGTTATCAATATCGTGTTGTTCTTCAAGTCCATTTCGCTCCCCCGGGGTTGGTGGTCCGGCTCTGGATACGATTATAGACAGTTTGCCCATTCTGATAAATAGGCTTAAAAATAAAAGACTGTTCGTTTATTATAAACAATAAACCAAGCGGAAAACACGCCCGCAGCCTCGACGTCGTCTTTACCCGATGATTTCCTTGAACGCCGCTTCGAGCCAGTCCATGAAGGCCCGCACCCGTTTCGGCATCAACCTCTGGTGGGGATACACGAGAGATATCTTCATGGGCTCCGCTTTGAACTTCGGCAGCACCTCGACCAGGGCGCCGCTCTTGAGGTGCTTGGCGACCACTCCCAGGGGGTTCTGGCTGATGCCGAAGCCGGCCAGGCAGGCCGCGGTATAGGTCTCGGTATTGTTCACCGTGACGATTCCCGGCATGCCGATTTCCTGGTACTTCTCGCCATCGAAAAACTCAAACCCTTCCGGTTTGCTTCCCAGGACAGGGGCGAAGTGGATGAGGCGGTGGTTTTTGAGATCCTCGATGTTTTTCGGCTTCCCGTATTTCGCGAGGTACTTCGGGCTCGCGCAATTCACGATGGCCGCTTCGCCGAGCTCCCGCTTCGCCAGGCCCCGATCGAAATCCTTGCCCCCTTTGACCATGCAATCGATTCCGGCGCGGACCAGATCGACACGGCCATCGGTGCTGCTGATTTCGATTTCGATGCCCGGATGTTTTTCCAGGAACCGGGGGAGCATGGGAATGAAAAGGACCTTCGCCATCGTGGCCACCATGTCCACGCGGATCTTCCCCTTGAGCTGGGTCGCATCCCTCCGGAACATCGACTCCGCTTCCTCCAAATCGCCGAGGAGATACTTGCACCGTTCCAGGAAGCTGATGCCGTCATTGGTAAGCTGCACCCGGCGGGTCGTCCGATTCAGGAGCCGGGTCCCTACCCAGGCTTCCAGGTTCTGCACCGAGACGGAAACCGTCGCCCTCGGCAGGTTGAGGGTTTCGGCGGCTTGCGTAAAGCTCTGAAGCTCCGCCACCCGGATGAAGATCCGCATCGTCTCGTATTTATCCATGATCTTGCCCCTCATAATCCATGAATCGCAAACAGTATCCCGATTGCGCGCCCATTCGTCAATGATAGCGAACAGGGCCGCGAAGCCACAGGGAGACTTTCATGTAACTGCGACGCACACTATTTAAAGCCTCGGTTTCTACCGTTCCAATCTCCCCAAAGAACAATGGCGGCTCCCACGGGCCTGTGGGCGCATTCCCGATATCCTGGTGGGCCCGCCTTCGCGCGGCCTTACCGCCCTTTTCTACGCGCGGAAAAAACGGGATTGGCCTCGGAGCTTAAGGAGACGGCGACGCATACCCCATGAACGCATCGAAGAGCCTGGCCTCCGCTCCCATCGCGTCCGGGCGGGGACTGGCGGGGCCGGGTTGCGCCGCGCTTCAAAGGCATCGGCATCGACGGAACCGATAGGCCAATCCGGATGCCTCGCATTCCACTTGGCTGCCGTCTCTTGGGTGGAAGGCGTTCACTCGACATCTCAACAAGTCGAAGAAAAGAGCCTGGTAAAATTGCCAGGGGCGGTGGGCGTTGGCCTAGGACAGCATGGAAGGCTTGGGAAGTCTTGATGCCCAGATGGACGGGTTTGGTTCGATAAAACACAAACCTAATAACCCACGACGTGCCACACACCCTATCCCGCCACATAGACGTTACCCTTGTTCTGGATAATAGCGATAAAAAATATACGAAGCCAAAAATTGCATCGGAGCGGAAATGGATTGATGCGAATGGAGTAAACGAAGGCTCCTGGCCGGCTTGCCGGTACGTTTGAAGACGGTTTGCCGACTTTCCGGTTCGACCATCCCTTACGCTGCGGTTTCTTCCCGTCAAGCCTCCGGTGCGTGGAGCGCCAATGTGCTGTATCTGTCACCCACGTAATCTCCCGGCGCTATGACATTGGGCACGGTTGGGTTTTGCGAAGACTGGGAAGGCCCCCCTGGGGAACTTGCGCCGGTAAGATCGGGAGCCGGTGTCGGGGCTTTGGGAGAGGCGACGGGTGTATTGAAAGCGCCGGTCGGCATTTGATCCATGTCGTAAAAGCTCGGGTCGTCCCGCAGCGGGGGAGACCATGCCCCAGACCCGACAGCGGCAGGAGACGCGGGGCCACCGGGTGAGGCCGGAGCGGGTCGAGACGGATTCTCCCTCGGTGTGGCGTCATAGAGATCGGAAATCGCAGCGGGAGAATTCCCCGTGTGCAACGAGGGCGGCGGCAAGGAACCCGGGCCCGGACCGGCAACCCTATCTTCTCGCCTAGGATTCCCCCCGGGACTTTAAGGATGGAAAGTAAATTGCGGGCGGGAAATGCCTTATCCTGTGAGGCCAAACGCGGATAAAGGATTACCGGGAGCCTGTTGGAAGCGCTCGGGGCCGCACCTTAGTGGAGCAACACCTTGGCCGAGACCGGACCTTCGGGGGTGGCTATGCGGATCAGGTACACGCCTCCGGGCACGGTAACGCCCCGGTTATCCTTGCGATCCCACTCCATGGACCCTGTTCCGGCCGCCATGCGCCGAACCAGGGCGCCATCCGACCGGAATACGGCCGCCTCCTGGGCCCGCCGGTTGGCCGCAGCCACGCGTCCCAGTCCGTTAACGTAAAAGGTGAACGACTCGACCGCCCGCATCGGTTCCCGGGCCCGTCCCCGCACTGCGGTCACGGGCGCGCCCATGGAAACGGACTTCTCCAGCATCAGGTTCGACCAGGAGTTCCCCCTCAGGCACCCTACGAACATCTTTCCCTCGGTGATGCGGAAGACCATCATATCGCCCTTGAACGCGGCCCCGTCGGAAAAGATGTCCAGCCCCTTGTACTTGTAGATGGCTTTGGTATGGATGTGGCCGTGCAGGATGCCGATGCAATTGTAGCCCTTGAGCAGGCCGACCAAGGCGTCCTTCTGGGCGATCTGCCAATCGCTCTGGGCCGTATCCACGGCGAAATGCTGCATCACGGGCACGGGCCGGCCGCTGTGCCCCACGTGCTTCTCCAGATCCATTTTGAGAAAGGCCAGGCTCTGCATCGGATCCCATTGCGGTTGGGCCCCGATGTCCGTTCCCGCGAAAAGATTCATTTGCACGAAGTGCACTTGATCCCAGTCCCAGGAATAATGCAGGTGCTTGGCGTCGAACTCGGCGATGCCCTTGCGCAGCGCGTTCCGCTTGATGAACGAGTTGATGATGACGTCGGTGGTGTCGCCGGTGCCGTAATTGAAGACATCGTGGTTGCCGAGCCCGTCGTACACGGGGAACTTCACCTTGCCCTCGCCATTGACGCCGTAATCGGCCTGGAAGAGTTTCCAGCGCGTGGCATAGGGGCGATCGATCAGATCGCCGGGCATGACCACGCCGCGCGGGACCGCGACGGGACCGCCGCCCAGCGCCGCCGGATAGGGGGTGCCCGGCAGCGCGTTGAGGTTGGCGACCGTGGCGATGCGCAACGAATCGTAGGCATTCCCGAATACCCTGCCGTAATGGGTATCGGACGCCGCGAAAAATGTGATATCGGTGACGGAACCTGCGAATGATGCGATCGAAGCGAATGTAAGCGAAAGGGCGACCGCTAAAAGCCTGGCGAATGGCCCGGCCAAAGACAACGACATCCGATTCCTCCTAAACACGAACGTGGGCGGGATTCGGCAACCCCGTAGTGTGAAACAATCCATTAAGGCATCGCCATTTTCGCGGAGAGGCTGCCGCGATCGGTTTTCAGCCGGATGATATAGGTCCCGGCGCCGGCCCATGCTTTTGCGGATGTCATCCGGTTCCACCGGATGACCCCGGACCGGCCACCCGAGGCGGGAATGCCCGATGCATAAGTCCGGATGCACGACCCGGAAAGGGTGTAGACCCGGATGTCCCTAAGCGCTTCACCGGACCCGATGGTGTAGGCTATAAGCGCCTCGCCTTGATGCTCCGATACATGGAGAGTCGACGCGCTTAGTCCCGTGGCGCCCATCGTCGCGGTGGGTTTGGCATCTTCCAAAGCGGGCGCCGGCTTCAAGCCCTCCCAAGCAACCGTCCAGGAACCATCGCTTGGAAAGCCGGGCGCGTTCTTTTTCGGTCCGTTGTCCCAACCCGCGGCCATCATGGCCACGGCATACAACAGTGCGCCGTTACCGGGAAAATAGCTGCCGCTATTGATGCCGGAGGCGGGGAAAGCGTAATTGGCGTTCAGCAGAAGATCGACGGCTTTATCCGGCTGCCCCAGACGCGCAGCGCACATGGCCAGCAAGGGGAAATCCCATCCCCACATTTTGTCCAATTGCCAAGTCGCCATCACCTTGGCGAACGTCCGTCGCATGGTCGGCACGTCGACGCCGTCGCCCGGGAGCATGCCGTAGGTTCCGATCAGAGCCGGGTGCCCGGAATTGAAGCCCGTCCACATGTTAGTCATGCCTTCCCACTCCACGTAAACGCTGTCCTGAATCGGCATCGGCGCGAGCCGGTTCAAAACGTTTGCGTACAGAGTGTCCTGCGCAAGCCCCAGGCGCTGCCGCCATTGTTGCGCAATCCGCAAGCCGAACCGCCAGTACCCGATATCGAAGGCCGGATTCGTCGTCGCATCGACGTTATTATGTTCGGAAACATCCATGATCGGATTGCCGAGCACCATACGATTGGGATTGGCCTTATCCTGGCTGGGAAATGTCGCCAAGAAATCGGCGGTGTTCAAAACCACGTCGCGCCATTTGTTCAGCGTTTCCAGGGTGGGATGGGCGCGGTAATCCATTTCCGCGAAAAAAATCGGATGGGGATTCTGCCAGGTCAGCCAGGCGTGCCAAGTGCCGGGCCACTCCACCGGGACGTTACCGGTGCACTTGAACCAGCGGGCGCCTTTATAGCCTTCTTTTTCGGCGTTCGCCTGCGCTCCTGGAAGATACTTCCGGTAAATGCCCAGATAGCGATTGAGCAACGGCCATCGGTCCCACATCGCATAATGCATGCCGTGCCACCAGGTCATCTCGAAGTGGAAGCGGCCGTACCACGAGTCGCCTTTTTTCAGGCCGGACTCCGCGGGCGGGTACGAACCCGCCTCGTCCGCCGCCATGAGATATTGCGAAAGGACGATCCGCCGTTCCAGTTCCATCCAACGGGCGTCTTTGCTCGCCGAGAGGTCGATGGCGCCGCCGCTATTCCAGAAGGCGGCCCACCCGGCGGCGCATGCCGCGAGGGCGGACGTTACCGAAGGCAGGGAATCCTGCAGCGGCTGCGACGCGAAGGCGCAGATGAACTCGAATTGGCTCGCGCTCGCGGGCGAGAGCAGGTAATTGTGCTTGGAGGGCGAGGTCACCGCCCCATCGGCCGCCCATGCCAGGCCGACGTTGTACGTATCGGCATCGGCTTTCCGGGCGAAATCGACACGCCGGTAGCCGCGCACCGCCATTGTCGTCGCATGGCCGTCCACATTGGCGGTATCGCCGAATTCGCTTTCATTGGGATAGGGAAAAAGCAGCCCGATTTTCAGATGACCCGAGCTGATGAGCGGAGAGGTAATCCTGACCGCGACGGCGTCGAGCGTAGGATGGACGCAGGTTTCCACCGTAACCGGTTGCCCGTCGAACGTGAATCGGCTGGTCAACAGGCCTTTCCAAAGATCAAGCGTCTGGGTGGGCTTGAGTATGTCGGTGAGCTTCGCGGCGGTGCCGTCGGCTTTTGTCAGGACGAGGCTTAATCTTCCCAGGTTCATGGCGTGGGGATTCTTGGCCATCCATCCCGCTATGTCCGAACCATCGTTGAGGGGATAAGGAATCTGGCGCCCGGTATACGAGTTGTGCAGCGGCCATTGATAATCGTTCAAGGTTTTTCCGGCGGGCAACGGGTTGGAATGCCATCCCCAATGAGACAGGATGGAACCGTTGTTGAAAGACATGAGTCCGGTGATATCCGGGGTCAGGGCGAATTCGCCATTGCCGACCTGTAAATACGATGAGGCAGTTACTGTGATGTTATGCCGCGTAACCACGGCGTGACGGTCGATGGCGGCCGAGGCATCGATGGATGCGCCGAGAACCACTCCTAAGAAAAGGGCGATCATGGCCGCGAAGCCGGGCTGCTTATTCATTTCCGGGGTTTCCCTCCACTCCGATTTAACATAGAGGGAAACGCCCCGAGGCGCAGACCCTAAATTGCATGGCGCGGAAATTACACCCATGGCTCGTCTTGCCATAAATCCGAAAATTACTCCCAAACTTCGGGACTCGGACCCCGCGATAATGGATTACATGGAGCGCTTTCGATATTCGGCAAGACGTACCTTCTCTTGTAATCCGCCCCAACCCGCCTTCCCGAATTTTTCAACCCGGACCGCGCAAATCAATCCTTCCGGAGTCCTAAAATCCGAAACCGCGAGGCGATCGTAAGCAAGGACAAGAGTTATACCGATACCCTCGGGCGGGAGTCGCGAATTCCATGCACCTTTCCTGATGCGGTAGCGCATCCACCATGGGCTTGGTGCCATGCGGCAAAACACCCGGATTCCATCACGGAGGACAAATGCGCTCGTGTAAAGCTTCGGCAACGCTTAACGCCCGAACGGCACCGCGAAAAGGCTTGAGAACGGCCTTGGCTTTTGCCCTTGCGGCCCTGACTGGCACGCTTGCGGGGAATACCTTCGCCCAGGCCGGGTGTCCCGGGGTCGGCGGTCCCATTGCCATTACGAACTTCAGGCCCAAGGACACGTTGT
Source organism: Fibrobacterota bacterium (assembly GCA_023249635.1). GTDB lineage: Bacteria > Fibrobacterota > Fibrobacteria > UBA11236 > UBA11236 > Chersky-265. The sequence goes on from JAHFCH010000029.1 coordinate 10,912, forward strand.
CCTATGATGTCGCCTTGATCAAAGGAACGCTGCCCGCGGGTAACCCGCAAGTGACCCTCTCGGCAGGGGGAGTTCCGGCCACCTGGCCGGTAAGCGAGGGAGCGTTCAAGGCCTTGGTGCGGCTCAAGCCGGGATCGAACCCGGTGGTGGTGTCGGCTCCCGGCGCGCAAAACGCCTGCGTGGATATCGTCTATATCCCCGACGGCACGGCCAAAAGGGTGAGATTGGTGGTGGCTCTCCCGCGCGACTTCAAGCCGGGCGATCCCGTTTTCAAGTCCTATCCCGGCGAACCCCAGGATCTGGAAAGCGCCAAGAAGCGCCTCGCCACCGGTGCGCTCCTGAACCAAAGTCTATTCGGCGAGTTTACCTATAAGGCCGGCCTGGGGCATCGCGCTCCGACCTTCATGCGGAACGCCCAAGGTGACCCGGATGTACTGGTGGTATACGGGGACTATGCCAAGAACGACACGAGTGTGGGCGGCTGGGAGAAATTCATCCGGATCGCGGACAAACTCAAGCCCTATGAGAATAACGATTCGCTGACCCGCTTCATGGTTTTCACGACCCTGACCCGCAACGCCAATTTCTCGACGCGCATCAACAGCGCCACGTTCTTCCCGATCGAGGATGATTTGTACTCCTGGCCGCAGGGCCTCGGGGAAATCCTCGCACGATCCAATGAACTCCGCACCCGCGCCCAAGTCGCATTGCCGGGGTCGGAAAAGGACAATACCTCGCTGGGATGGACCTTCCGGTTCCATTTCGGATGGTGGTTCAAGACCGTAGGCACCGGGAACCTGGACGTGCCTTCGCTAAACGATTCCTCGTCGTTGGAACCCTTCGGCGGCGCAAACGCCGTCCCCAACCTGTACACGCTCTTCCAATCCCGCGAAGCGAGCGGCGCCCCCGTCAAACCCGAGATGTCCTTCAGCGCCGGCACCGTCCAAGCCGTAAAATCCAACCCATGGATCTTGGGCCCCACGAAGCCCTGGGCGGCATTGCCGACCGCGCTGATCCCTAAGAACCTCGTCCAGGGCCTACGCTACGATTATTACGAAGGGCCTTTCGATGGGAAGACCGACCTCTCCGCCATTAGCCCCAAAACGACCGGACCCATCCCGGCCCTCTCCCTCTCCAACCGCAAGGTGGACCGGAATTACGCCTTTCTCTTCAGCGCCTACCTCAAGGTCGATCAAAGCGGCTCGATCGTTTTCGACGCGGTTTCGAACGGCGCCTGCCGGCTGACGATCGATGGTAAAAGTATCTTGACCAAGGCCCCGACCGACGAGAAGGCGGCCAATTCCGTTCCTCTCGAAGCGGGATACCATCGCGTGCAAATCGCCTACATCGCCGACTCGGGCCAAGCCCTGCTCCAATTGAACTGGGCCGCGTCCGGAGCCGCGTCTAAACCGATTCCCGCCTCGGCGTTCATGCGCGAGGAAGTCGGGGTAGCCTTAGTACAGCACCCTATCAGCACTGCATTACTGGTCTGTAGGACCCCAGGGATGTTACAAGTAACATTGTCGGAATCGAAGGTTGTTTCGCTCCGATTTGTTTCGCCGAATGGGGCTAGCCTCGGCATCCTATTCGCCGGCGCGCTATCCGCGGGAAAACACCGTTTCCAAATCCCGGCGAATGCGTTAAATGCCATGGTCGTAATCGAAAAAGCAACTTCAGGCCCTTAAGGATTCCGCCGCTTCAAGTGAATCCTGACGGCGCATCCGCGTCCAGGTTGTAATTCAAATTTTGGCGCGAAATCAATTTTACCCTTTTGGAACCGGGGATTTTCAAGTGAAACAGGCCCCTTTGTAATTTCCGTCCGTAGACAGGGCTGCTCGACCCCCTCAACGATCGAATAACGCATGATTTTATGGGAGATGATATGCCGTTGGCCAGCGCCTAAGGATCCGGCACCCAACCCACTGTCGGCCAATCGCCGACCTTGGACGCCGCATCCTGTGACTTCACGGAAACCACCTTGCCTCCGATGCGGGAAACCGGTTTCGGTGACCCTCGCCAATCCCATGATAATGGGTGACCGGATGGGTACAACAGGAATGATGATAGGCGACGCCATGCTGACCTCCTCGATGATGTCCGGTGATGGCATGATGGCCTCCCCGATTACGGTCGGCAATGCAATGGTAGTGCTGGGAAGCATTGGAAGCGAAGGGGACAATGCCAGCGATCTCGCCGGAATGCTCGACAGCCACTCAGTCGGCGAAATGCCGGGCCGCACCATGAAGCATGTTCCCCAACGCGCCAAAGATCAAGGAATAGGCATGGGCCTCTCCAACAAGGGGCTCTAGGGCCTGGTGGAATATTCGGGCTAAGCGCTGAGGTATGTATAGCGGAGAATTAAATTTGAGAACCGGGGGTGGTATGCAGTTCAGGGCGGTTTTGTTATTCCTGGGGAGCGTTTTTGCGACCTTTGCAAGGGGCCAGGACACGACCCTTTCCCTCATGAACAACCGTTTCCTCACCTTCAGCGTGGTCATCAGGGATTATCAGGTGGAGCACACCCGCACCGATTTCAACGGGGATGACGAAAGGCCGTATCATACGCCTGCGATCGTGCAAGGCATGAGCGACGCCTTCAGGGCGGGATGGCCCGGCGGCAGGATGACTTGGTTGTTTTCCTGGCGGGCGCTTTTCGACGAGTCCGCCGACTACACTCAGATCCGGGCGCTGGTAAAGCGGTACCACGATCAGTACGGCGACGAAGTGACCTTCATCGACGGCGGCTATTTCCCGAATGTTTACAACTCCCGCGAGCAGATCAACCGGGACATGCGCGATGCGCTCGTCCGCATCGCGCAGTTCATGGGCAATGGATATCGCCCCGCCTCCATCGTTACCGGAATGCTTCCCGCCGCCTGCCAGAAATATCTCGCCGACAGCTTGGATATCCATGTGGTCCAAGGCCAGATCTGGAGCCAATATGCGATCGATAACGGCGATGACGATGGGGCGATTTCGTACCCGTACTATCCTTCGCAGGAACACATGCTAAAACCCTCGCGCGCGGCGGCGGATTTCATCGATGTGGTCAACCTGGACGCTTGGACCTGCGACTTCTTGACTTCCCATGGCATGGTGAACAGCCGCATGGGAGTGGGTCCTATTGAGACGCTCGGCGCGCTGGGGCAGGCTACGGGCATCAAGGAGATGTTGGGAACGATGGCGATGCATTTCGATACCGGATTCGCCCTGAACAAGTTCGCGTTCGTAACGAGCGTATGGGAAGAAGTCCTCAATTCCAGCCGGTACAACATCAAGAATGCCGCGTTGACGGAATGGTTGGACTCGGCCAGGGCGCGGTGGCCGACGGCCAGAGCGGTTACCGAAGGCGAATTCGGATTGGCATGGCGGCGACATTTCAAGGATAACGGCGGAATCGACTACCGCTTCAGGGCGAGAGGTACCGGGATCCAGGGCTCCGATTCGAACCAGGTCATCCGTTGGTATATGAATCGTGACTTCCGACTGGCTGTATTACGCGAAGTCCGGCAAAACGATTCGGACGCCAAGGTGATCGATTATACCCGGTATGACACCTTGGCCAAAGAGCCTATCAAGGTCGGCGTAAGAAACTGGAGTCTCATGAACGTCCTCAATATGAAGCAGACGCGCCCACAGGACCGGCCAGTCCATTTTAACCGGCTGCCGGACGTCGAAAGACGGAAGATATTGGCCCGCTATCCCGAGCTGATCTCGTTTGTGAGAATCAATCCGAATTGGGCGGCCGACGGTTCAGCATCCGCGTCCTCGACGCTGGAACAAGGCGGGTGGTCCATCGCGAAGGCCAATAACGGGATAACGTCTCCGATTGATCCCGGTTGGTCGAGCGCCGGCTATCGGGACAATGCCGATCATAAGGAATGGATCCAAATCGATCTGGGCGCCAGCGTGGCGATAAATAGGGTCGTCCTTTATCCGAGAGCCGACGCCGGAAACCTAGGCAAAGGCTTTCCGGTAGACTTTAGTATCGCTGTTTCCAAAGACTCCACCGATTGGACCAAGGTTGTCGCCGTGAGAACAGGGTACGCAAAGCCCCGCGAAATCCCACAGTCTTTCGAATTTAATGAAACCCAGGCAAGGTTCGTACGGGTGCAGGCCACAAAACTAGGCCCGAATGACGGATGGTATCAATTTCAGATCAATGAAATCGAGGTTTACGGGACTACGCCCGTCACTGCCGCCTCGGCGCCGGTTACTGCGTCGCAGGCCGAAATCAAGGTGCGTGTCGAACCCGGAACGGTGTTCATTGAATACTCTGTTCCTTCCAATCAACATATGCTGGCAATCCGGATCTATACGGGTTCCGGGCGTTGCATCATGTCCCAAGCGGTGACAAATCGGACCGGCGGTTTTCGCTGGAACCGGCCGACTAACGCCGGTAACGCGGTGGCCGGGAACGGGGTATACATTGTGCAAGTGAAGACCGATGCATGCAGTCGGTATGGGAAATTCGTATTGAAATAATGCCAATTCCATTACACGAAGCGCTTTCAATATTCGAAATGACGCCCCAGCTCTTATATAGACCTTTCACTGTGTCTCAGCGCGTCCTCGATTCACCGGTACGACCGAAAAAAATGAAAAAAACCGTAGCGGTAGACGGGGGGTAAAGCTTCACAGGGATGCTAACGGCTGATGTGGCCTTGGCCGTGAATCTGAACCCGTACCAAGGAATCCATATGCTCCCGTTCCTCAACAAACACGCACTGCTCGGCGCCCTATCTTTGCTTCTCCTTTCGGCCTGTGAAAAAACCTCGTCTCCGGTCAGTCCGGGAGGGGAAGATCAGGCGACGCTCGATTTGCGGACTTTGGCGACGAAGGTTTCTTACTTGGGATCGCCCCTAGGGTCCATTCTCTCCCCTGGCGCCTCCGCCACCCCCGACCCGGCCGAAAGCGGCCTTGGGAAAAAATCCTCCGACACCGGCACTTGCGAAGGCGTAACGATTGAGGAAGGCAAAGACACCACCGCATACGGCGGTGTCGGCAGCATTCGCACCAAAACGAGTCGCTTCGACTCTTCGGGAAAAATCGAATGCGACGGATTCCAGGAACCCGCATGGGAAATAGTGGAATACTATGCCAAGGACACGCTTACCGAGTCGTGGACGACCTATAGGTTGACGTTCGGGAAGGGATACGCCTTATCCGTGAACGGAAGCGGCCGTATCCATTACTCCAGCGGCTACGATATCGCAGTCGATACCCTGATCTTTCTGCAGGACTCCATACTCCGGCCTTCCATCCCCCTATACATCCTGGGACTGGAAAACGGTAGGTACCATGTCCCGCTGGCCGTGGCTCCCGGTATCGATCTCCTCGCCATGGACGATCTCTCCCCGGACGCGGTGCTCTTTACCGGTCCCATCATCGGAACGTCGGGAACGGTGGGCTACTTCGAGATCCTCGGCAGCGGACGCGTCGTGATCCGTGACGCGGCCAAAAAAATCATCGCCACGCATTGATTTATCATGGGTCTTTCGGATGATCGAGAACGGCAGAGGGTGCTTTACGAAAAGTACGCTCCCATCATCCTCCGCCGCTGTCTCAAATTCTTCAGCGATGAACAGGATGCGGAAGACGCCACCAGCGAAGTGTTCATGAGGTTGATGGAAAATTGGGACGGGATCGCGGATCAGGACAATGCCGCCCACTGGATCCACCGCGTCGCGACGAATTACTGCATCGGCGTGTGGCGGCTCAGGAAAAGCCGGGCGACCGACGCGGACGACAAAATCGAGGATCATCCCGCGCACGCGGAGGACGATCTGGAGCACAGGATAATGGTTCAGGATATGGTACGGAAAATCATGTTTCCATGGAACGCCGTGGTGCGGGAAATCCTGGTGTATACCTATTGGGATGGCTACTCCCAGGATGAAATCGCCTCCATAACGGGAATCGCGCCGTCCACCATCCGCAAATATCTGACGCGCTTCCGGAAAAAAGCCGGAAAGATGCTCATGGAAAAAACGGAGGGTCCTCATGGCCGCTGACGCGCATACAGAGATTCGCATCGGGGAAGAACTCCGCATCCAAAGGTACTTCCTGGGTGATGCAGGAGTCCGGGAATGCGCGGAAACGCGACTACACCTGGAAACATGCGCCAATTGCCGGAACTTGCTGGCCACCCTGCAAGAGGAACGGCGCACCTTCCTCATGAAGTACCCCTTCCGCGAATTCTCCAAGCGCCTGCCGGCGCCTCCCCCTGCCGTCGCCTGGAAGACGCCCACTTGGATAGCCTCCGGATTGGCGGTCGCACTTTGCCTGATCTTCCTCCCTTGGAGCGGTCCCGGCATCCGGAAGGAGGCCTCTAACATGCCCATGCGCGGGAAAGGCGGACCGGTGGTGGAATTCTTTTATGAAAGACAGGGGCAAGGCCCGGCCCAGGTCGGCAACGCTTCCCTGGTTTTCCGGGAGGGAGATAAAATCCAATTCACCTACGATGCGTCCGGGTATCCCTATGTCGCATTGGTCAGCATCGATGCCGCAGGCAAGACGGGAATTTACCGGCGTGATTCCGGTTCCGATACGCTAAGCCTCGCTACCCGGGCGGGAGATCTGCAATTTCTTCCCTTCGCCATGACCCTGGACGAAAGTCCCCGCAACGAGTTGTTCCTGCTGGTATTCAGTCGCAAGCCCTTGTATGCCCAGCCGCTCGAAACATGGTTGGTCCGGTTCTACGAAAGGGATAACAAGGATCTCGCCGCGATGGAATTGAACCCGCCGCAGCCGGATAAGGACTTCGGCGTCGCCCGGGGAATCCTGATACGGAAGGCGGCGCCGTGAAGACCGTAACAGTCTGTTTCCTTGTGTTAATGGTCCTTGCCTTCCCGGCAGACGCGCGCCGCCATGCCCTGCTTGTCGGTAACAATTTCGGAGGCGCGGGATTGGATACCCTCCATTATGCCGAGTCGGACGCGAAACGGTTTAGCGGGGTACTGCAGGAGATCTCCGGTTTCGAAAACGGGGACGTTCAATTAATCACGCCATGCGATAGTCTTGGACTCGAAACGGCGCTGGAAGAAATGCGGAAGACCCTAGCCAAACCCGGTGCCATTGATGATCTCTTCTTGTTCTATTACTCCGGGCATTCCGATCGCGGCGGATTAAACCTGGGCGACAAACGCTTTCCGCTTGAACGGTTGAAGCAGGCCTTCCAGGCGATGCCAGGACGAGTCAAAATCGGGATATTCGATGCCTGCCAGAGCGGACTCTTGACCCGCGGTAAAGGCGCCCGGATGAGCTCGCCCATCACCTTGGGCGAGCTCAATAAAATCTCGGGCCAAGTCATCATCGCCTCCAGCGCCTCGGACGAAAGGTCCCTGGAGTCGGATGAACTGCGGAGCGGCGTGTTCACGCATCATTGGCTCAACGGATTACGGGGCAGCGCGGACCTGTCCGGCGACCGGAAGGTTACTTTGGGCGAGGCATACCAATACGCGTATCAAATGACCATCCAGACATCAACCCGGTCCCAGGCCGGGATGCAGCACCCGGCCTATCAGTTCCAGATTCACGGCGAGGGCGACATCGTGCTGGCGGATCTGAGCCAGGGCGGCGCCGGGGTAAGCTTCGATCCCGGGCAGGACGGCAAATTCCTTGTCCTCGATCGGGACAAGAACCAAGTGCTGGCCGATTTCTACAAGAACCCCGGTAGGGAAATCCGCATCGCGCTTCCCATGGGCGCTTACAGGATCCTCAAGGTGGAACGCGGGGAATGGCTGGTTTCCGACATCCAGGTCCGCAATACCGTATTGCGTTTTGATCCTGCCAGCTTGCGGCCGCAACCCCAGGTGGTCAGTATGATCAAGGGATCGCTGAAGGACGATTACGTGATCATGGAAGGCCCGCTTCGCGTTATTCGTACAGGGGCGACCCGGCGGTTCGGCGTGAGCCTCAAGGTAGGGGAGGCTTCGGGTAACCTGGGCATCGCCTTGCTGTACAATTTGCGCCCGGAACTGCAAATCCAGGCGGGACTCGGCGCGGGATTTCCCCTGAATCAGGATCTGGGCGGCTCCCAGTCGAACAAGAAGTATTTCCTGTTGGCCCGGCAGTACGAAGGCCCTTATTTCCTGCAGTCAGGCTTGGGATATGTTTCCACCAAAGTCGTAGCCAAGAACCTCCCGGGAGAGGCGAAGAGCGAGGCCAACCGGGGCGAGTTCCTTATGCCGCTGCATGTGGGCTTCGAGGTCGGGCCGCGCAGAACACTATTCGCGTCCTTCTCGATGGGATTCAATTGGGTATTCACCGGCGGTGGGGAAGTCTTTTCGTACCGCACTTCGGCCGGTCGCCTGATTCAGGCCCGGAGCGAGGATTCGGACTTCAGCTTGGGAATATCCGTGGGGACGTATGCGTTTTGAAGCGAAGGCTGGAAACCGGATCACGAAAACGATTCTGGCTTGGGTCCTGGCGGCTTCCGTGACGGCGCCCGGTGCATGGGGCCTGGAACGTCTGGGTTTGTCGCTCAAATCGGGCGAAGCGGCCGGCATCATCGGAAGCCAGTTGGCGTTCAATATCGATGAGAGCCTGCAGATCGACATCGGCACGGGAATCCAATATGATGGGAATACCCTTTCGCAATTGCAACGGGACCTGACCACAAGCCGATTCGTTCTGGCGAAATATTATCATCGCCACATGTATATCGCGGCCGGGTACGCCTATAAATCGACTTCGTCGGATTTGGTCCTGGATAGCGGAACCACGTTTTCGGCCTCCCGCGGTGAACATGGGATACCGGTTTTTCTGGGGTATGAATCCGGCTCGCGTTCGGGATTCCATGTCTTCGCCTCGATAGGATATTTCCTGGTGCCTGGTGGGGGAGGCCGGGTCTTCAAGGTCGGCCCCCCTACTACGGACAGCAAGGACCAGGAGCGGAAAACCACGACCTCGGGCATGAGCCTAGGGCTCGGTATCGGTTATTATTTCCTGCCTTGGGATTTTTAGGGGTCGTTTACCGCTCCCCTGAATCCTGTGCCCTGAGCCAGGCGGAGCGCATCCTTTCCCCCAGGCGCAACACTACCCCGTCATTGCTCACGCATGCGGGTCTCCGCCGTCTCCCTAAACGTCCGAGGCTACCGTAACACTGGAATTTCTCAGACCCGTAACTTTCGAGTTGCTCAAACCTGGAGATTGGGCGGATCCCGGAGTGGCCGCGGCGGGTTGTCGTTCGGCGAGGCGCGGTTCGCCCTTTCCCTATCCAGGACCGCCGGATTGGCGGTTTTTGTGTTAAAAACCGTTCGGTTTATATACAGGTTGACAGGGTGGGGGCGGAGTGGGTATTTTAGAACCGAACGGTTCTTTAAAATGGAGGAAATGCATGGAACAAGAAATTGATACCCGGAGCGCCCGTTCCCTCATCCTCTTCAGCTTCGCCATGTTCGCCCAGGCCACGATCGCGCTGTCCATCGTAGGAGTGCTCGGATCCATCTCCGCGGAATGGAGCATCAGCGCCACCGAAGGTGCGCTGCTGATCACGGCCTTCGGGGGCACTTTTGCCCTGTGCGCGCCGATTATGCAGATGATCGTAGGGCATTGGGTGCGGCGCACGCAGATCCTCACTGGAATCTCGATCATGGCGCTCGGCGCGGCGGGATTCGCCTTGGCCCCTGGCTACTCCGGGTTGCTTTTCGCGCGCATCTTGATGGGTTTAGGGGCCGCGCTGCTGAGCCCAGTCCTGTTGGCCCTGGGGACAAGCATGGTCAAACCGCATCAGCAGGGAAGCGCGCTGGCGATTATCGCCATGGGCATCAGCATCGCATCCGTAGTCGGGGTGCCCGCTTCGGCTTGGCTGGGCGGGTATGTGGGGCCGCGTTGGCTGTACGGAATCATCGCAATTCTGCTGGCCGTCATCGGTGTGCTCATCGCCCTGTTCATCACGGATCGCTCCCGGGGGGAGCGGGTCGGTGCGCTCCAGGCCCTCAAGCTCCTGGCGGCTCCGGCGACTTTGAGCGGCCTGCTGGTGATCTTTTTCATCACCGCGGGCATCTTCGCGACCTATACGATGATCACTCCGATCATGCACGACGCCTACGGCGCCGGTACCAGGACCATCTCCGTTGGACTGCTGCTTTATGGGGTCTCGGGAATCCTCGGCAATTTCTTCGTGCGGAAGGCCGCTTCGAAATGGCGGGCGGAAGTCCTGCTGAAAGTCGCCATGCTGACATTGATCGCCGTATTCACTGCCCTCCTCGTTTTGCCGGCGTCGCTTGCCATGCTTATAGCCGCCCTGATCGTATGGCCATTCGCGGCCGATATCATATGGCCCTCGCAACAACGGCGGATGGTGGAACTGGAGCCCGGATTCCGGGGAATCGCCTTGGCTCTCTCGGCGTCCTTCCTTGCGGCGGGAATGGCCTTCGGCTCGGCGGCGGGCGGCGCGGTCTTCGCATCGCGGGGGTTCGCGGCGGTCCTGACCCTTTCCATCCTGTTGATCGCGATGGGACTGTGGGCGCTCGGCCTTTCCGTCAGGTCCTGGGCCCGCGGGGCCATGCCGCGGAGCGTGCCGACTACAGGCATCCGCATACCTGTTCTGGCCCATTATTATGAACCGATTAGTTCGCAACATTTCCAGTCGAGTCACGACTGACATGGTGTGAACGAAACATGGGGATTACCCCGACGTTTACCGTAACCATCATCCAAAGGAAAACAAATGTCGAATCTCATCACGAATCCCAGCATCAAGACGTCTTTGTCGGCTTTCGCCATCATCGCTATGGCTATTGGCTGCACAACCAATGCAGACGCGAAGGCGCAGACCAATCGCGAGGTCGTCCTTCGCTATTTCCAACTGGTCGATAGCAAGAAGACCGAAACGATTAGCCAGGCCGAAGCGGCCGGCTTGACCTACCGGCTTCCCGTCGGGGCTATGGATGCGTCCGGCCACACCCAGCTGATCAAGGGATTTGCCGCCGCCTTCCCGAACTACAAGCACACGATCGCCCGTTGCGTGGAGGCCGGGGATCTGGTTTCCTGCGAGGGAATGTTCTCGGGGGATCACACGGGCCCCCTCGCAATGGCCGACGGCAGCGTACTTCCCGCTACCCAGAAGCACGTAGAGTTCCCGATTGCAGTGTTTGCCCGGGTGCAGAACGGCAAGTTGGTGGAGTTCAACGGCTACTTCGACTTGCTGGGCTTTCTCGGCCAGTTGGGAGTCGGTCCTGCGGCGGCCAAAAAAAGCAAATAAGAACAACATGCTGATGGCGATTGCCACTCGTCCCGCGCGACCCCGCGCGGGTTCATTTCATTTCGTTCCCGCCTGGTCTAGCGAGCCTTTTGCGGCCTGTCCGTGCCGCAAAGGCGGAACCTCCGAAACCACCAACGGGTTGCGGAAATAATCTGCGCCCGGTTTGTCCGGCTACTTCCCCAGGCTCCCGATCCATGCGCAATTCCCGGCAAACTTTCGATCACTCCAGGCGGGAATAACGTTCATCGGGCCGGTATCCGGCCCGCAGTCCGTCTTGGACTAGGAATAGAGATCAGGCGACCGGCCTATAATTATCATCGAAGCTGTCCGCCGACGAGGGCCTGTGGTCCGACGGGCCGGCGCCCGGGGCATTCGAACCCCAGGTGTATCCTTGGGGGGATTGATCACCAATGAAATTGTCTCCGGCACGGTTGCCCGCCTTTATAATCGCGTCCAGGTCTAACCGGGAGGTATCCGGCGCGTTAAGACCGTAGGGTTTTTCAGGGGTCCGCGATTCGGGGATGGCCGGATATCCTTGAGGACCCGGCTTGAATCCACCCGCGTAGTAATAGGTCAACTTTCCGGGATAGTTCGGTGAAATCCCACTCTGCTGTTGGCCGTCCTCGCCCTGCACCTTGGCAAAGTAATTGGGACCCACTGGTACGGGCGCCTTATTCAACCCGATACTTGGATCGTTTAGGGCATAGGGCCTGGGATTATAAGGGCCGTGGATCATGAATCTCATCGCCGATCATCCAACTTGATGGCAAAATTGCAAGAGCAACCATAAGGGTAAAGGGATGGAACCATATGCCAATCCACGGAGAGGCATTTCGGATGAAGGTGGAAAAAATTACGCGTGATATGGAAATCGTGGAAATGGATACAAGGTACGTCACCTGATGCATACTTGCTAAAGAAATGGGATTACAACCTTCGCTTGTAAACCCGATGCTCCTGGTAATCTTATCTCATGCGAGCGGCCCGGAATTTTCCTGTGCGCCTGGGCCAATGGTGCGGAAAAGCCCCGAAAAAAAACCTGCGCGGAAAATGCGTAATCCTTTCCGGTGAACCGTCCCAAGCACCGTACCAATTGATCCATTGAGCTATAGTTATTGTTATTCTCCGTACCCCGAGCGAGACGATTTTACCGTTATGGGGTTGAGCCCTCCAAATGGTTGTATGGCTGGAGATTTACGGAGCTGCAAGCTCACTTAAAAAACAGATGCTAGAATAATTACACACTCTTATTTGTAATCCGCGAATTCATAAATATTTATAAACCATCAAATGGGAATTCCATGAAGAATTCGGGCAAAGACGTGTCTGAAAATCAGGCAGCGGAACAAATGTCACAAGCGGTTGTGGAAATGCCTTACGGGCTGCATTACTCCATGTTAATGGATGCCCCGGTCGGCATATCCATTTTCAGCGGCCCCGATCCTGTTTACCGATTCGCCAACGTCCAGGTCCAGAATCTGCTCCGGCGGCAGGATCTCATAGGCAAGCAGCTATCCGACGTGCTGCCCGACCCGGCCGGCCGGCTCTTGATCGAATCGATCCAAAGCGCCTTCCATAACGGGGAAACCGGTTCGATCAAGGAATTCTCCGTGGCGTTCGACCTGGAGGGCGGCGAATCCAAAGAAAGATTCTTCGACGTGAGTTACCAGCCGCTTAGGGATGCCACGGGCCACGTTGAGGGGGTTATGACCTACTCTTATGAGGTCACGGACTCAGTCCTGTCCAGGAAAAGGTCGGAAGACGCGATGAAGAGAATGGAGGGCCAGAAGCACGTTCTCGAGCTTCTTCTGGAAAGGGCGCCTCTCTCCGAAATCCTGGTCCCTTTGACCCTCGCGGCAGAGGCGAAATCCACTGGAGGCCGCTCCACCATCCTGCTCCTCGATCGAGCGGGCCGGCACCTGATATTCGGCGCGGCTCCCAATCTACCGGAGGAGCTCAACCGCGCCGTCGATGGAATGCCCATTGGTCCGGACAAAGGCATCTGCGCTAGGGTGGCTTATGCGGGAAAGGCCCTAGTCGTCTACGATATGTTGAAGGATCCCCATCTCCAGGATTACTACGAATTAATCGAACGCTTGGGTTTTCGCGCCTGCTGGTCCATTCCCATCCTGTCGTCCCAAGGCAAGGTCCTGGGCACCTTCGCAACCTATTATTCAGAGCCGCGCAATCCCGACCCCGAAGAACGACTCAACGTGGAAATCCTGGCCCGTACGGCCGCTCTCGCCATCGAACGCTACCGCGATGAAGAGGAACTGCGAGAGACCCAGGCGAAATTGGAGCAGGCCCAGAAAATGGAATCCATCGGTCTCCTGGCTGGGGGAATAGCCCATGACTTCAACAACATCCTCACGGCCATCAATGGTTATGCGGCCATTTCCCTGCGCCAACTCAACTCCGGGGACTCCTTGTACGGAAACCTGTACGAGATCAAGTCCGCGGGTGAGCGGGCCGCCGCCCTTACCCGCCAACTTCTGGCTTTCAGCCGCAAGCAGATGCTCAAGCCCATGGTGCTGAACATGAATGACCTGGTCGTGGGGATGTATAACATGCTGAAGCGGATCATCGGCGAGGATATTGAGTTCAACCGAGCGCTCGATCCCGGGCTGGGATGGATCAAAGCCGATCCGGGACAGATGGAACAGGTGATTCTCAACCTGGTGGTCAACGCGCGCGATGCGACGCCCGCGGGCGGCCGGATCATGCTCGCGACCGGGAACGTGGACATCGGGCGGGACGAATGTGAAGGCCGACCGGAGTTGCAAACAGGACCGTATATTCAACTCACCGTCCAGGATAGCGGGCATGGCATCGAGAGCTCCCTGCTCGGCCGGATCTTCGAGCCCTTCTTCACCACTAAACCGCTCGGAACCGGATCAGGGATGGGATTGCCCATGGTCCAGGGCATCATCACGCAAAGCGGCGGCCACATCTCCGTGGAAAGCCGGCCGGGATTGGGTACCAAGTTCAAGGTGATTTTGCCGATAGTCGCGGCTGCGATGGGGAAGAACCCTGCTGAAGAAGCCGACACGGTAAGCGAGGTCAAAAGCGCTGAAACCATTCTGCTGGTGGAGGACGACAGGCGGGTCCGCAAACTCGCGCGCGATATCCTGGAAATGGATGGGTATACGGTGATCGAGGCCGCGAATGGCGAGGAGGGACTCAAAATGAGCGATGCCCGCCCCGGCGGCATCGACCTGCTGTTGACGGACATGATCATGCCAAGGTTGAGGGGCCGTGACCTGGCGGAGATGGTTCTCCGGAAGAATCCGGATATCGCTGTACTTTTCATGTCCGGATATATTGAAGACGCCCTCATTGTCGGAGGCTTGGCGGAAACGCCTACCCACTTTATCCAAAAGCCCTTCCTGCCGAACCAACTCGCAAAGGCCGTTCGATCCGCGATCGATTCCAAGACCCGGACCCAAAGCGCACGGAAGCAAAAATCCTAGGCTGGGAATTCCCCAATGCTTTCGCCCACCGGCCCGGTGGAGGCTAAATCGAGTCTGGCTTACCCGGCGACTTGTAACCTTATATCCGCGCGACCGGTTTGGGGATTTTCCACGCCGCCAGAGAAAATGAGGGGTGCGGGCCGATCCAGGATCCATGGAGACGAAGTGCGTAATCCTATTCCGGGAACCGTCCCAGAGTCCCTCCTCACTGCTCTGCCGGGCTTTACCTTCAGCTTAGGTCGGGCTCCGATGAGATCGACTGGATAGGAGCAGACAATGAGTCCCTCAATCGGCAAGCGCCCGCGGCCGGAAATCACATCTTCCCCCGAAGCGGGCCCGAGCCGCACGGACAAGCGCCCGCGGACGTCTCCCGCTCCCTCGCCGGAGGCGGGTCCTTCCGCACCTCCGACGTTGAAGTTCCCGTTGAGCGAGGTACAGAAAAAGCAATTTCAAGGGACCGCGCCCGATGGGCAAGTGTCGCGGTTCCTCGTGGACCGTGAGAAGGCGAGGCTTGGAAATCCCAGAACGGACGTAAAGGATATCTTCCCCAAATATCCCGGCCGTCATGACCTGGATAATCCGGAATCCCCGCGCACGCGCCTGGACGAATTGGCCGCTGCGAATAACAACCATCTCGGAAAGGGAGGCAAAGCTCAGGTCGGCGCGGCATTGGGGGATAGAAAAAATGGTTTCCACCATGCAATGAAAAGGGGAATCAAACCGGCGCATGCGGAAGCACTTCAGGCAAATTCGGGGCCGGGAAACCAATTGAAGCTGCCGGAGAGTTGGAATGGGGAATTCAAAATCCAACCCAATCACGGCTTAGCCCAAGCGCCCACGCCTATCTCCGATTTTCCGCGGGCGCAGCTAAGCGCCCTCAGAGAGAACGAAGTCCCGAACGGAACAGGCAAGTCCATTGCCCGAAACGAGATCGCCCCCCTCTTCAATGCGAATTCCAGCCGAATCCGTGATCAGGAAAACGGCATGACCGTGATCCATCAGCCCCAAGGGGACTACTTGAAAAAACTGCGGGACCAACCCTTCTTGAACGCCAGCGATGGCCGCACGCCTTCGGCTTCTCCCGAAGCGCCCCTTTCCCCCAATCATCCTTCCTCTCCGAGGCCTGCTCCCGACAACCCCGCTCCCGGTCCAGGCGCTCCCGGCGGATGGGATAACCCGTATCTGGAGCAGCCGACCTTTTCGGTACCCACGACGCCGGCCCAATCCCCGCAGGCGCTCATGAACTGGGATCCCGCCGGCAATATCGAGGCTCCTTCTCCCAAAACCCCATCGCCGGTTCCGGACGTCGCTTCAGCGCACTCGTCCCCGGCGCAACCCAACTCGTCTGGTTTATTCACGAATAACCCCTATCCGGATAATCCCTACCTGGAGATGCCGACCTTCTCTGTTCCTGCTACTCCCAACTTCAGCCCGCCGCCGGGCTTCTTTCCGAATCAGACCGATCAGTTTTAATCGGACCAAGTCGAAATCTTCAAGGTCCTAGCCATGTCTGGAATCCGCGTTCATGGCTGGTACGATCTGGAAAGAAACTAATTCCCGAAAACCCATACACGCCTCCCATGGCGGCGGTTTTTCCTAATCCCTGTAATCTGTTTTTTGCCGTTCCAGGCTTCGGTTTGCCGTGGGTCCGCTACGGATTTCGGCTTGCGAGGCATCTGCGTAATTGGCGCCGTTCCCCGAATCCCGGGGGGAACCTCGCAAGGGCATGCAGGGCTTATTTTCTTCTCAAGCATCCCTATCGTGCGCAACCGCAGAAGACCCCGGAAGGAGCGCTCTCACCATGGCAGTAGCAAGAATCACCCGTTCCGATACCACGAGCACGCCTCAGGGTCCCCAAGGTTCGCTCTTGGACGAACTCAATCCGGTTTTCCCGACAGGCAGCCGGTTTCCCGGAGCCGGCCCCGGCCCCGGCCCCAATTCCGCCCAGGTGCAAGGTTTCCTGGATGGACTCCACGGCTACCTGGAACAAATGATCAAGTTAGATCTGGCTCCTGAGCACCTCATCTCCATCGAGAAGGTCCTCGCCGGCCAGGTAAGCCAGGTGCTCGGCGAACAGGTTCCTCCCGGCAAGTGGGGCACGAACGAGGACGTAGCCTCCTCCGAGACGATCCCGGACGTGGCCCCCACCGAAACGATCCAGGACGTAACTTCCACCGGCCAGGTTCCCGGTTCCGGCAAAACACCCGCCGGCATGCCGGAAGACATGTGGGCCCTCTGTGTAACGGCAGGAAAGAAAACCTGTGTCGATCCTTATATCCTGGCGGCACAAATGGAGAGGGAAAGCCGGTTCGGTGCAGCCCTGGGCGGCAGCCCAAGCGGTGGTGACGGATTGATGCAAGTCGAGCCAAGCACACGTGCGGATTACGCGTCCAGGTTTCAGGAAAAAATAGGCCATGCCTATGATCACGGTAGCAAGCAAGATCAGGTTGACATGGCAGCCGTAATCCTTGCGGATAAGGGCGGCGGTGATGCCAACATGCTGCAAAAATACAATGGCGGCGATGGCTGGAAGCCCGGCGTCACCGATTCATACGGTCGCGAAATCAAAGCGGGCGAGTATGCCGAAAGCGTGTTGGCCCGTGCCGAAGCGATGAAGGGAAGCGCGGCTTAATTCATTCGCCCAAACGGTCTTTTCGTCGGGGATTATATCCTCCATACCAAGGCCCTGGAAATGCCAGCAGGAAAGCCGGTCTGTGATTTGGAACCCAACCTGATGATCGGAGAAGTTATACGCGCGTTGCAGGACCCGCGTTTTGAACATCAATAGTTCGTCGAAGGGCTTACGGCCGGCAGGACTTTTATAGTAACATGCGTGTTACCCAACGGCCTGGTCAGGCAATTTTTAGAGGTTCCCTTTAGGGCAACGTGCAGAATACGTAATCCGCCTTCCCTTCGAAACGGGGACTTATGCCTTTCCATTTTCCGGAATCCAAGCCTCATCGAACTACGCTGTAATACTGGTCGGGCCTTTTCCTTTCCACCCGGACCCGGCCTGGGTTGAAGGCTGTAATTTCAAGGGTAGAATGAATATCTCCCGCTCACATTCGCCGCAGAGCCCGGCGGCAACGCAAACGGGGCAGAAGCGAAAGGCCGACGATACGGGCGCAGAGGCCGCTCCTGCCGACCAACGGCCCAGGACCTCCGGTCCGACCGCGGCGGGGCCTTCCCAGCGGCCGGACCTGAGGGTGGATACCGGGGCCGCGTCCCATGCACCCAGCCACCCCGGAGGGCTGCCGGATTCCCGATTAGGGCCGCCCTCCCCGGGTATCTACACCCGGGACAACCTCCCTCCCACGCTGCGGGGAATGGTCCTTAAAGGAGACCCAGGTGCATCTCGGTATCGCGCCCAGGTCGACGCGGCCGCAAACGGAACCGTGCTGGGAAACAATATCGGTAAACGGAGTGCAGGATTCGTTCCAGCCCCAACCCGGGATCCCGATTCTCCCAAGGAACAGTTGCGGGCGGTTGCAGATGCGAATCCGAATGTAGATGCCGATCCTCGCTACCCAAAGCCTCCCTACTCCGACTTTGAAAGACTGTCCAACGCCAGGCAATCTATCGCTGGGCCACTCGCTGATCATAGTACTAGTGTCGTGAGCACCACTTTAAGTGATCATGTAACCCTGGCCATCAGTCAGGGCAAAGTAAATCCGGGAATCGGCCCCAATGGCAAAGTGATTGACCGCGTCGACTCGCATCGGGTGACCTCAAATCTGACGAGCGCGGATTACAAAAATGCCTTCTGGAATCCCGCAATCACCGGAGAACGGAAAAACGTGAACCAGGTGCCCAAGGAGTTGGTGAAAATATTCGGGGTTGGTACGCATCGCGATCGGTTCCGAGGCATGTATCCGAATGCTCCCCTTCCCCCGCATGTCTCCGATTGGATGAAAACGATTCGGAAGAATCCCAGGTTTGATGAGAATGGGAATGCCCCCATGTTTAGGCCGGGCCCCGGCTCTCCCACTTCGCCGATTCCCGACAGGACGTCTGTTGTTGCCGTTCCCACGGGGGATCAGCCTTTGAATAATCCGGCTTTGAGGAGTCCGCCCCAATCTGCTCCAGCCCCTGCCCCCGGCAGCCCCGGGGCCGCTTCGGGGGCCGGCAGTGCCGGAGCCGAGTCCGACGGTTTGGAGATATACTCGGCCAGCCCCCGCGTTCGTAATCCCTCTCCGGGCCCAGCCGCCTTATCCCCGGATCCCTGGGCCGCGCCGCCTTCCCCTGCGGCCGTGGATCCCTCCCGCTATTCAGGACCTGGGTATGAAGCGCCGCCCGTACCGCGCCCGGACTCGCCCTCGCCTTCCCCTTCCCCTCCAGCGCTCTTTCCCGATCATAATCCCCACGACCCTATTGCCGACTTGCCGCCGGGATTTTGGGATCGTTCCCCAAGTCCCGCCGATTGACGCAGCGGAGCAAACGCATTATTGCGGCGCCGCCTCCACCGCCCACTGGGCGCTTTCCCAACTATCGTATACAGGTCCATACTGCGCGAAGCCGTTGTTGTTCTCGATGTGGATGTATTGGCTGTTCCACACGTTGCGGAAGCGTATGTAGGCACCAAAGGCCTCGGGCCACCACCTGGCGCTTTCCCAGGTTCCCTGGATGGGACCGGTCTGGACCTTGCCCGTCAGGTTTTCGATGTGCATATAGTCGCCGGTCCAGCGGTTGCGGATGCGTGTCCAGCCCTGGGGCGCATATTCCAAGGTCCATTGCGAGCTCCACCAGAAGGCGGGCGCGGACCCGTTCTGGACGAATCCGGTCTTGTTCTCCTCGTGCAGGTTGGTGGAGAGCCACCGGCTGCGCAGACGGACTGCGCCGGCATTGAGGGAGTATTCCTCCACCGTCTTCTGGGATGAGTTATCGCTCAGCACGCCGCCCACGGCGTAGATGCGTCGGCCCACTTCCGCGGCGGCCAGGCCGTAACGACTGGTATTCATCGGGGTCTGGGTGGACCAGGCGTTCATCGCTGGGTCATAGCTTAGGGTGGTGGGACCGAAGGCGCCGAAGACGGTGTTCGCGCCTCCGGCGAGGAACATGCGGCCGTCCAGAACGGCGCACGCAGCCGCAGTGGTGTTGTTCGGGAGGTTGGCCTTGGTCGTCCAGATGGAGGTGGCGGGATTGAATTCGACCAGGCGGTTGGTGGTGGCCATGCCGATGAAGGTGCCGCCCGCCATGTAGATCTTGCCGCCGATATAGGCGATGCCGGCGTCATCATACCAGGACAACTGGCCCGAGCCGGAAGCGTTGAGCGTCCACGTGTTGGCGGCGATGTCGTAGATGTCCACGTAGGTGTTGGGATATTTGTCATAGATGGCCTTGCCGTTGAGGAAATAGATCTTGGTGCCGACGCCCACCATCCGGAAGTTTCCATAGTTGTAGAAGTAGTCCGGCGAGTTGCTTACGCCGGACCAGGTATTGGTCGCCTCGTCGTAGACCCTGAGGCCATAAGCGTTGACGCCCGTGGTGGCCAGGGCCGCAGCGTATATCTTGCCGTTGGCGGCCACGCCCTGGATGTAGTTCCGGGACATGCCGCCGAAGTCAAGCGGCGCTTTGGCTGTCCAGGCGTTGCTGAGCGGGTCGTAGGCTTCCATTTGCGGAAGGGCGCCATTGGCCAGCAAGGAGGACTTGCCGCCCAAGACCCATAGCTTGTCCTTGAACGAAAGCACGGAGGGTCGGATGCGCGCCGTGGGCGCGTCGGGCCTGCCGGTCCAGCCGCCTTGTTGGGCGCGAGGGCTTGGCGCGAGAGCGAGCAATAGGCCGAAGACGGCTGCCTTGGATGGGATGGAATGCATAGTGAACCTCTTCCCCGAATGTGATTGGAGTCGCGCGGGCGCGATTCATTGGCCGCACGCGCGATCGGGGACAAAAATAAACGGAGGGGGAATAGGAGCGCCATTACGGATCGGAGTAAGCGCCTGAAAGGGTTCTTTGCTTGGAGAACGCTTTACAGTAACACTGATGTTACCCTGGGGTTTGTTGAATCCTGGGGCGCCTGTAGTTATAACATTTTAAGAATTGTCTATTGTTCCTGATTGTTCGATTCTCGCTAAACACCCTTACTCAACTCCGGAACCGGTGGAACCTCCCCACTGCGAGCCCGAATAGGGGTTGGGGCTGGGAGCCGGTGAAGGCGATAAACCCGATCCCCCTTCACTGATGGGGGTTAACGCTCCGGTCCTGTCAAAGGACGATCCGGGCGGAAACAATCCGCTCGGTCGGGGCTGTGGATGAAGCAATACGGGTGAATTCCTTTGCGAGGATAAACTATTCCGGTCATCGGAACTCGAGGAGCTCGAAGGCCCGATTTCCACGGGGCTGGGAGGATCGGGATTAACGACTCGAAGCGGACCGGAACTCCCGGGAGACTCGGGTGTCGAAGCTCTGCTGTCGCCCGCGGGGCCGGCGGATTGCGAAAGATCCGGCCGCATTGGAAGGGTTGGCGAATCCGAAGGGCTGGGCCGGGTTTGTTCTCCCGGAAGCGGTGCGGTGCCCAACGAATTTCTCCGCGGCGGAGCGGATGTAGGCGGGCTGGAAAAGGCGCTGTCCAAAGAGTAAAAGGAATCCTTGCGACTTTGCTGGGGCGAGTGAGTTTGGAATTGCGAATTGAGGTTCGGTTCCGTCTCCACTCGTCTTAAGGGAGGGCGGAAGGACGGAGGGGCCGACGGAAAAGGGCTAATCGAATCGCCCGGAAATGAGGTCGACATGCGCAGGGGCGGCCGGGCCGCCGGGGAAACCGGAAGCTCGGACGGTAAGAATCCCCCGTCCAACTCGTGAGGCATATTCGGCGAGCCGGGTCGGGAACTGAGAGGGGAATCGACGGAAGGATTGGGTGAAGGAGGCCGCGGGCCGTTGCCATGGAGGTAAAGACTGTTGCGGATATCCGTATTGGGATGCGTATATAAGGAAGAGTGGCCGAGCGGCGTTCCCGGCGGGGGCCGTGAGGTATCCGCCACGTTGACGGTGCCGCCCGGAATCAACCCGGGCCGCATGGGAATCGGGCGGAGATTTTGTCGTCCCGGGATAAGTCCCGATTCCGGAACCACCATGAGGCCCGAAGAATCGGGTTGGATATGCTGCGGCGCGGAATGATCCGGATTGACGGGGCGATGGGAAGGTCCGGCGCCGGGATTGGGATTCTCGGGCCGAACGATATGATCGGGGCTATAGGGAAAGTCGGTACGGGATGCCGGCCTCGGGTTGTGTGCCCCGGGAGCCGGATCTCCCGCAGAGCCCTGTCCATGAGGCCTGGCCGAAGCGGATGTCGTTTCCGCACCTTGGTTCTCTTGGCTGGTACGGCTGCGGGTAAACAAATTGTGGCCGGGGATGTTGAATTTGATTCCCATGGATTCTCCTCGTCTTAAAGTCCCGGTAGCTTCATTGTGAAGTCCGCCGGATCCGATAAAGTAACACGCATGTTACTCTACGATGGGGTTAGGTGATTGTGGCCCAGGAAGTGCAATTGGGTTGCTGCGGGTATCCGATATGTGGCTCGCTGGAAGTTCTGCCGGATTATTGGGGTTGCCGTACGGACCCGTCCGGAGGTGCTCTGGGGGTAGGCTGGGACGGTTTCGGTAGTGGCTTTCCGGAAAAGCCATTGGACTTTCCTGGGGGCGTCCGAATCCCGGGCGCAAACTGTCCGGCACGGGACGGCTGGACGTAAACTTGGCATCGTCACCCTTTTCCCAGCTGCTCTGCCTTTGTACAGGCTTATGGGATCCGGAATGGCCAGGAGCCTCGCCGGCTGCCGATGTCGAAGGAGTATAAGTACGAGCGGAACTCCAGAAGCGTCCGGAACCCGCCGCGGCGATGTCCGGGCGAATGGAAGGATTGGTATTTACCGCCTGATTTCTACCGGCCCCCAAACGGGCCATTTCCTGAGGCGTCATGGGGAGCCGAGGCATCGGCTCGGTCTTTTTTGGTGCTCTTCCGAATATTTTTGGCATAGCGAACCCGTCATTAAATATGTGAAGGAGTGCTAACTCGGAATCTATCCCTATGGAAGTCGGGGGAATGACGAATACTGCGATGCGGTATCAGACTAATTACGCTATTTCCGAGTTACTACAAAAAGGGATGGAATACCGGGATTGTACTCTGATTTCCTCTGCCCTTTGGATTACAAGGACCGCAGTTTTCGCAGGGCACGTTTCGCAGGCTGTGGCAAATCAGGATCACGGAATCGGGGGGCGATTGAACGGAACCACAAGCACGAACACGTGATGTCCTCAAAATGGACTACGCCGCAGCCGTGTTCTTCTCTGCCGAGTGGGCTTAGAAAAATATTCCTGAAGGTCCCGGGGGCGGCGCGATCCGGTCGGCTTCCGTTGGAATCCTGACTTGGGGATACCCCTCGTTATTGGTCTTAATCGGATCCATCCGATACGGATTGACGACGGGATTGAATTGAGGCCCCAATGTTTTGGGATCCAATTTGCCCTCGAAATCATTCCAGATTCCGCTGCTGGGTTGATTGACCAAGGACTTTACCTGCGGGTTGTCGGGATTGGAGTTGTGTTGATACATCACGTGACTGTCAAGCGCGCTGGGCTGACCCGCTTTCGGGAATGTATCCGGATGGGTGTGCGCAACATGGGTGTCACCCGATTTCATATTGACTGTGACGGAATCGGTGCCACCTAAGTCGGGTTCCTTTTGGGACAATACGAAATTCGTCCCGCCCGGACTGGGTTGCCCGGAATAGCCAAGCTCATTGACCTTGACCTGAGGATGGGATGCGAACCCGGAGCCGGCCACATGCGTGAATGCGGAAGTGTTAGGGCTGCTCTCCCGCCGGGGACCCGGCGGCTGATTAAACACATTCGGATGGGCAATGTTTTCATGCGCTTTAGCATACTCGACATAGTTGCGCAAGATGGGTTCCGGAGAAATCGGAAGACGGCTATCGTCCTGCCTTTGGGGGCCGAGCTGTGTATTGATGGGGGGAAGCGTAGGCCGGGTCAATGGCCTGGCGGGTGGGGCCGGATGGGCAGAGGCCCCGGGAGTGAATGCCCGGGCATTGGGATTGAGATGTTGCGGCGTATGCGGCGCATTCGATTTGCCAATTCTGTCCATGGTGTTTCTTTCCTAAAGCCGATACCCATCCAAGTTTGCTGAAAATGCGGCTTCCATAGATAGTAAGGATTTCCGGGTCATTGAGCACTCTGGGTTCGGCATCCCCAAAGCGCGGATTACTGGCAGATTCCGAAAATGGGATTTTTGCGGGAAATGATTCGAGGTAACCGGAATCCCGGAAGCAGGCCGGCTTACGCGCCCAATCCACAAAATCCTCTTGCTTGAAAAATGCGCGTATGGATTCAGGCACAGGACTGCGTCAGAAGCCGGCTCCGGCGCGCGCGGACTTTTTCAACACCCTGATAAGGACCTGCTGGAAGGAAGCGGTTAAATAGCCGGCTCGTCATGGGCTGAGTTGCCTAAGGAGGCGCCTGGAAGTCCGCCCAATACGCCGAGCTTCCGGAACTGCCGGCGGATGAACCTCCCCAGGATGAACTCCCCGGAGGGACAGAAGATCGGGAGCCGTCTTGGTTTCCAGCCGGGTGGATCCGATCGACCTCGGTTGGAATCCGGGTCTGGGGAAAGCCTTGCGCATTGTAGGTTATCGGTCCATTGGTATAGCCCTGGTTCAACCGATTGAACTGCGGGGTTTTTCCGTCCGGCGCCATGATTCCGGCAAATCCGGTCCAGGATTGCGTGGGAGGATGAAACATGGAGTTGTTGAGGGGGGGATTTCGCGGCGGATTATTTTGCAGGAAAGCCGTGTTTTGATCCTTGCCGCTGATCATATCCAGACCGGGCTCCGGATGGGTGTGGGCGACATGGGTGTCTTCCGGTTTGATGTCCACCCGGGACTCCCTGGTATCGCCGCTGCGTATCGGGTTCCGTTGGTTCAAAACCATATTTCTTCCCCCCGGACTGGGTTGCCCGGTCACGATTTGCTCATCGGGCACATTGGGATTCCTGTTGAACTGGTTTCGGGCCACGTGCGTAAATGCCTGGGTCTTAGGCGTCATGATTTCCGGCGGGTTTGTCGGACTCGTCGGCATGTCGGGATGCATGATCCCATTATTCCGATTTTCATGATCCGCATATCCTTGCAAGCGGGCCCCAGGGCTTTGGGCCGGGAACCGGGTTTGAAGGGGTGGAAGTTGCGGACGATGCGCCGAAACGTGGGACGCGGGCTTGTGCTTATGGGTCGTGGCGGGGTTTGGCGCGTTGTCA
Organism: Fibrobacterota bacterium; assembly: GCA_023249635.1. Lineage (GTDB taxonomy): Bacteria > Fibrobacterota > Fibrobacteria > UBA11236 > UBA11236 > Chersky-265. The sequence continues at coordinate 35,848 of JAHFCH010000029.1, forward strand.
TGGAGCTGCGTCCGCGCCGGGGGTATTTTGGAATTATTCGATCCGGAAATATGTCCCCCGATTCTGGTCATTTGCTGTTCCTATGTCCGGTACGATTCATCGGCCAGGGTAGTTCGCCCGGTTGGGAAGGGGTAGGGATTTCAAATTCCCTCCTTGATGACAGGCTTGACCAACATTGAGATCTGGAAAACCCGCTCCCGGATATTCGAGCACTGCTCCCATCGATCCGTCGCCACCTCTCTCACGTCAGTCAGCGATTCAAGGGAGGATCTCAATTCGTTTCGGCCACCCTTGAAAAAGACCGGTGGCTCTTCGCCGGAACTTTCTGAAAGAATTTCGAAGTGGGCGGAAATCGTCATCCAGTGATCGGCCAGCTCCTTCAGAATTCCTTGAGAATATTCTAGAACCTGGGAGGCACTGGGATTCTCCTTCCGGAGATTGATCCGCAAATTCCTTAGGCGGTTTTCGGCAATCTGCTTTAGGGTGGGATCAATCGCGTGCGCATGCTTGACCATGGTCAGGAAGAATTCCTTCTCTTCTTCAGAGAGGCGCAAGCCGACCGCGAACTTAAGCGCGCAGGCGGAGGTCAGGTTGCGGCGGCCTTTGATGACTTCGTTGAAAAACCCCGGGTTCAAGATTCCGGAGTTCTTGGCAAGCCGGCGCTGGGAAAATTCCGGAAACCGGGATTGCAGTTCCAGGAACCGGTCGATGAGGAACTTGCGGTAATCGGAGTATGAAAAAAGATCAACGGTGGCTGTCGGGATGTTTGGACCCGGCTCGGAAGGAACGCGAGAAGAATCCAAATTCTTCTGTTCCGCCAAAGGTAAATGGGATTGTATCGAAGTATGCATGGGCGTTTCCAATCTCCTGTTGCTCAGTACGGGAAAAGTACCGGTGGAATTTCCGAATCGCATCCGCATTACAGGTTTGCGTGCGGATTAATTACGGACCGGATACCCATCGCAAGGAATTCCATTAAATCCCCGATGCGCATTTCCTGCGGTTATTAGCAGCACAAGGGAATGGATTACGCATGGTCGCAACGGGTTTTGAAAAGGCGGGAAGGCCCTTTTGTAAAGCGCCCGGATCGAATGCCATCGCGACCTGAGTCGTCGAGTATGGGGTGGTGAGCCGGGTGGGCAAAAAGACGACAATTGGTATTGCCGATAAAACATATGCAAAGTCAGAAGTTTCTATCGATTCCGTGCCGCCCCAGGTATCATCCGAACGGAAGTTCGTCCCAGCCTTCGGGTTCATCCCAAGCTTGGCGCTTTCTTGCGGAGGTCTTGTAATCATTGGCTCTCGTTGCGGTAATGGCAAACGCAGCTTTATTCACGATATCCACCTGGTACTCCTTTCGAATTCGTTGCCCCGGATTCTATCCCTTGGAATCCGGAACATTTCACTATTTAATCCGCCGCGATTACGTATCCGTAAGTAGTGGATTCGCTTCCGGCTCCAGACAATATCGATCAAAGAGTGCGCTCGCGGTTGATGACGGCGGAAATAGCCTGGACATCGATGTCCAACGGCCCAAGTGGTGATGTTGTTTAATCAACACTCGCTCTGGACCCTATCACCATTGAACCGCAATGCATGCTTAAACCGACCGTAACATTCGGGATACTAACCGGGTCGAATACTAGCCGGCCCGATTCGGAGTATCCAGGCCTGCCTGGAAAAGGTCGAGCCGCCCAATAATCCCGAATTTCCACAATGCCTATTAGCGCAAAGAGTGTTCGAATAAAAACTCATTGGATTACGCGTCGCGTAATCATTTTCCTGCATGTATTACCAACTTCTCATTCCAGATTACAGAAGTGCCCGCTTTTTAAGCGTTTCGGCGTAATCAACCGGGTATTCCGGGCTAGGGAAGGGGGGCGTCCGGGGCAATCCAGGGCATATAATCCAATACCACCTGGTTATATCCAAAAGCGATTGGAGGCAGACATGAAGGACTTGCAACCGGAACTCATCGACTTCGGCTTTGGGGACGGGAGAACTCCCTCCGGGCGTTCCAGTGTCACCTCCGGCGCCGGAACCAGGGACGGGGGAGCGGTCAGGGCCAGGGATTACTTGAAACCCGGCCGCGCCCGCACCCTTCCCGTGGATTCGGAATCCTTTGACGAACCTTCGGCGGTGAGACCCGACATTTACTCTTATGCCTCCCACCACGACTTTCTGCGCGATCTGTTCACATGGGTACAATCCCAGAACCCGAAATTCTCGCATCGCGTCCTCGCGAAGACGGCCGGCTTCGCGAATCCGGGGTTCTTCAATGATATCGTGAAAGGCCGGCGCAAGGTCAACCCCATCGGGCTGGAGCGGTTCGGACGCGCTTTGGGCCTCGAACCGGACGAGCTGGAGTTCGTGCAATGTCTCATGGTTTATACCGAAGCCGACGAGGGGGAAAACCGGGAGATCGCATCGGAAATGCTGGAGAGGAGACGCAAGCGGAAGCACTTCAAACGATTGAAGCACACGCAATCCAAGTATTACCTCGACTTCAATTATATGCTGGTCCGGGCCGCCATCGAAGTCTGCGACTTCCGGGGAGATTACAAGAAACTCGGCGAGTTCCTGATTCCTCCCATGGCACCGGAAACGATTAAACCTTTTGTCCGGGATTTATGCGAATGGAACCTCGTTACCCAGGATGCCAACGGCAGCTATCGCGTGACCAACGCCTACCAGGAGCCGCCTCCCGGCCTGCGTGAGATGATGCTGCGGGCCCATAAGGCCTTGTTGTCGCAGACCTCGAATCTGCTGAGCCTTGTGCCCACGAACAAGACGCATGTCTCTACGGCGCTGGTGACCGTAAGCGAAGGCGCGTATAAGGAGATCATGCGCTATGTCGGGAAGTTCCGCGACCAGCTCCTGGATATCGTCCGGGAGGATCGTAATCCCGATCGGGTTGCCGCCATCAGCATCCAATGCATCCCCAGGAGCCAGAAGCCGCAGGATTCCAAGCGGAAGTGAGTGGGGGAAAACGGCGGGGGCCGACAGTGCCGGCAGCTGGGCCCCCGGCGGCTTTCAGCGGCTCTTAGCGACTCTTAGCGACTCTTGGACCTTAGCTTCATCCAGATTTTCTCGAGCAGGGTTACGCTGGCTTCAGCCGCTTTTTTCATTTCCATATGGGCCTGCAGTTCGCGCATGTCCATGCCCCTGCCCATCGACCGGGATAATTCCTGCGCATATTGCGTAAAGGCATCCTGGTGCTCACGCAACCGGCGGCCGTCAGCATCATCGGACAAAACGCTTTCCAAATCGGACATCCAGGCTTTATTCCCGTTCATTCGTTCCCCCTTGCAGGTAATAGGTGTCTTGCACTCCCTCGGACTCCAGGATGATCCTGTCTTTCTGGATGGAGCGGATGATGTGTCCAGTGGACAGGCGGGTGCCTTCGAAATACTTCCTGCCGTTCCTCATGGTGAGGTAATTCAGCGCCCCCAACCCCACGGCCATCAGGTCGGTATCCAGTTCCATCCAGGCTGATGCGGTTTTCAGGAGGGCGGGCGACAACTTGTCCGTCCAACGCTCCTGGAGGTCCAGACCATAGGATGAAGCCACGGCCTTTTTGACCCGGTTCCAGGCTTCCAAATCCGGCTTGCGCATTTTCCCCTTGATGAGCAGGCCAAACAGCCGCCCCTTGTCCGCCTCGAATCTGATCTTTTGCGAGAGCGATTCCTTCGTGAGGGACTCGCTCAGGAAAGGGTAGATGAACGCGGTCGGCAGCACGCTGTCTTCGATGCCGGAAAGCCCCGCGACTTCCTGACGCAGCGACTCCATGATCCCTCGCAAGCGGTTCCGATCATCGTACACTCCGCGAAGCACCAGTCTGCCCCGTGGCCGGACGCGGACATCCAAATCCAAATGGTACATTTCCAGGATATCCAGGGCGCTCAACGCGATGCGCTCTGCGGATTGGATACGCCCGGCTACGGGCGGATTGAGCGCCTCCAGGCGCGCCATCAGCAGGGTTTTGAGACTATCGGTGGCTACTTGGCCGACCACACAAAGGCCGTTGCTATCCTCCGCGATTCGCAGGTCTTGCAACCCCATATCCGCCATAACCAGGCCGACCCGGGTTTTGAGATCCGGCTCTTTGGGTTTTTCGGGTCGGGTCAGATAAGCGATGGCCGTGATGGAAAGCCCTCCGATAATCAAGGCGATTCGCTTTTCGTGCCGCTTGTAAAACGGTCGTTCCCGCTTGGCGACCGCTTCGGGAAAGGTGGCGAGGTATTGCTCATCCTTCGTCAAAGGCGGAAAGTGCCCCAGGTCCGCGCCGGGCGTTACCGACTGTTCCGCCGGGGATGGCGCAACCGGGTCCACGGACTCCTGGATCTCGGGCCAGGGTTCATCCGCGGGTCCGATCGCGAACCGTGTCTTGCCCACCGTAACGGACTCATACCTCCCGAGGACGATGGATTCGCGCTCCATGGATTGCGCGCCGACACGCACCTGCATGCCTTCCGCAGCGGAAAGAGTCGGCTTATCACCGGTCAGATCCAAGGTCAGGTTGCCGCTGGAAAAACCTTCGTCCAGGAAAATGAAATCGCACATCTCCTGGCTGCCGATGGTGTATTGCCGGCTCTTGAGGCGCATACTCGCCCCGGCATGCCTTCCCGTAAGCACTTTCAACATCATCGGGACACGTTCCTTTGCCTCGATCTTGCCGCTCCAATCAGCGGTCGCGGGCCCGTCCGTTTCCTGTCCCATGACTATGGAATCCGTTCATGTTGCGGGGATGCGGATTCCCAGGATGGTTTTTGTAAGCCAGGTCCATAGGATTTGCCGCCCGAAGGGTAGCCGAGCCCATTCATCTTTTCGGATTCGTCCAACACGAATGCGGCCCCCGCATCCGAGGCGGTACGGATGATTTTCGGCGTAATCATGAAGACGCGTTCGATATTGCTCCTGGCTTTGGTCGTCTTTCCGAACAGGTAGCCGATGACGGGGATGGCGCCCAATACAGGTACGCGCGAAGTCGAAGTACTCTCCTCCGTGCGGATGAACCCGCCCAGCAGCAGGCTTTGGCGTTCGCCGACAATGGCCTGGGTATTGATGTTGCTGTTGGAAACAAGGGGGATATTGTCCACGGAGCCGTCCTTTGCCAAGGATCCATCCTCGATTTGGATATTGAGCTTGATGAGCCGCTCCCGCCCTTCTTCAACCAGGTGCGGAGTCACCTTTACCACGGTGCCTGCGCGCACCTCGAAGAGCTTCGCCTCCCGTTCGCCCGCGACCCGTACGTGGAAAGTTTGGGTTTGATCGATTTGCGCTTCAACATTGTCGAAAGTCAGAACCGTCGGGCGCGCCGCGATTTTCGCCTTGCCCTCAACCTCCAGCGCCTGGATACGCGCCATCAAGGATGTGGTGGCGTTCTCCGCAAGTGTCGCGAGGCCGTAGCCCTGCAGCAAGCCTGGAACCGTAGGCGATCCCGATGCGCCGAAATCCGAAAAGGACTGGCCTTGCACGGTATTCGCTGTCCGGCCGGCGACTTTGGACTTGGAAAAAAGTTGCCACTCCAGACCGAAATCCGTGGTGGTGGCCGACGAGACGTCGATGATGGCGATATTCAATTCCACCAACCCCGCGGGCGCGTCCAAGGCGCCCACCAGCACTTGAAAACGCTGCAGGTTCTCACGCGTATCCTTGATGACGACGGAATTGGTCCGCACATCGGCCTGGATGGAGACCTGGGCAGGGCCGGGAGCACCCACGCCCTGGGGAATGGGGAATTGAAACCCATTCAATGCGCCTATGGCCGGGGATTCGCGGGCGGTAGAACCGGTCGATTGCCGGGCGAATAAATCCGCTCCCAGCGGCTGCCGATTGATGAGCGAGGAAAGCAG
>JAHFCH010000216.1 GCA_023249635.1 Fibrobacterota bacterium
TCCTTGCCCGTAGCGTCGATAATCACGGTATTGCCGTAAGCGAGGATGATTTCGGGATGGGTATCGAGGGAGTGCACGGCCCTTTCCAGGTAATCCGGGGAGAGCAAATCGTCATAGGCGACCCATTTGAAGTAATCGGAGCGGGCCAGTTCCAGGACGCGGTTGAAATTCCACGAGGCCCCGTTGTTGGCGTCGGCGCGCAGGTAGCGCACCCGCGGATCCGCGGCAGCTGCGGCTTGGCAGATCGCCTGCGTGCCGTCGGTGGAGCAATTGTCGGAAATGATCAATTCGAAATCCCGGAAGGTCTGTCCCAGAATGTTCCGTAAACAGCCGTCCAAGTACTTTTCGGCGTTGTAGATGGGCAGGCCGAGCGAGACCTTGGGGGTGCGGGAATGACTGTCCATTACGTATACCTAGAGTCCCATGGGCGGGCGAGGGTAACCCGCGGTCCTGGATGCGAAACCTCGAAATGCGCGACCGGGAATGGGCCTCCCCCCGCGGCCCAGTAAGGATAAATCCCCGCGGGTAAGACTGCAAATGACCCCGGTAGCGGCGGAACGGTTTTAGAGGTTTTGGAAACTAGAGAAAGATCCGGGAAAAATGCTCTCGATTTCTCATATTTGACATCTTCTTAACAATGCGAATACATTCTGTTTTTACCGATGGTATAGAATTTACCCTTATAAAATGGCGAATATACCGCGATTTCCCTAAAAAATGTGACGCCGGTCTCAAACAAATCTAGGGTCGATTGACTATTCTAGGTTCTCCGGTATGATTAAGCCGACGGGTGCGTGAACGCATGCGACACCCGGTTCGGTAAGGTGCAGCTCTATGAATTTAAAGCCTTTAGTCTTCCCCGCCCTGGTCCTTGCCGCGCACGCGGCCCATGCCAACGTGTTGAGCGACCTGGCCGTGGCGATCCCGGAACATACCTTCGTGAAAATGCCCGCGAACGCGAGCCTCGGGTCCATCGGCATGGACGCAAGCCTCTTGTACTACGCGGACTCCGGGGTATGGGATCCCATCAACCAGGAAGTAGCCTACGTGGGCGGCCCCGGCACCTGCTGCGCCGATCCGGCGGTCTACAAACGCGTCTCCTATAACGCGGTCGCCAACACCTGGGCCATCGTCAATGCGCCTTTCACCGGATCCGGCCATGGCTACGATGCCAACGCCCTCGACCCGCGCACGGGCAACCACTACTTCGCCTTCTTCGATGACAAGGTGATCCACCGTTGGACGGGCAAGACGTGGGAGTCTCTCCCGGCGCATACCTTGGCCAGCGAATGCTGCGTCTCCCTCTCCTGGTTCCCGGATATCAACAACGGTAACGGAGCCTTGTACCTGCAGGTCGGCAGCGGCCTCGCGGCCTGGTACAACGGTTCATCGTGGACCAACATCGCCAAGCCTTCGACCCTGTGGGGCGAATACGAAGGCTTCTCGGAATACAATCCCGTGCTCAAATCGATGTGGGTAGGTAGCGGATCCGGCGCCGAGAAAGTGAGCTTCCTGATGGACGCGAACTTCAAATACACCCGTCTCAAGGATGCGCCCGTCAGCCTGAAAGCGAACAATTCGCTTAAGAGCGTGGATCCGGTGAGCGGAAAATATATCGTTTACGACATGGAGGGCAAGGGCCTGTGGGAATTCGACGCCCAGAAAGACGTGTGGACCAAACAGGCCCCGACCGCCATGCCGGACCTGGGCACCGAATCGTTATTCCAGGTTCCCATCCCCCAGTATGGCGTGATCATGTTCTTCAAGCAGAACGGCAACAGCAAGGACATCTACCTGTACCGTCACGTGAAAGGTGTCGGTCAGGTTTCCCTTGGCGCCCCCATGGCAGTGGGCGCGGCCCCGCGCATCCTGGCCGTGGCCGACGGCAACGGGTCCCGCATGACTTTGAGCATCCAGGGCGCGCAGTCGGGCTCCCTGAGCATCCACGATTCCCAGGGCCGCCTGACGGCCTCCTGGCCCAATGTCTCTTCCCGCCCCATCAGCTGGGATGCTTCCCAAGCCCGCGGCGGTCTCTACATGGCGCGCTTCGAGGGTGGCACCGGTTCGGTGTCCCAACGCATCGTCGTCCCGCATTAACAAACAGGAGCCTCGTCTAATGAAGCCCGGAATCCGGTCCACCTTTAAGGCCCGGCTTCCGGGCTTCTGCGTTTCCGCCCTGCTTTGCGCAGCCCCTGCATCCGCCAAGACCTACCGCGCCACCACCGTGGACGAGCTCAAGACCATGAACAACGCGCTGGTCGCGGGCGACTCGCTCGCCATCGCGCCGGGCAACTACGATCTCTCCAGCCTGTACCTGACCAAGAAAGGCACGGCTGACAAATGGATCATAGTCCAGGGGGAACCGGGCGCGGTGCTGCGCAGCAATTCCGATTGCTGCAACCTGGTACAGGTCGAAGGCGCCGCTTATGTCTCCTTCGGCGGCGTGGAGCTGACCCTCAAGGACAACAACCCCGGCATCGACGGCATCCACTATTCGGCCCAATACTCCCACCATATCCGCATGCATGATCTGAAGATCCACGACCTGACCGGCAACGGCATCAGCATGTTCCCGGATTCGGCCTCGGACATCGAACTCCTCAATTCCGAGATCGCCAACATCGAAGGCAGCGGCCTGTACTGGGGTTACCCCGGCCGCAACATCATCCATGACGTGCTCATCCAGGGTAATTACATCCACCATTGCCCCAAGAATCCGGCCACGGAAACCGACTACGGCATCCAGTGGAAGGGATGGGGTTACCGGGCCCGCATCCTCAACAACGTGCTCCACGACGTGGGCGGCACCACGCGCTCGGGGCTTATCGTCTACTACGGCAAGAAGCCCCTGGCCGGGGACGATCCCAAGGACGTGAATGTGGTGGCCGGTAACGTATTGTGGAACTGCCGCTCGGAAGGCATCACCGTCATGTCCGACGCGCGCATCGAGAACAACATCGTCTTCGATGCGGGCACGGGCATCAACATCCAGAACTACAACGATGAATCCTTCAGCGGCAACAGCGCCTCGGAGAACCTGACGGTCCGTAACAACACCGTGTACCGCTGCCGCAACCGCTGTTTCGGCATCTCGGGCTGGGGCGATAATGCAACGACGAATGCCTTCACCGGAAACGCGGCCTACCAGGAATCGGTCGGGCATACCGCCATCATCGGCAACGTGGGTAAGGGCAGCGCCTCGGGCAACGTGACCTTCGGCATCTCTTCGCTGACCGGCACCCTCACCGGCGCGCTGGGCGACTTCGTGAAGGTGACCGCCGTGGGCACGGTGCCCGCGCTGGATTTCTACCCCGCGGCAACCTCGCCGCTGCGCGACGCTTTGGACGCGTCGCTATGCGCCGCCGACGATTTCAACGGCACCAAGCGGCCACAAGGCAAATCCTGCGACGCGGGCGCCTACGAGGCCGGCGCGGCGGGCAATCCCGGATGGGGCCTGAAAGCCGGATTCAAGAATGGCGCGGGCTCTGCACCGGTACGCGCACGGGCACCGCGCGCCCCGGGCAAGGGAAGTTCCCGTAAAGAAATGCGCCGCGGCGCCATGCTCTTCGCCCCCACCGACGCCGTCGGCATGGTACGTTCCGACGGCCGCCTCGACCCAACGCCCGTCGCGCGTTAATATCATATTATTACCCCATGCGTTTCGGGCTGGTACTGCTCATCTACCTGGTGGGCGCGGGCGTCTCCATGCTCTCCATGGCGACCGCCTCTTCGTTGTTCCTGTGGAACAACATCTTCCAGCCCTTGGCCTTCGCCAAGCGCGAGGGCGAATACCCGGTCGCCTATTTCGTGCTGGTGGTGCTGGTCATCTCGTATTTCGTGAACCTGTTCCGGGGCAGATTCAAACCCAACTTCGGCGCGTATTTCTGGTGCGTCACCGCCATGGTGGCATGGCTGCTCATCACCACGGTGGCATCCGCCTTTCAAAGGCCGGCATGGGAAGAATTCATCCGCCTGATGAAATACCTGCTGCCGCTTCTGCTCATCTATTCCTCTATCAATTCCGTGAGGGACATCCGCATCATCGCCGGGGTCTTGGCCGGCTCGGTGGCGCTGTGGGCCGCGCAGGCGGGCGTGCATTGCCTGGTCTCGGGCGTCAGCACCGACCTGGGCATCCCCGAAGGCCAACTTTCCGATCGCAACGATTTCACCGCCGGCATCGTGGGCACCTTGCCCATCCTGGTCTACTTCGCCCGCACCTACGATTGGAAGTTCAAGCTGCCCGTGCGCCTCGCCATCCTGGGCGTGATTCTCCTGAGCCTGATAGCCATCATCTACTCCAATTCCCGCGGCGCGTCGGTGGGATTGGCCATCACCTTGCTGGCCTACATCGGATTCGTCTCCAAGCACAAAATCCGGGATACCTTGATCGGAGCGGTGCTGATAGGCGGCGTGCTGGCCGTGCTGCCGCAATCGTGGTGGGACCGCATGTCCACCATCCAGGTCGGCACCGAACAGAAAGAGGAATCGGCCGCGCAGAGGACCGGTCTCATGCTGGGCGCCTTGCGCGCTACCGGCGATAATCCCATCTTCGGCCTGGGGCCGGCGGGCTGGTTCCAGGTGCTCGACGTATACGGGGACGGCATCCACAATCCCCATTCCATCTACCTCAAGCTCAGCGCCGAGACCGGATTCCCGGGCCTGATCCTGTTCCTCGGGATCATGGGTTTCACTTTCGCGCGGGTGAAGAAACGCGTGGACACGGCGCGGCGCTCAGGCGACAAGATGAGCATGTGGCTGGGCATGGGCCTGGTGATGAACGTGATCGGCTTGCTGGCGGCCATGACCTTTCTCAACAGCCCCTTCCACGAATACCTATGGGCCTGGATCGGGCTATGCCATGCCTACGCGGTGGTCTATCGCCCGCCCCCGGCGCCCAAGCGCACTCGTCCGCAGCCGCAACGCGGAATCAAGCCCCGCCGCGCCCGCAGCGAGGGACTTCCTCCGGGTGAAGCTTCCGCCGGCGGGGCCGGCTTGCTACCTTCCTGATCCATGGCATCGGTCAAGGATTTCTGTTTCGACCTCGCGGGCAAGGCCCTCCGCTTCGCCCCGGGGTCGCGGCGTTTCAGCGACTGGTCCGGCCCGCGTAAAAGCCAAATCGTCATGTACCACCGCGTGCTGCCGCAGGCGGAGCCGTTTTCCATCGATCCTGCCCTGAGCCCGGATTTCCGGCGCCATATGCGTCTGCTCAAGCGCCAGTTCCGCGTAGTACCGCTCGCCGAAATGATCACCGCCTGGGAAGCCGGCCGCGATTTGCCCGGCGCGGTGGCGGTGACCTTCGACGATGGATACCGGGATAATTACCTGCATGCCTTTCCCATCCTCAAGGAAGAAGGCGTGCCCGCCACCATTTTCCTGGCCACGGACTTCATCGGCACCGGGGGCATGCCCTGGCACGATCGCGTGCTGGCGGGATTCCGGGACGCACGGGCGCAAAACTTCGCATACCCCGAAGCGGGCATCGCGGAAGGGCCCATGGGCGAAGCCCCCCATCGGCGCGGCCTGGCTTTTCGGATCCTGGGCTGGCTCAAGCGCTTCACGCCGGAAGACCGGGAAAAGCATATTGCGGCGATGCTGATGCAATGCAACCCTGAAAACAGGGAACGCGAACCGTTGATGCTGGATTGGCGGGAAGTGCGCGCCATGCTTCCCCATGGCATCACTTTCGGGGCGCATACCCTGTCTCACCCCATCCTTTCGCGGCTTACTCCCCAAGCCATAGAGGCTGAGGTAATCGGGTCGAAACTGGCCATCGAGAAGGAAACAGGCGTTCCGGTAACCTTGTTCGCCTATCCCAATGGGCAGCCCGGGGATTATAACGAGGACTGCAAGGCCATCCTCAAGAAAAGCGGCTTTTCCTGTGCGGTTTCCACGAGCGCAGGAGTGAATACGCCCGACACCGACCGCTTCGCGCTCCGCCGCCGCCATGTCTGGGACGCCACCGCGGACGGTTTTTACTTCCGCTTCCTGCTGGAACGGCTGCGCGCCTGATTCCGCCGCGCCTCAAACCACCAAAGTAACCGCCGCGTAACGTTGATCACTCCGTGACAACGGGCGTTGGAAAACTTTACACTCGAGCGCGCGCAGCGTAGCGACACTTTTGCTACTCATGCCACTTCGTCCCGGCCTGCTTTCCTGAAAACGAGTAACATGCGGCGCGAAAAAAGCTTTATTGAAATCCCTAATACGAGTTTAATGCAACTATCTTGGTCTGTAACTTCTCCGTTGGTGGACAAATGATGCGAATTCTGGAAGATCGACTGCTTAAGCTCGGGCGACCTGTCGCCGCGGTCGGCGCCCTCATCCTGGTCCTGCTCACCGCATCTTGCGATCAGATCGCGGCCCCGGGGGAAACTTCCCGGTTACCGACCGGCTCTGGAGAAGGTCTACTCCCCGCGGCTAAGACGGCCGCGCCCGCCAATACCGGTCTCAGCTTCCCGTCCAATGGCGATACCTGGGCCGATATCCGCTTCCGCTGGAAGGGCTCCACCTTGATGCCCATGTATCCGGCCACCTACGTTTGGCGGGTCAACGAGCGCAAGCAAAACGGCTATTACAGCATCCTGATGTGGGGACCGGAAAGCGACTTCCAGTCCGACGGCTATTACGCGGCGCAACCCTTCCCGCAGGGCAGCGGCGACAAGTCCTACAGCAGCGCGCACCGCTGGTCCATCAGCGCCAGCAGCCACGATTTCAGCGACGACGCCAATGGCCATGCCACCGGGCTCGGCTACGGCGAGTGGAAAACCCAGGCCCTGCGCGTCTACGACAACGGAACCTACAAGGTCCATGATTACTTCTGGGATCTCCCCGATACCACCAAGATGATCCGCGTTTTGATGCCGCGCAGCTACGGCAGCCGCAAACCGCTGCTGCCCGCCATCACCATCGGGGACGCGCCCTGGGACCTGCGCACTTCGCGCCTCTCCGGCATCCTGCGCGGCTTGCAATTCTACGGCAACAAGCTCTCGGGTGCCGACCTGGTTTCCGAAATCGCCAACCCTTTGACCACCTCGGCAGGCAAGACCAATATCTGGTACCTGAATATCAATCCCACTCCGGATGACATCACCGACAAATCGGGTAAGGGGCATAACCCGGCTTGGGTCTCCAGCTATAAGGCCTCCCTCTGGACCGAAGCACCCGCGCCGGTCCCGGTTCCTGTTCCTGTTCCCGTGGTGAAGCTCACGGCCTCCCAGACCATCGTCAAGTATGGCGAATCCGCTTCCCTGGCCTGGACCACGCAGGATGCCACCGCCTGCGATGCCTCCGGTGATTGGAAAGGCAAACAGGATGTCCAAGGCTCCGTTAACGTGGGTCCTCTCACCGCCGACGCCGCCTTCAGCCTCACCTGCACCGGCCCTGGCGGCACCTCCGCGCAAACCGCCGCCATCCAGGTGCTGCCCCTCCCCACAGTAACCTTCGCGTTAACCCCGGCCTCGGCCCTGCCCGGGGAAACCGTGACCTTGAGCTGGTCGTCCAAACAAGCGACTGACTGCGATGCCGACGGCAAGTGGAAGGGCAAGAAGAGCGCCCAAGGCAGCGAGACCTTCTCCGCGCCGGACACGTCGGGAGACTATGCGTTGACCTGCACCGGACCCGGCGGTAAAGCCTCCGCGTCGGCGACCTTGACCGTGCTGGTTCCCGTGCCCATCCCCGATCCGCTGCCTCCGCTTCCCATCCCGGAACTCCCCCCGCTGCCGTTGCCGCTGCCCGATCCGGGCTCGATCCTGCTACCTGTGCCGCCGGTGGAAGAACCGCCCGTGGTCGTGCCGACACCGGATCCCGTTCCGCCCGTGGTCGTAGTTCCGGTGCCCGAACCTGAGCCCCCCGTAGTCGTCGTGCCCGTTCCCGTGCCGCCAGTGGTTGTCGTTCCCGTTCCGGATCCTCTCCCGCCCGTCGTCCTGCCGGCCCCGCCGGTCGGGCCCTTGAGCGGACTCACCTTCAACGACAACACCGATCCCTATTACGATGCGCGCTTCCGCTTTACGGGCGCGAACCTGCAGCCGATGTACCCGGCCACCATCGTGTTTCGCGTTCGGCCGCGCGCCCAGCAGGGATACTACACCACCTTTTTCTGGGGCCCGGAGGGCGATTACACCGGGAACGGTTTCTACGGCGCCCATCCGTATCCTGCCGAAGAGCCCCGCGACAGCAGCCGCACCCACAATTGGGAGTTGTCCATCAGCGGGCATGATCATGTCGAAGACGCCAACGGGCACAACACGGCGGTCGTGTACGACGAGTGGAAAACCCAGGCGGTACGGGTTTGGGACAACGGCACCAACAAGATCCACGAGTTCTATTGGGACCTGCCGGACACGACCAAGGTTATCCGCGTAGTACTCGATCGCGATTACAACCCCCTGCCCGATCGCGAGAATTCGCTCACCTTCGGAAATGCCCAATTCTCGCCAGTGAGTGAGCATTGCGCCTGCACGCTGCGGGGCATCCAGACCTACGCGGCCAGCTTATCGCCCTCCGATCTGGTTTCGGAAATCAATTCACCCCTGAGCACGGCCGCGGGCCACCAGAATATCTGGTACCTGAACCTGAATCCCACGCCCGAAGATATCGGGGACAAATCAGGACACGGGCATAATCCGGAGTGGTACGCGCCGTACCACGCCGGCCTGTGGATTTCTCCCTAGGTAGAGGCCGCCCCCGGCGGCTCCCTTCACCCTTAATATATCCGTACCGCGGCATGGGAATTCGTTCCGGTTTTTCGCAGCGAAAACCGCAAGGATCCCGCATCGGCATCCGGGACACGTTTTAGATTGGGAGAGTGGGTCCCCGGCGATCGGTCCAAGCGGAAGAACCCCGCACCCGGCCCGATTGGATGGATTTGTGATTTTCGTAACGATTAGCTTCGATTTTTCGACGGCTCGCTCCTGATCCGTGAATATCCCGCTTTCATTCCGATTTCGCCGATACGGTACGCCGTAATATTCTTGCAACCAGACCTACAGGACAGTTTATTCCAATCAAGCCCGGATTCGCGGGATAGCGCAGGGAGGCGTAATATGCTTAACAATGAAAACAGGGTTTCTGCGCTTGGATTGGCAGGGATATGCTTCGCGTTCGCGGCGATGGTGATCGGGTGCGATAAGCAGGAGCCGACCGCGCCCGCCGGCATACGGGCCTCGGCCCTGGCTGCCGTTACGGCCGCCAATACCGGGCTGGACTTTCCCTCCAACGGGCAAACGAGCGCGGACATCCGTTTCCGCTGGATGGGCTCCGCCCTGCAGCCCATGTATCCCGCCACCTATATCTGGCGTTACAACCCTCGGCAGCAGGCGGGCTATTATTGCAACTTTTATTACGGGCCCTCTACCGGATGGGATGCCGGAAAGTACTACGGCGCCCCGCCATACCCGGACGGCTCCGGGGACAAATCGCTCAGCACCACGCATCACTGGTCACTGGGCAGCAGCGGCCACGACTATACCAACGACGCCAACGGGAACAACACGCAACTGGCCTACGGCGCCTGGAAGATCCAGGCCTTGCGCGTAACCAATCTCGGCAATGCGGGAAAGCTGCATGAATTCTTCTGGGATCTGCCTGATACCACGAAAGTAATCCGCACATTGCTTCCGTCGAACTACGGAGCGACGCCCACGAGTCCGGCCTTGAATGTGGGCGATGCGCCATGGAGCTTGCGCTCCGAACGGTTATCCGGCATCTTGCGCGGCATCCAGTTGTACTCGTCGAATCTTTCCGGCGCGGACATCGTGAACGAGATCAACTCCCCATTGAGCACAAGTTCGGGGAGTTCCGCCATCTGGTACCTGAACTTGAATCCCACCCCGGACGACATCCAGGACAAGTCGGGAAGAAACCATCATCCTGCCTGGGTCGGCACGACGCATGCGAACCTCTGGACCGAATCAGGCAATCCGCCGCCGGTCCCCACGGTGACGCTGACCGCCAATCCCACCTCGGTCAACAGCGGAAGCAGTTCCACCCTTACCTGGTCTTCGACCAATGCCACCGGGTGCGCGGCCAGCGGAGCCTGGAGCGGCAACCAAGCCGTAAGCGGATCCCAGTCCACGGGCGCCCTCAGCTCCAATAGCACCTACACCTTGACCTGCACCGGCGCCGGCGGATCGGCCAACGCCTCCGCCACCGTTACCGTCAATGCCCCGCCGCCGCCCGTCCCCACGGTGACACTCACCGCCAACCCTACCTCGGTCAGCAGCGGGTCAAGCTCCACACTCACCTGGTCCTCGACCAACGCCACCGGATGCGCGGCCAGCGGAGCCTGGAGCGGCAGCAAGGCCGTCAGCGGATCGCAATCCACCGGCGCCCTCAGCTCCAACAGCACCTACACCTTGACCTGCACCGGCGCCGGCGGATCGGCCAACGCCTCCGCCACCGTGACCGTCAACGCGCCGCCGCC
>JAHFCH010000217.1 GCA_023249635.1 Fibrobacterota bacterium
GCGGTAAACGATAAAGGTTTTGATGCCGGTTTCCAGATCCGCATTCGCATCCCATTTCAAAACGATTTGCCGGTTGGCGAACGCGCCGGTAAGATTGGACGGCGGGGGCGGCAGTGAAGAATCGTTAATGGTTCCATTCACCATGTACTCGGCCCATTGCTTGGCAAATGCCTGGTTGGGAAACCAGCAGGCTGCGGATTTATCGCCGGTGAAGGAAGCCGCGGAAGCGATGGCCAGCGAAGTTTTATTCCCCAGCCAGGCCGCAGAGGTGTCCATGGCGGTCAACACAGACCCGCCGGCCTGGGCGGGAAGCCGCGCGGTCAGTCCGGCCTCGATCCAGGGAATGGCGATCATCCGCAGGTCATGCGGCGCATGGCCTTCGATATCGGCGGAATAAGCGGTGGGCGCCGTCACCCAGATGGGATTGGGATTGATGGCATGGGCCCAGAGGGAGCCTTTGGCCTTGCCGGTTGCGAAGAGGGCGTCATTGTGGCATATGTCGGACTTGCCATTATGATGGAGAATGGGAATTTTCAGAGTCGCGGGGACATTGGAAATATCCACACCGCAGGACTGGGCCACGCCCACCGCGACTCGCTGCGGATATTTTCCCGTCATGGCGGTGATCCAGGCGGACCCGCCCGAATGCCCCCACAGGGCCCAGGGAATCGTCTTGATTTCCGGATGCCCGGAACGGCGCGCGAGGGTGTCGAGCGCCATGAGAAAGGCATCCCCGGATCCATTTTCAATGGTAGCCCAATTGGCGCAGTTGGATCCCGTGGTCAAGCTGGGCGCGATGAAAGCCGAATTCCATTTCTTGGCCAGGGTCAGCCATTGCAGATCGGTCATCATCTCCCTGGCGTCCCGTTCCCGGGTGCAACCATGCTGGTGGACGATGAGGCTGCGCGCGGTTCCCATGTCGGCCGGAATCCAACAGTAATAGGTCGGGTCGGCGATCATGCTGCCTTGCTTGGGCACCGTGAATTGGTAAACCGTCCCTTGGGGCCCGGCCGCCTGGGTCATGCCGGCAAGACATCCCAACATGCCCGCGAGAAGACAGGTCCCGATTTTCATTTCATTCTCCCCTTTTCAGGAACCGGATCAATACCATTCCACGTTGCGCCGGCTTAGGCACAAACACCCGCTCCATCCGATCCGCGGTTCCGGTCCGATGGCAGCGCCAAAGTTTCCGGCCATCCAAGCCGAAGATTTCCACGCCGTTTACACCGGGAGGCAGATCCAGGCCGGAGGGACCGATCAAGATTGGCCATAAGCGATCATTTTTGTCGACCGGCTCTTTTGGTTTTAGGGCGGAAGCGCAGCCCGATTCGTTGAGCGGGCCCCGGTACTCGATCTTGTAGAAGGCCCTGTCGCCCCCGATATAACCGTGTTGGCTCCACTGCAGCACATACATGGCCCCATTGACGCCGTATTTGACCGAGATGTCGCTTCCCCAAGTATGGCCGGGGATGGAGAAATCCTCCAGCTTCGCCAAGCCGCCTTGCGCATCCAGGGCCAGGAACTTATGCCAGAGCCTCTGCCAGCACCATATGTGCGCCTTGCCGTTGTAATAGGGAGGGAATTTGACATCCGATTTGAGGGTGGGATCATACCGGTAGAAAGGGCCCACCATGACCGCTTCCTGCCCTTGGCCCAGTTCGGGGAAATCAATAGTGTTGGATGCTGCGTACCAGATTATAGGAGGTATGGAGGGCGGCAGCACCGTAAGCCCCGTGTTAAACGGTGAATTGTTGACGGGTCGCGCGCAGTCGAATTTTGCGGCCAGATGAACCGGCTGGGCACCGGAAAAGTCCACTTGGTTATAGGCGAAATTATTTCCGTTGCAGTAAGGCCAGCCATAGTAACCTCCGCCTTGCTTGGTCACGTTGACTTCATCGTGACCGGCTCGGCCGCGCAGGGGATCGTCCCGGTTGGCGTCCGGGCCGATCTCTCCCGAAACCAGCCAGTTGGTTGCGGGATCCACGCTGAAGCGATAGGGATTGCGGAAGCCCATGGCGAAGATTTCCTTCCGCACCTTGGTCATGTCGGCGCCCGGAAGGGTGGCCGCAATGGTTTCCCAGAAATTCCCGGCCGGAATATCGTAAGTCGATCCGATGCCCGGGGCCGGAGTCTCGCTATCGGGGAACGGCCTAGGCTTGATGCGATTAATCTTTCCGCGGAGATCATTGGTATTTCCCGCGGTCCGTTCCGCGTCCGTGATCTTGGTCCGCGAATCAATGGAGGCATACCCGTCATTGGCCGAGGGCCGGCCGTCTTCACCGTAGCTGAAGAGGAGATTGCCCAGATTGTCGAATGCCATGCCCCCTCCCTGATGGGCGTCATCATCCCTAGGGATGGAAACCAGGATTTTTCGCGAGGCCAATTGCAGGCTATCCCCTTTCATGGTGAACCGGGAAACCTCGTCGACGGTTTTGCCGGCCGGCGCATTGCGCACGTAGATCCAATGGTTCTGGGCGAAAGCAGGATCAAGAACCATGCCCGACACCCCCCGCTCATTGGAGCCCACAACCGGGATCTTGCCGGCCACCACCAGCCTCGGCGTGCCGCCGTCACGGAATATCTTGATTTCACCGGTGAGAAGTTCGTTGATGAACACGCGCCCGTCAGGAGCGACTTGGATGTCGGTAGGCGTGGATAAACCGTCCATGCCCAAATCCACCTTGTGGAAATCCGAGGCCGCGGGGGCCACACAGCCGGTTTGGGAATGCAGGGGTGACGGCATCCCCGCTACGGCCCACAAGGCAAGGGTCAAGAGGATGGCTCGGTTCGACTCGTAAGATTTCCGGATTTTTTTCCGACTGAGGATAGCTGCCCCCTTCACGTTGTCGTAGATCCTGGCGGCGATGGAAACGGGATCAAGGACTGACCTTCGCATGCCACAGCCCGTGCTCCAATTGCGGAGGCAACCGTACCGTGCCTTCACGATCGGAGGCTTCCCGGCGGAAGCTCCACCCTTCGCGACCCGCCGCATCGTAAAGGGACAGGGAACCGTATCCTATCGGTAAGCTGAAAAAGCCGTTCGCGAATCCCGGAGCGATGTTCCTATGCAGGATCGGCTTGGCATTCACGGCGAGCGGACCGACCGTGGCTACGAAAGGTTTGAAGCAGGCCACGTCCTGCACGCCCGTATACTCCACCCGGTATAGTGCCGGGCCGGTTCCGAGGGCGAAACCGCGATCGCTGAACTTGAGGAGGTACGCAGCGCCATCGGGTCCGTACTGCAAGTCGATGTAGCTTACAGGAGGCAATCCGGGCACGGTGAAATTCTTCACGCCTGCGGCCCCGGCCGGTATGGAACCGTCCGGGTTAAGGGTAATCCACCGGAAATTCAACCGGAGCCAGTCGAAGAAGAGCACCTTGCCCTCGAAAAAGGGCGGGAATTTTATCGGCGAATTAAGGTTCGGGTCATAGCGGTACATGGGGCCGCCAATCGCAGACTCCCCGGCATGCTGGACGGTGGTCATACCCGTCCCGGCATTGAAACGCGGATCATCATCGGTGCTATTGCCGCTGGTATAGGCGACCAGGGCCGGAACGGCCGGAGGCAGATGGTGGATGCCGGTATTGTTCGGGGAATTGTTCAACGTGGCCGCGCAGTTGTATTTCTCCCCGTAGGTGGCCGGGGATGCGTTGGTCATCATGTTGTACGGCACGTTGTACCCGTTGCAATAGGGATGGCCGAAAAAACCCGGACCCGTGGCTAGGTTCCACTCATCATGCCCGGCCGGGCCGCGGGAGGCGTTGTCTTCATCCGCGTCAGGTCCCACTTCCCCCCAGAAGATCCATCCCGTCCTGGTATCGACCCGGGGGTGGTACGGATTGCGGTTTCCCATGGTGAATATTTCCTTGCGGACGAGGCTGATATCGTCCGCGGCATCCCATCCGGGATTGAAGGACTTATTTTGAATCTTCTCCCACAGGTTCCCGGGCGGGATGTCATAGGTGGTTCCGATGCCTACGGTCGGGGTCGCATCGTCCGCGAAATCCAAGGGCTTGATGCGGAGGATTTTCCCGCGCAAATCGTTGGAGTTGGAGGATGTCCTTTGCGCATCTGCAGCGGTGCGTCCGGTATTGATGGGGCCGTATCCGGCGTTTGTCGGGTCGGGGGGAAACGTGTTATCTCCCGTCCCAATCACCAGCACGCCGTTGTCGTCAAAGGCCATGCCGCCACCGGCGTGGTGATCATCGTCGGTAGCGCGCGGGAAGCGAAGGATCACCTTCTTGGCGGTGAGCTGGTTGTTCGTGACGGTGTAGCGGCCGAGTTCCATGGCCCGGTTGGGACAGTTTATCCCGCAGGGATCGGAGTAGAATGCATACAGCCAATGGTTGGTCGCGAAGCGGGGGTCGAGGGCGATCCCCATAAAGCCGTCCTCACTGCTCCACCGGGTTTGGACCGTCCCCAGAAGGGTCACGTCGGTGGGATTGGCGGTGGTGGGCGAGTACATCAGTATCTTGCCCGATGTAATCATGGCGATGAAGACGCGGCCATCGGGCGCGATCGCCATTTGCACAGGTCCATACCCGGCCCCGCCGTGCTCCTCCAATCCCTTATGGACGTCCACCAAGGTGACTGCCCTGAATTCGTTCGCGGTGGGTTCATGGCAGGCGGGTTGCGCCAGAGCCAGTATGGGAGCCACGGCCATGGCCGCCAGTACGGATTTCCAAACCGATGACTTTTGTTCCGACATGGTTCGCCCCCTCCCTTTCGCGAATATAGGCCGAATCGGGATTTTCAATGACGGGTCGCGGGAAAAACTGTTTCCGGATGGAAACGTGCACTTTGTCACCATACCCGAGTAACCAAATCATTGAATATCCCTAGTGGGTTTTCCCGCGAGGGAATATCCCGGCCCTATCGATTCAGAGTCGACCGTGCCGGGCTTTTAAGAGGGGCCGGCCGTCATGCCGGCCCCGGATAACTCAGTGACTACTTGCATTTCCCAGCGTGAGCGACTCCCAGTCCGGACCAAGCGGCCTCGCACATGTTCCGGTAGGATTTGCCGTTGGTGGCGCAAACCGCAGGGGACATTTCCGAGCAATACCACCCTTCCGAGCCCGGTAGCGCCTTGGCGCTCCAGTCGATCGGCTCGAACCCGTCCGAATCGGGATGTGTGACCGGTGGAACCGGATCCGTCGTGTGGGGTATTTCAACGGGGGGCTGTCCGCCTTCAGGAGGAACATCAATGGGGGTGCCGCACCAGGGAACCGTGTCCAAGGGATCCCGGGGAATCGAATCCACCGGCTTGGTAATGGGATTCGTAACCTCAGGCTTGCCCTTGACCTGGGCGCTCTGCTGGGAAGGCCCGGCAGGATCCGCTGGGTTGCAAGCCGCGAGCAAGAGCAGGGAAAAAGCCCCACCCACGACCAGTTTCAGTGTCGATTTCGCATGCATGAATTGTTCTCCTTTATTTTGTTGACGAAGGAGGTAACTCTCCTTGCCGTTCTTAATTTATGTCCAAATAATTATGTGAATCGAGATTAAATGCCTTATTTATAATGTTTCGTTCTCTATTTGTTCTCATTTTTAAACTAAATACTGCGATTTCCTCCCATTTTTGTTCTCTTTTTTAACAAGAAAAGGAGTACCTTATTAAGACCAGGAAGGAGCCGTAGACATTAAACCGGATATCAGCCTTTACGATTATTTCGACTACCGGAAGTTCTGCGGCGACTTTTTCCTGCATAAGAAATCCCTGAATAAGCATTTCTCCCATCGGCTTTTCGCCAACAAAGCCCATCTCAGTTCCTGCGGCTATTTCAGCGAAGTGGTCAGCGGAATCCGGAACCTTTCCAGGGGCAAGATCGCGAACTTCGCGGATGGGCTTGAACTGGACGAAAAGGAACGGGCCTATTTCGAAATCCTGGTCGGATTCAACCATGCCAAGACGAACCAGGCCAAGCGGGCGCTATACGATCAATTGATCAAAGCCCTCCCGCAGAAAATCCAGCAGCTCAAAAAGTCGCAGATGGAGTACTTCTCGAAATGGCATCATGTCGCCGTCCGGGAAGCACTGGCCACATGCGAGGTACGGGACAACTTCGACGAATTGGCTGCGCGCCTCATGCCCAGGATAACCCGGGGACAAGTCAAGTCGGCGATGCAAACCCTGAATGAACTGGGGCTCATCGAAAAGGACGGGAAGGGCTGTTGGCGCGCCAGGCATTCCACCCTGTTACCCAGCCGGGATGAAGCGGCGGATCTGCTGGTGCGGGCCTTCCAGGGGGAGATGCTGGGTTTGGCCAAAGAGGCCCTGGACAATATCCCATCCCCTCACCGGGACATCTCCACGTCCACGCTCAGCATTTCCGCGGAGGGATTACAACGGGTCAAGGCCGCCATCGAGGACTTCCAGGTTGCGTTGCGGAAAATCGTGCAATCGGACAAAGGCGAGGATCGGGTGATGCAATTCAACATGCAACTGTTCCCGCTGACCCGGATCGAGGAAGAAAATGCGAAGACTTAGCTTGCAACCGCTGCGTATCATTTTTTCGTTGGGCCTGGCCATCGCAGGATGCGACTTGCAGGGAACCTCGACCGATACCACCAACACCCTCAACGGAGTGGTGATGACCTCGGACGGGAGCCCGGCGGCGCGGGCCGTAGTTACCGTGAGATCGGATGAATTCATCCCGGGCCCGGCGGGCGCCGGCGATTGGAAAGTACTCGGGCAGGCGCTCTCCGACTCCCAAGGCCGCTTCTCCATCGCGCTGGAGACCCAGGACACGGTCTATCTGGAGGCCCAAGCCTCCCGGGATACTTCGAAGAACGGGTCCGTGTCGGACGTCTATTTTGCGCAATACCCCCCCGAATCCGTGCAGCGGGGAAGATCGATCGGGAAGCTGAAACTGCTGCCGGCGGGTTCCCTGCGGGGCCGCATCGTCGATACCGCCCTGGCTTCGTTCTCCACCCTCCGGGTTGGCGTGGTCGGATTTCCCGCCTTCAGCGAACTGGCCGCTCCCGATGACTCGGGAGGATTCGCCTTCTTCGTGGAAAGCGTACCGGCAGGCGCCCTGAAACTGAAGTCCCTGGTCATCCGGAGCGATGGGCTCGGACGGATAATCCCTTATTCGGGCAAGCTGCCGGTGGCGGAAGCGAAAGCAGGGACCGCGGTTGATTTGGGGACGATCCAGTTCTCCAATTGAAGGGCGCTGCGCGTCCCGCCGCGCCTTTCGATCAAGGATTGAACAAGCGCAGGCCGCGGATTTCCCCTTCGCCGGAAACCAGGCGCACCAGGAATACTCCCCGACCCAGTCGGGAGGCCACGGGAAGGATCGCTTCGTCCGCGCCGGTTACCCGGTAGGTTACGAGAAGATCACCGGCCGGCGAACGCAGTTCCACGCTGCGAAGGCCGGAACCCTCGGGCAGTAACAGGCGCAGGGGGTTTCCCTGGAAACGCAGGGCGGCACGACCGGCGCCTGGGGCCGAAACCATGGTCGCGGTTTCGACTGAAAGCGTATCCAAGGGTCTGAAATCGGGGATGACGTGGCAATCGGGGTAACACGCGGGGGCCTGCCAGAAGGCCACGGGATATTTTCCCGCCGCGAGCGCTTCCATCTCGAAGACCGGTCCCCAGGGCTTCGTATCCGGGCTGCATGGTTTGGCGCTGTCGATCCGGGATTGGAAAATGAATTGGAGATTCCTGCCGCTCCGCTCCTCGTGGAGATTGGAAAAGGAGCTGCTGCATTTGCCGTAATTGGCATTCAACAATTGCAGCGTAAAAGCCTTGCCGGCCCCCACCTGTTTCATGCCCAGGCTCCAGGGATTGGATTGGGCGAGACTGAGGAGTGGCAAAGCTAGAAGCAGGCGGAGTGCCTTGAAAGTGAACATTTCGGCTCCCTATTTGGAATGATTGAAAGCGGACCGGACAATTATGATCCACTTCCAATTTAGGGGGTTAATATGCCGACCCGCTCAAATAAATAGCCTTGCGGAATTTATTCGTTCTCCTTTTGTTCTCACATGGGGAGGCGATGGCCGCCAACATGGGATTCCATGCGGATGATTTTTTACGCCCTCAGAAACCTCCGGCTTCGAGGAGACTGAATCCCGTCCGATGGACGCTCTTTCCATCCGAGACTTCCGCGAAGTAAATTCCGGGCCTCAATCCACGCGTAGGCAACCGGGTCTCTCCGACATTACCGGACTTCGACTCAATCACGACTCTCCCGCCCAGGTCGGCCACTTTCACCCGATAACCTGCGCCGCTATGTGGGAGGGTAATCCGGATCTCCCCGGGAGCGACTTCCAGCGCAAACCCTTTAGGCAATCCCTGTTTCAAAGCGACTGTCGTTACCGTACACAGCGACGGATTGCTATGCACGAAGTAACTCCGGTAGCTCGTGAACTTCGGATCCATGCACCCGTCCAGATCGAGCACGCGGATTTTCCGGAACTTCCAAGGAGCGGTCTCGGCCTGGATGGCGATATACCCTTCCGTCAAAGGTTTTCCGTCACTCCTGGTCTGGAGTTTGGAATAGGTTAGTACGGTATCCATGGGCTTATTGGTATCCGCGGCCACCATGTGCTTCACCAGGGAGTCCCCGAGCACCAGGCCCTCATTAACCACCCAATGACCCGAATCGAGTTGCACGTGTTTCTGCTTTTCACTGCAACCCGGGCTCACGCGGGATCCATTGAGGATCATGGACGTATTGCTGGAGGAGCCGCAGACATCGGCGGTTGAGCCCCCGCCGTCATTTTGGTGATTGCCGATTCCGCAATACGCCCCGAGCAATTGGTATTCCACGCTGGTGGGATAGCTCTGGCCCAAGGACATGGACCCCATGGATTGGGAGTGGAACATGATCCCGTTATTCTGGATGGCCCAGGAGGGGCCGCCATTTACCTGCTTGCCCCAAGAGTTGCTTTCGGTATGGAAGACATAGTAGGAGAACTTCCGCTTCTCATAGGCCATGTGCCCCCAACGGTTGTTGAAGGTCCCTCCATAGCCGCTATAATCCACCCATAAAATGCCGTCCTTGACATACCAGGTTTTCAAAGGATCCTGACCGGCCGCCGTACCCACGACTTTGGGAACCCAGTCTTTCAAGTCCACGCCGTTGAACAAGTCGATCCAATCCGAAGCCGGGACCTTGGAAATATCCAATGCCGAAACATTCAGCAAGGTTCCGAGCAAAGCCGCGGCGCCGATGGGAACGAGTTTTTGCCACTGGGAATGGGATCTCATTTCGCGCCTCCCGCATAGACGGTTCGCGAAGATACGCCGCGCGCATCCGTTAATTTGAGGATTAACACCTCGGAGCGATACGCTCCTTGGGAGACGAGCTCCGACGGACCCGTGCCGCGCAAGGTTTCGCGGACCTGGCCTTGGAGATCCCGGATTTCCAGGCTGAATCGGCCGGAAGCGGCAAGTTTTACGCGCAGTCTCCCGTTTTCCAAGGAGCGCGCGCGCAGGGCTTCGCCGACCGGAAGCGTCGAGGCGGAAGGTAATGCGCGTGTTACTGGCGTTCCGGGCCCGATGGCATTAAGCGTATACCACGCTTCGGTGGACCAGGAAGCGGAGTTGTCCTGGCCGGTTATCCCGCTGAGTTTTATATAGACGACATCTTTCGCTTTCATGCCCGGGATTTCCAGGCTCACCTTCATTTTGTCCGCGCTCACCGTAGCCGTTTTCACGGTCAGGTTTTCCGTGGTCTGTTTTCCCACTCCATAGCTGGCGACCGGAATGTAGGCCCATTGCTGTACCTTGTAGTTCGCGGGCAAATCCGCTCCCTGTCCAACTGGGGCTGTGAATTCCAATTCCATCGTGCTGGGGCCTTGGGAGCGCAAGGCCAGCCAATCGAATGCCTTTTTGCCGTTCGTCGCCATGCGTTGCAGGCCGTAGTCCTTGCCTGCCCAATCCCAACCTCCCCATTGCGGAGTGCCGAGGCCCCCAAGGTAGATGGCTCCATCCGGCCCCACGATGGCGCGATGGCCTGCTGCTTCCAATCCCCCCGAGAACCGGAAGACGCATCCCTGGTATTCCCCGCCAACCTTCTCGAGGAAATACCTCTGCAGGGTTCCGAAATTATTGTCCCCGGCGATCATCTGCCCTTGGTACACCCCGCTCGTCAGGTACGCGGGCTGGGTGGGTGAGATCGAAATATTGCCATGATCCATCCACAGTACCGGCGGAGTTACCGGAGCGCTTTCGAAAGGGGACGGTCCCGACGGTTTCTTCACTCCGAAAAAACGGCCCTGCTTGACATGCAGCAGCTTGGAAGAGGGAACCCAATTCCCCTGGTTCTCCGTCACGAAAAGTTCTCCCTCCGGGCCCAAGGTCAGTCCGTCCGGCGTGCGGGTGCCGCAGGCATAGGGGACGAACCCGCCGGTTTTCGTCGAGATTTGGATGATGCATCCCCGTTCCGCGGTTTGGCTGGATTCGAACGGGAACGCGA
>JAHFCH010000030.1 GCA_023249635.1 Fibrobacterota bacterium
TTCCACCGCGCTGGCCAGAAGTTCCATGGCCGCGATGGGCAACCGTGCGGAAACCCCGGACTTCTGATCGACATAGTCCTTGTCCTCGCGCGCTTCGAAAGCGATCCGTTCCACCACCAGGCGGATCAGCTCCGGGATCACGGGCTTGGCTCCGGTGGTTTCCAGCTTGGCTTCCTGCCGCGTAATCTCCATGGCGGCCTCGGCGCTTTTGGGATAGTGCGTGATGATCTGCGAATCGATGCGATCCTTCAGCGGGGTGATGATGTTGCCGCGATTGGTGTAGTCTTCCGGGTTGGCCGAAAAAGCCATCAGGATATCCAGGGGGATGCGCACCCGGAAACTGCGGATCTGGATGTCGCGCTCCTCCATGATATTCAGCAGCCCTACCTGGATGCGCGCCTGCAGGTCCGGCAATTCATTGATGACGAAGATGCCCCGGTTGGTGCGCGGGATGATGCCGAACTGGATGGCGGCTTCGTGGCCGTACCCGAGCTTCTGATGAAAGGCCTTGACCGGATCGATGTCCCCGATCAGATCGGCCATGGAGACGTCCGGGGTCGCCAGCTTTTCGCCGTAGCGCCGCTCGCGCCCTATCCATTCGATAGCGGTCTCCTCGCCCTCGGCAGCGATCTTGTCCTTGGCATATCGCGAAATGGGCGCATAGGGATCGTCGTTCACCTCGCTGCCCGCGACGATGGGAATGCGCTCATCCAGGAATTCGGCGAGCCGCCGCAGGATACGGGTCTTACCCTGGCCCCGCAGGCCCAGCAGCAGGATATCATGCCGGGAAAGGATGGCGTGCGTCAATTGCTTGAGCACCGTGTCCTCGTACCCGATGACGCCGGGCATCAACGACCCCCCTCCGCGGATGCGCGCCAGCAGATTGTCGCGCAGTTCCTCTTTGACGGGTTTGCTGCGCCAGCCCGAGCGTTTCAATTCGCCCAGGGTGCGGGGGAAATCCGACATACCGACCTCCAACTGACTACGGTGAACAGGATCAATATATACAACGGAAGGCTATGGTCCCCGCGGGGCCGGGGCCTGGAGGGCGCTTACCAAAAGGAAATGGTCGTGAAAGCGGAAAGGGGAAAGCAGAAAGGGCGCTAGTTGCGGCGTTCCTTGGCATTCGCTTGATAGGCGGCCCAGGTCGTGCGCAGCAGCGTGCCTACATCGCTGTATTTCGCCTCCCAACCCAGGATCTCCTTCGCCAAACCCGCTGAGGCGGTCACGGCGGGAGGATCGCCTTCGCGGCGTCCCACGATTTGGTGAGGTACGGGCTTGCCGCATACCTCTCCCGCCATCTTCACCATCTCCATGACCGTGATGCCGGCGCCCGTGCCCAGGTTCACGACCAGCTTTTCGGTCCCTGCCGCCAATTTTTCCAGCGCTAAAACATGGGCGGCCGCGAGATCGGAAACATGGACGTAGTCGCGGATGCAGGTACCGTCGCGCGTAGCATAATCGCTGCCGAAAATCTGGATCTGCTTGCGCCATCCCATGGCCGCTTCCATGAGCACCGGCAACAGGTTGTTGGGATTCTGCTCCAGGCCGTTAAGTTCGCCGTCCACATCGTAGCCGGCGGCATTGAAGTACCGCAGGGCCGCATAGCGTAAGCCTTTAAGGCGACCGTACCAATCCAGGAAGCCTTCGATGGCGAGCTTGGTATACCCGTAATAGTTGGCGGGAGTGGTGGGATGCTTCTCGTCCATGGGCTGGTAGACCGGATCGCCGTACACGGCCGCCGTGGAGGAGAAAACGAAATGCTTGATGCCATGCTTGGCCACGGCATTGAGAAGGTTCAAGGTTCCCGTAATATTATGCACGGAGTACTTCTCCGGCTGGGTCATGGAATCGCCCGCGGCCTTGAGGGCGGCCAGATGGATGACCCCGTCGAATTTCGCGACTGCGCAGACCTCGTCGAGGGCGCGCGGATCAAGGATATCCCCGTGCCGGAATACCGCGCCCGGCCTTAAGTTGCCCCGCAGCCCGGAAGAGAGGTTATCGAATACGGTCACGGCCGCGCCCGCGCGCAAAAGGGCCTTTACCACATGGGAACCGATATACCCGGCACCGCCGACGACCAGAACGTTCACGGGATTAGCCTCCGAAGGATGTGGGGAGAAGATAGATTTCGGCTGATGGGGTGTGGAACAAGAAGGTTTAAGGTTTAAGGTCTAAGGTTTAAGGGGGAATAAGCCGATGTGACCGACCCACCTTAAACCTTAAACCTTCCCCCCTATCCTCTGGGTTCCCGCCGCTTTATCGCGAAAATCGAGATATCATCCAGACTCTGCCTTCCCTCCGAGAACCGCTCTTTGTCCATCTGCGCCTGGGCGATGGTTTCCGAGGCCCCGAGGTGGGCGTACTTGCGGATGACGTTGTCGAGGCGCTTGCGTCCGTACAACTCGTCCTTGCTGTTGAAGCTTTCGTTGATACCGTCGGTATACACGAAGAGCAGGTCGCCCGGATGCAGCATGGCTTCCTGCTCGGTATAGCTGTTGTCCTCGAACATGCCCAGGAAAAAGCCGCCGCGCATCTGCAAATGCTCCAGACTCTTGGTCGCATGCCGGAATATGACGGGATAGGGATGGCAGACGCGGCTATACGAGAGCTTGCCGGTCTTGAGATCGAGAATGGCCGCGAAAGCCGTCAGGTAATGATCGGTATTGATGGCCGCGCACAGGTCCACGTTCACGTTCGTCAGGATGTCGGCGACGGATAGGCCGGCCTTGACATGGCGATCGAAGGCCATCTTGGCCATAGCGGTCACCAGGGCCGCCGGTACTCCGTGGCCGGAAACATCGGTCATGAGCATGAAGATGCGATCGTCATCGAGGCGGATGAAATCGTAGAAGTCCCCGGAAACCTTGCCGGTGGGCGCATAGGCGGCGGCGACTTCATAACCCTCGAGCCTGGGCAATGTCTTGGGCAGCATGCCCTGTTGCACCTGTTTGGCCATGTCCAACTCCATCTCCGTCTCCTGGCGCACCCGCACCAGTTCCTGGTTCTGGACGAACAATTCCTCGGTGCGCTCCTTCACCTTCACCTCGAGATCGGCTGCATCGGCCGCCAGCTTCTTCTCCATCTCCTTGAAGTTGGTGACGTCCGTGACGAACCAGACGCGGCCGATGAGGCGGCTCTGCTCATCGACGATGGGGCGGGTATAGATCTGGAAATTGGCCGGCTGGGGCAGCACCATCTCGAACAGCCCCTCGGAATGCAGTTGCGGTTCCTTCTGGATGGCGCTGTAAAAGGACATGAATTCGTGGGGGTCCTTGAAATGGTATTGCAGCAGCTCGGCGGCTATGTCGAATTGCATACCGGCGAACTGGCGCCAATTCAGGCCGAAAAGCTTGCCGAAGCGCGCGTTGGTGGAGCGGATGACCGAGCCCTCGTCGATCAGGGCGATGCCGTCCTTGGACGAGCCGATGATGGCCTTCACGCGGCTCTCGGAGAGCCGCAAATCCGTCACTTCGCTGATGCTCACCAGGCGCGTCCCATTAATGAGGGCGCTGCGGAAATGGTAGTAGCGTTTCTCCCCGTTTGGCATGGGGATTTCCTTTTCCCACTCGCTTTCCTTGCCCTCGGGTTCCAGGTAGTAGTCGATATCGCCGAAGATGGGGCGGCCCGACTGGGAATGGATACCCACTTCCTTGATGGGCCTGCCGATGGCCTGGGTGTGCAGGGTGCCCAGGATTTCCAGGGCGTAGGAATTGATCTTCACCACCCGCATATCCTTATCGATATGGATGATGCCGGATTGGCGATCAATGAAGTCTTCCTGCTTCACCGTTTCACTGAGCTGGGATTTGGTGGTTTGCAACTCGTGTTGGAAATGCCCCATTTGCCGCTTCAGGGTAGGGATTTCAACGTCGTCCTTGTACTTGAGCAGGTGCTGCAGCTGGACGTTCTGCTGTTTGAGCTTATAGATTTCCGGCGTCAACTCGCCGTGGGAACCGAAATCCAAGGGGATATCCAATTCAGGTCCGCATGAGGTGGAAGAGGGCTGAAAACGCGGAAATTTGCACGGTATAAGTATACAATATCGCCCTTCCCATCACAATCGCCAACGTATACCGGGTCCCCGCATGGCCCCTGGATGGCTTAGCTATATTTTCGCCAATTGCTTGTCCGGCGACACTCCGGCTGGTATTTTTTATGGGTTCCTGTTACGGGTTCCAATCGAGGAGATGAACGTCCCTATGCGGCATATCAAGGTTATCCTGGCCACGTCGATTCTGACCGTTTTCGCCATCAATCTCGCGGGGGCCCAGCCCATGCGCGGACCCGTACAGGGACCCGCCGCTCCCGAAGCCCCACCCACATGGGAACCGGATAAGAAGGTGAAGGGCAAGCGCGATCATATCGATTTCGCGCTCAATCCCAAGCCCATCTCCGATGCCAATATGAAGTTTTCCCACTTCGCCAACCGGAAGCTGATGATCTTCTACTTCTCGGCGAAATGCCCGCACTGCCAGCACGCCTTCCCATACGTATCCAAGCTCTCGGACGATTTGGCCAAGGAAGGGTTCCAGTCCATCGCCATCGCCATCAAGTACAACACCGAGGACGATATCCGCAGCTTCATCCGGGATTACAACGTGCACATGCCCGTCTTCTACGACGAGGATCGCACCATCGGAGAGAACTACGGCACCGGATCCATCCCGTTGCTGCTCGTCATCAATGAGAAGGGCGAGTACATCCGGTACAAGACCTTCGACGCGGATACCACGCCCGGCCAGATCAAGAGCGAGGCCGCCCAACTGGCTTCGGCCAAGTAAACCAGGCCGCATAGGCGCCTTTCGGGGGCGGACGTCAGCGTCCGCCCCCTTTTCATTTCCCCTCGTCCCGGGACCCGAGTGCCGAAGATCAATTCCTCCTTCACCGCCAAGATCCGCAATCCCGGCAGGGATACCTTGGTGGAATACCTGTCGCGCCGGTTCACGTATCATTCACGCCTGGAATGGGAAGGACTGCTTTCCCTGGACCGCCTGCAACTTGAAGGCACCGCGGCCCGGGGAGACGAGACGTTGCGCGAAGGGCAGAGCCTGCGGTTCGCGGTGGTGGACTACGAGGAGCCCGATGTACCGCTGGATTTCCGCATCCTGGAGCGCGGCCCTGACCTGTGCTTCGTGCACAAGCCGGCGGGCATGCCCGTGCACCGGACGGGAAAGATCTTTTTCCAGACGCTGGCCAACCTGGTGCGGGAAGAACTCGCGGACGATGCCTGGGCCCCTCTCAATCGCCTCGATCGCGAGACCAGCGGGCTGTCCGCCTTCGCCCGCGGCGCCGATGCCATCCGCGCCTACAGCCCTGCCTCTCCGGGATCGCGTTGGCTGAAGCTCTACCTTGCCGTAACCCGAGGGTTACCCCCCTCCGCGTCCGGCCGTATCGAAGCCCCATTGGGCGAATTGCCGGACTCCCCCATCCGCAGCCGCATGCATGTGCATGCGGCGGGTAAGCCCGCCCTGACCCTGTATCGGCGCCTGGCGGAACGGGACGGTCTGGCCCTGATTGCGGTAGCCCCCATCACCGGCCGCAAGCACCAGATCCGGGCCCATCTCGCCCATGTGGGATGCCCGCTGATCGGCGACAAGATTTATTCCCTGGACGGCAAGGCCTACCTCAAGCAATTGGATCGGGATCTGGACGAAGCGGATTACCTCGAGCTCGGCGCGAAACGACATCTGCTGCATGCCTTCTGCCTGCGCATAGGCGCCCATGCGCAAGCGCCGCATGAGGCTTGGGATTGGGATGTGGGGAGCGAGTTCGCGCGGGTGTTCAAAGCCCTGGAGGCCCGCGCCTGGTGCGCGACCCCGGATTTCAACGCCTTCTTGGAAGAGGCCATGGCGGCCCGGGATGCCCGCGCGGAATCAGCCGGCGGAGCCTGAAGCCAGGATCTTGCGCACCTGCGCGTCGATGGCGTCCAGGTCCTCGACATGGGCATCCTGGAACCATACCTGCTGGGGATAACACATGATGTTGGGGCCTTGGGCGCAGGGCCCGAGGCATGCCGTGCGGCTGATGCGGATGGGGAGCTTGGCTTCCTTGAACCGCTTCTTCAATTGCTCGGCAAGCAGCGCGGTATCCGGAGTATCACCGCAGGATTTATCCCCGTTCTCCCGCGTGTTGGTGCAGAAGAACAGGTGGAGCTTATGGGGGGTGGCTTCGATACGCATCATCTAAGGAAATACGATAATCGACCAGTTGATGGAATCGGCCGTATCCTGGATGAATGCCCCCGTACCGCCGACGATGGCGACCTGGAGTTTGACGGAGGTGGAACCGGCGGGAACCAAGATGGACCAAGTGCCGGAAATCGTCTTATGGGACGCGGCTTCATTGTCATAGTACGAGGTTCCATCGCCAAACGAGGTACCGATAACGGGCCGGACGCGAATCCAGGTATTGGCTACCGTGACCCAATTGGTCATGCTCCAGGTAAGCACGGCCTTTCCCGCCGGAAGCGTAATCGTTTTCGCGGAGCTGGGTATGTCGACATAGTTTGTAGCCGCCGCCGGCAGGATATTCGTGGTGGGAGAGGATCCCGACGAGAAAAAGTAATCGGTGAAAACCGTATTCGCCTTCGCGTTCAGGGCCGCTTGCAGGCCGGTCACGTCGGCGATGACATGGGAGTGTCCCACGGCCGATTTGGCCGCCAGGATGGCTTCCAGGCCGGGAATCGCCGCCAGGGAATCATGGATGTCGGTCACGATTGCCAGGATCTTCACCTGGTCAAGCACACCCTTGAGATTGGCCACCGAGGCGTCCCGCGCGCCGACGAACAACGCGGCCGAGTCCAGGACCACCGGGCCCTTTGACCAAGGCGTGAAGGAAACCTGGACCCCGTTCACGAAGGTGCGGACCGCGGAGCCGTCGTAGCTCGCCGCCACCGCCACATTGGCACCCGCGGGCACATTGCCGTCCCCCACCCAGGCCCAGTCGGCCAGAACGGTCTTGATGCGGAAGCGGAGCTTGTTCTTTATGACCGCGAGTTCGTATTGGCCCGCCTTGGCCACCAGGGTCTGGCTGTCCGGCGGGGTTTCCGTCGACAACTTCACCAAGGCCGAGATGGCGAGTTCCTTGTAAGGATTGAGGGAAGCGGAATTCGCCGCCGTAGCGTAACCGTTACCCAGGAATTGGATGGCCGAATCGCCGGGAGCGTTCTCGAGACGATTGGTCCCGTCGGTGGAGAGGGTCAGGGTATTGCCGTTTCCGGAACTGTCCGGGGTCGTGCGCGGGGTTGCCGAGCTGAAGCGGTCGAAACCGTAAACCGCGCGGGACCCCCGATCGAGTATCAGCTTGAAAACCGGCGCCTGATCGGCGGGATCGCCTTTGTCGCCCTTGTCGCCTTTATCCCCCTTCAAACCGTTCACGCCATCGTTGCCCTTGACTCCCGCGTCGCCTTTGAGCCCTGATAAACCCGCGTCGCCTTTATCACCTTTCTCACCCTTATCGCCTTTGCTACCCGCGCTTCCCGTCGCCCCTTTCAGGGCGGAGGTATACTTGGAAGCCAACACCGCCGCCACGGAATCCACGGACACCGAATCGGATTTGCCCGAGGCCGCCGCGTAATCCAAGAACAACAACGCGCCGTGGGCGCCTTCCAATGCGCCCAGCTCGACATCCAGGCCGTCCGCCCCTTCCAGGATGAAGCCCGCAAAGGCGCCATCCTGGATCTTCTTCACCACCGCGGCCGAAAGGGCGATGGATGCCATGGTCTGCAAATCCTTCGCCGCACCCAACTTTACCGCGCCCACGCTGTCCCCGGCCTTCAGGTTCTCGAAGCGGGTCTGGGTCTCCAGCAGGTTAAGGCTGTTGGCCAGGTATACGCGCAAGGTACCGTCCTTGATAACGTCCTTGACGTAAACGTTGAGACGGGCCTTGACGAGACCGGCGCCCGCGCCGTCACCCAAGGCATGGGCTACCCAGCCCTTGCTATCCCCGGCGCGTACCAGCAGGGATTTGCCGGTGCCGTTGTATTGCGAGGAGTTGGCATAGCCGTCCTTGAAGGGCGTGAACGGGGTTTCCACAGCGAAAGCCGCCGCGCAAGCGAGGAGGAGTCCCGCCATGGCGGCGGTGGGGATGCGATAGCTCATAGTGCCCTCTCCGGGGGATTGAAGTTCACGGCTGCGCATCAGAACGCGCGTTTCCAGGCCAGCACCGAGGGCTGGGCCAAAAAGGTGGGGGTGCGGGTGCCGGGCACGGAGGCTCCGAACACGCTTAGGCGTTGCAGCCAGCCGCGGTTCTCGACCTGGGCCGCGGTAAGCTTGGGTGCGGGTGTCGGACTCCCCGTAGCATATTGGAAATCCTGGATGCGGATGGCCTCGCCGGCGACCTCGTCGTAGAGGGTCACCCGCAAGAGATTTCCCTTGGGGCCATAGGCGTAGGTTTCGGATTTATCCAGCTCTAGGGTATTGCCCTCGACGTACATGTAATGCAGCGCGGGAAGGCCCAGGCCGTTGTACACGTAGCGCTCCGATGCGCTGGGGACCATGCCGCCCTTGTTGACGAAGGTGCGGGATGCCAACAGCAAGCTATCATCCCACGTGGACCGGACCATGCGGCTGAGCACAAGAGCCGAGTCCAGGCGCGAGAAGGATGAGTCCACCGTTTCCTTGGCCGAGACCACGGAATGCTTGAGCAAGCGGGTCAGCTTGCCTTGGGCATAGCTACGAGTCTCAACCGCTCCGGCGGCTCCGTAGAAAAGGCTGTCGACGGTGGTTCCGGATTTGAGCGTTACCGTGATAGTAAGCAAACGGCCTTTGGAATCGTATTCGAAGGCGGAATCGATGCCATCGTCATTGCGGTAGGCGCGGAAGGCCTTTTTGAGGTAATCCTTCCCTGCCATCGTGGCATAGGAATACCCGACCGTGGAAACCGGGATCTTGTCTTTGATGAATGCGGTAGTGTCGAAGTCGAGGAGCGAATCCCGGCTTCCGTTCGCCAAGTATTTGAACCAGGTGAGGGAGCCTTGGGCCGATGCGGTATCATTCCGGGTGGCGATGCCCTGCAGCCGGTCGCCCAGGCGCGCGGCCAGCACTTCCACGTCCCACTTCTTCTCGTCCACCACGGTGGAACCGCTCAGGACCTGGATCTTGATGCTGATTTTCTTCCCGCCCAGCGAGTCGGCCGGAGTCCAATCGACCAGGGTTCCGGTGCCTTCGGCGATCACGCTGTCCCCCATGCGCACCCACCACCTGTAGGTCTTGCCCGCGGCGCTATCCACGCGCAGGTCCAGCGGCTTTCCCGCCAGGGCCAGGTTGAAGGAGGCTTCCAGGTAACCGGGAAGGTACTTGCCGGAGTGCACGGACGCATAGGCCTGATCGACCTTGGCGTTATCCCATTCCGGCGCCAAGGTCACGGACATATCCTGCGTGAAGGTGCCCTTGCTTTCGCCGTGGCCGATTTCGAATCCGCCCGAGAAGAATTTGAAGCTCAGGGTGTAAGTCTGGCCCGGATACGCCTGAACGGTGCCCTTGGACACGCCCAGTTTGGTATTCACGGTCAGGGCCTGAGGCTTGCCGGTATCGCCTACCGCGATGGAAATCTCGATGCCGTCCAGGGGCAATCCGCGGGGAACCGAAGCCACCACGAATTTCACGGAGAAGGGTTCTTTGGAGCCCGACGAGGCAGCATCGTCGCAGCCCGGAAGAAGGAGGGCGGCGAGCAGCGCGGCCAGGCAGTAAAGGAGGCGGTTCATTGGGATCCTTGATTGGGGGTCACGACCGTGACCTCGACGGGCCGGGGAACCTCGGTTTTGGCGGCCGATTCATCGGTGAGCGTTACCACCAGAAAAGCGGCGGCGAGCACGCCCACCGCGCCGGCGGTAATTGGCACCCAGGGCCGTATTCCCGACTTTCCCTTTCCCTTTTCCTTGGCCACCGGCATCGCAGGCGCAGGCGGATTGCCCTGGATCGCATCGGGTTGGGCAGCGACCGCGGCAGGAGCGGGGGGCATATTGGACGCGGTTTTGGCTGGGGCGGGCTCTGCTGCGCTGGCTTCGGCAGGATGCAGCTTCTCAAGCTTCTCGTAGTCGCTTTTCACCTTCTTGAAAATCGATTCGATGTTGTCCGAGATGTAAAGGTCGAGCAGGTCGATGGTCGGCATCATGCGCAGCAACTGGTACATGTAGCTCTCGGCCTTTTTGCGCGTGGTCGGGTCGGCCGCGTATACCACGCTCAGGTATTTGAAGGTATAGACGGAATCCTCGCGGGTCGAATCCATCCCGCTTTTCCGGAAGGCCTCCAACGCATTGATCACGGTCCAGAATTCGCCTTCGAAGTAGGCCTTGCTGACCACGGGTTTATCGAGGGTTCCATCGGCATTCATCCCCTTGATGGCATGGGCGGGACGGAACGCCGTAAGCAACAGGCATACCGCGATCGCCAGGAGCGAGAACGGTCTCGGGGAGCGGAACATGTTGGGCCCTTCCTGGTATCCGGGTATCCGAAGCGCCTTGGCACGGTTTGGGCCGCTGTCTCATTCGGCCCTTGCGCTTGCGGATGCGGGTGGGAAAGTTAATAATCAAGCAAGGAATTTTGCCGGGCCGGAAATTTCCTACCCTTGGAGGAACGCCGATGCTTCGAGATGGCCCCGAGCCCATTTAACTGAATAAAGGTTCACTTCGGAATATTCTGATGACTTCCCCACGCCCAGCCTATTTTATCTCCGATTTGCACCTCGGCGCGCAGTACCGGGCCTTGGATCCGGCCAGGGAAACGTACCTGTTACGGTTCTTGCGGGATAAGGCCATGGGCGCCTCGCACCTCTTCATTCTTGGGGATTTGTTCGAATTCTGGATGGAGTACCGCAGCTTCGTGCCCAAAGAGCATTTCCGGGTGCTGGCGGCTTTGGAAGCCTTGGTCCGTTCGGGGGTGGAAGTCCATTACCTGAGCGGCAACCATGATTTCAACCTGGGGGGCTTCTTCCAAGCGCAATTGGGAGTGCGGATCCATGACTTCGAGCTTCCGTTCGACTTGCAGGGCAAACGGCTCTTGCTCTTGCATGGCGATGGACTGGCGGCATCGGATTGGAAATACCGGATCCTGAAGCGGATCATCCGGCATCCGGCCGCGAACCTGGCATTCCGTCTGCTGCATCCCGATTGGGGCATGGGCATCGCGTATGCGGTAAGCAAGGCGTCCCGGGACAAGCACCAGAACCGCCCCCGCAAAATGGATGAGTACGAAGCCGCCTCGCGCGCATTGCTGGTCTCGGGAAAATACGACTTGGTCATGCATGGGCATACGCATGCGTCGTTCGTGAAGGAGTTCCCGGAAGGTGTCTATGTGAACAGCGGAGAATGGCTGTACGAAATGAAATACGTGGTGATGGAAGCGGGTGAGTGCCGGATTGAGTCGGAAGGGGGGAATAGGTTTAAGGTTTAAGGTGGGGTCCGTCGCAAGGCCTATGTCCACATCCTCACCTTGAACCTTAGACCTTAAACCTTTTCCTCAGCTCAACCTCCCCAACTCGTTCCGGATGTCATCCAGCTTCACGTAGTCTTCCTTCTGCAACGCTTCCACCTTAGCGACCAGCAATTCCAGCTTCCGGATGGCTTTGGCGTCATGGGCCGGAGTCGATTCCACCAGGCTGATGATGGCCTGCATGTCTTCCGGATACCCGAAATCGCCCATGAAGGTCCTGAACTGATTGAGGGCCTTGGCGTATTCCTCGGCATCGCTCAGGCTGTAGATCATCTTGGGGATGATATCCTTGAGCAGAAAGGCTTTCACGTCGCCTTGGAAAGTCTGGAGCCGGGGGCCATCCCCTTCGCGCGCGCCCTTCGGCTTCGGCTCCTCGATGTTGCCCAGCAAGGCCGCGATCTCGCTTGCCATGGCATGATGTTCCTGCTCGCGGAAATAGGCCTGGTAGATGATCGGGAAGGAGTTCACGCATAAGTGGGCGTGGCTGAGCACGGTGAAATGCCCCAGGAAATACACATCGCTGTCGCCGGCAAGCATTTCCG
Organism: Fibrobacterota bacterium; assembly: GCA_023249635.1. Lineage (GTDB taxonomy): Bacteria > Fibrobacterota > Fibrobacteria > UBA11236 > UBA11236 > Chersky-265. Next base: position 11,975 of record JAHFCH010000030.1, read on the forward strand.
CCTCGCTGTTGAAGAACGCGATCTTGGCGGGAATGGGGATGAAGTCGGCGTTCTTCATGGATTCGAGCCGCTCCTTGACCGCCTCGGGATCTAGGGCCCCTTCCAGGCCGCCGGTCTCCTTGGCCTGATCGATCACCTCCTGGATGCCTTTCTCCAAGGAGATGCCGAATTCCTCGCGGAAGAAATCCCGGATGTTGCGCTGATTGACGAAGTTCGCCTGCACGGCCAGGATTCCGTTGCGCACCATGGCCGCCAATGGGCTGGCCGCCTCCCCGGAGCTCTCATCGGATCCCGAGGATCCGGTTTCGCCCAAGGCTTCGGGAACGATGCGTACATACGCGATGAGCTTGCCAAGCAGCTTATCCGGACCGCCCTTGCGTTGTTCCAGATGCATGCCGGGAAGATTGGGCATCATGTCTTCCCCGCGGTCTGCAGCAACGCCTCGCGATAAACATCCTGCAGCGGAACCCCGGCGAGGCGCGCAAGCGCGCGGCAGCTCTCGAACTCCGGGGACCAGCGGGGCGCGGCGCGGCCCGTGAATTCGATCTTCTTCACTTCCACTTCCCCGTATTTCGTGCTGACCGCTCCGACGGATTTTTCCGCGATGCATCGCCGCACCGGGAACCAGCGCATGCCCCCCGTGGCGGTCTCGGAGGCAATGAGGGTAAGGGCTTTTTCCAGGGTTTCCCCATCGGCCAAGGCGCAGAGTTTTACGGCGCCGCGGTTCTTCTTCATGAAGATCGGTTCCTGCCATACGTCCCGGCAGCCCGCTTCCAGCAGACGCTCGGCCGCGTATCCGATGAGCTCAGGAGCCATATTGTCCAAATTACATTCCACCTGGAACAGGCTATCGCCCGCGGTCGGCGAGATGGGGCGCAACAGGCTCAGGCGCAGCACATTGGCGATACCGGGAAAATCCCGCGTACCCGCCCCATAACCGCTTCGCTCCTGCACCGCGGCGAAACCGTCCGGCAGGGGGCGCGCCAAGGTCGTGATGATGGCCGCTCCGGTGGGCGTGCACAACTCCCCGCGCAGACCGGTGCGCACGCAAGGAAAGCCTTCCGTCAATGCCACCGTGGCCGGCACTGGCACGGCCAATGCGCCATGGGCGCTTGGTACCGTGCCCGATCCGAATGTGAATGGCGTGGTGTAGTATTCGTCGATACCCAGCATGGCGAAGCCGAGGCAGGCGCCGGCGATATCGGCGATGGCATCCAAGGCGCCGACTTCGTGGAAGTGTACTTGCTCCACCGGCACCCCGTGGATACGGGCCTCCGCGTGGGCCAGACGCGTGAAGACGGCGATGGCATCGCGTTTCGCGCGCTCGGGCAGGCCGGATTTCCCGATCAGGCCGGTGATGTCGGCCAACCCCCGCGCCCCATGTTCTTCCGGAGCCGCGACATGGAAGCGCGTGGCCATGATGCCTTGCTTGGAGACGCGCGTGAGGGAGTATCCCAGACCGGGAAGTTCCAGCGAAGCCATGCTTCCGCGCCAGGCTTCGAAGTCGAGGCCGAGATCGAAAAGCGCCCCGAGGATCATGTCCCCGGAAGCCCCGGTTTGCATGTCGAATAGGAGGATCAGGCTAGGCTCTCCGGGCCGCGCGCAGCGTGTCGCGCCCTTCGCCAAAGCTACTAAATGGGATCGGGACGGGCCCGCGCCGGAGCGCGGTTTCCAAGGGGTTAGCGGCCCTCAGATCTCCAAGGCGGCTTGGAACTTTTCGATTTCGTCCTTGGCGCTGGCTTTCACGGCATCCAGGTCTTCCTGGGTGAAACCGAGTTGCGCCACCAGGGCGGTATCGACGGCGGGCGCCGTATCCAGGCCCGGCAGGATGAATCCCACCTCGTAACAGAGGCTGTCGGCGAGATGCACCAAGGTGGTAATCTCGCGCGCGTATTCGGTCTTGGACGGGGCATGATGATGGACGATGGGGATGCGGATATCCTGCGGCAATTCCCACCGCGAGGTGAGCCAATCGCCGACTTCGGTGTGGCTGAAGCCGAAGACTTCGGTTTCGCATTGCAGCAAGGGGACTTTTTTGTCCAACGAGATCTGGATCGCCTTCATGAAATTCTCATGGAAGTATTGATCAAGCACGATGCGGCCGATATCGTGGATGAGTCCTGCGCAGAAGCATTCTTCCGGATCGAAGAGTGTGAACTTGCGCATGCGCAGGGCGAGCTGGCGGGAAAGTACTGCGCAAGCCAGGGAATGGGCCCAGAATTTCTTGCGGCTGAAGCGTTCGTTGCGCCCGTCGCCGGGAAACATTTTCACCACCGTGATCGAAAAGACCATGGTGTTGATGACCTTCAGGCCCAAGATGACCACGGCATTCTGTACCGTGGTAACCGTGCGCGGAATGCCGTAAAAAGCCGAGTTCGCCAGGCGCAGTACCTTGGAGGTAAGGCTCAGGTCGCGGGAAATCAGATTGGCGACATCCACGGCGGTCGTGGTGGGATCGTTGATGATTTTCAGCAGCTTGTTGGCGACTTCCGGCAGGGTCGGAAGGTTCTCGATTTGCTCTATCTTCTTTTGATCCAGGCTCTTGCTCATGCCTTCTCCGGGTCCGGTTGCGACCCTGTGGACGGCGTCATGGAAACCCCGATGGATGCTTTGTGGGCATCGCGAATGCAGGATCCCCATGCGGACCGGCTAGGATTAAGTTTATACTTATTCGGGGGGCCATTTCAATCCGACAATCCTACAATCCCACGGTTACCTTATTTGTACCTTTGCTGGCAACCTCGGTGCCGTCTTTGCTTGCTTCTGGCTTGACATCCTTCTTGAAATCCCGGCCTGAATCCCTCGCTTTCGGCCGACCTGAAACAGGTGTATGATAAAGGTCAATTCCCTTCCCGCTCTCCTGCCCCTGCTCACCTCCCTCCTTTGCCCAGTCGCCGGGGCCTTTACCGTGGACGGGATGCCTGGAACCCTATTCTCCCCCTCCGCCCAGCCCTTGGGGCATCTGGGCCTGGCCGTCTCGGCTTCGGCCTACGGTCATGAGGATGCGTCCATGGTACGTCACAATCTATTCCTGTTGAGGGAATACGCCGGCGCGCTGGACAGCAATCAGGTACAGGATCTGCAAAGCGCCATGGTGCGCCTGAACGTGGCGTTGGGCCTGGGTAGCCATGTCGACGCCGGCCTGAGCGTACCCTACGCGGGGGATTTCATTTCCGATACCCGCGCCAAGGAATTGACCGGCACCGGCCTCGGCGATCCCACCTTTTTCCTCAAGGGCAGCGTGACCGCGGCAGGCAACCACCTTTTTGACGCCGCGCTCCTGACCTCCGTCACCCTTCCCGCCAAGAACAGTAAGGGTTTTCTCCCCAAGCAGGGCGGATACATGCCCGATGACACGGTGGCAGCGAATATGCCCCGCTTCTTCTCCAGCTATGGGGTAGGCTGGTCGGCGCGGGCCTTGCTGACCTTGGACCTCGATCGCATCGAGGAGACCCCTCCCCCCTTCCGTGCCAGCGCGGGGGCTGGCTTCTCGCAATCAGGTTTACAAGGTTCCGAAACCCGCTTCCTGCTCGGGGGCGATCTGGAATGGATCGCCATGCCCAACCTGGTCTTCTCCGTTTCGGCCCAGTCGGAAACCCGGGTCTCCAAACTCGATGCCATCGGCAAGGAATATTCCTACGCCTCCGCCGGCTTCGCGGCCCACGGGGACGACGGGATCTTCTTCGCCGTCAATTTCCAGAAGAGCCTTCCCGCCGATCGCCCCTTCCGCACTTACAATATCCCCATCGCCGAAGGCGTCTACACCTTCGATGCGCGGTATCAGCCGCGTCTGGCCCTGGTAGCCAACCTGGGTTGGTCCGGAAGCCTGGTTGCCGAGGACGGCGACAAGGACGGCATGCCGGACAAGGAAGACCTATGCCCGCATGAACCCGAGGACTTCGATAATTTCCAGGACATGGACGGCTGCCCTGAAATCGACAATGACGGGGACAGCATCGCGGACGCGCTGGACAAATGCCCCATCGAGGCGGAAGACCGCGACGGATTCCAGGACGAGGATGGCTGCCCCGAGCTGGACAATGATAAAGATGGCCTGGCCGACGCCGTGGACAAATGCCCCAATGATGCCGAGGACATGGACGGTTTCGAGGACTACGACGGCTGCCCCGAACTGGACAATGATAAAGATGGCGTTACCGATGCGCAGGACAAATGCCCCAGCATCCCGGAAGACATGGACTCCTTCGAGGACACCGATGGCTGCCCGGAGCCGGACAATGATCAGGACAAGATTCCGGACATCAACGACAAATGCCCCAATGAACCGGAGAGCTACAACGGGTTCGAAGACGGGGACGGCTGCCCGGATATGAGCCGGAGCATGCTGAACTCGGTCCCCTTGGAGAAGCGGACCATCCTGACCGGCATCCACTTCCTCGGCAACTCGGCGGATATCCTGCCCGAATCCCACGCTGCCCTGGACACCTTGGCCGAACGCATCCGCGCGGTGGCGGGACTCATGGTTGAGGTGCGCGGCTACTGGGACGGGGCCGGCAGCGAACTGGACGGTTTCCGCTACTCCGAGGCCCGTGCCAACGCGGTACGGAAATACCTCGTAGGCAAAGGGGTGGAATCAAACCAAATCATGGCCCGGGGCATGGGCGCCCGCGATCCCATCGACAACAACAAGACCGCGATAGGCCGCCAGCGGAACCGGCGGATTGAATTACATCGGATGAATTGAGGTTGGAGAGGGGAAGAGAAGGGAAGAGAAGGTTTAAGGTCTAAGGTCTAAGGAATTGGATTCCACCTTAGACCTTAAACCTATTCCGTCAGGTCTCAGAACGCCAGTACGTACCCGACCGAAGCGGACACATTCAGTAAGTCGCTCGGCTTCCGGCCTTCGCCGAACTTCGCGGTTACCTTCGGTTCGAAATTGATTCCATTGAATTCGTTGATGATGAAGTGGACGGCGCAGGCGCCGGTCACGTCATGCCACAGGTAGGTCCCGTCCGGGAATACGCCGCCCTGCCCCTGCTTGGTCAGCAGGTTCCGCTGGTACGTCACGTAGTAGAACTCGTACCCGGCCGAAGGGATGAGTACCAGCTTTTCGCTGCTGAAGATGCGCAAGGCGAAAAGCGGCCCGCCGCCCAATTGGGTGCGGCTGAAGCTGTTGTATTTCAGGCTGTCCGCCGTGGCGTCCGGCTTGGTTTTCGTATCCTCATGGATGAAATCGGCGCGGATGGCGAAGCTGAAGGTTTTCAGATTGTCCGGCTCGATGAATTCGAAGATGCCGTAGGGATGGATGGTGTAGGCTTTGAGGGTGGGGTCGAAGGTAAGCGTATCCTTCAACGGAGCCGCGTATTCGAAGCCCAGGGTGGTACGCCCGTCGATGGTGTACTCCATACCGGCGCTGTATTCCGTGATACCGGAATTCCATTTTAAGCCGACATAAGGAACGATACCGGAAACCTCGGCCTCGAAAAGCTGCACCTGGGAAAAAACCGGGGCCGACATGAGTGCCATGGCAAGGGGTATGCTTCGTTTCAACACCATTTTTCCTTATGCTCCTGAGGTTGTAGTCACGTTCCCGCAACGATGATCGACAGGCCCCCCGTTGGACGGCGGACTAAAACTTAATTCAGTTATGTTAAAAAAAGGCCCTCTGGGGCTAAAAATAGCGCGTTTCCGAAGATTGCGCTGGCCGCTTCTGACCCCGATCTAGCGATCGAGTTTGAACTTGAATTCGCGGCGGAAGCCCGGGGTCACGGTTATCACCGTGTCGAAAGGAGGGCTTAGGCGATGGACGATTTCAACATGGCATTTGCCCACCGGCACTTCCAGGAAGGCGTTCATGGGGGTTTCGCCTTGGGGTTTGCCGTTGATGGTCAAGGCCGCAAAAGGGGGCGCCGATTTGATCAGGACGAAGCCGGTCTGGGGGGCATCCGGTACGTCCTTGGGCGGGGTGACCACGGGGACCGGACGCGGGTCGGCGATGGGTCGATGGATCGGATGGGGCAGCACCACATCCTTGGGGCGATGGGTATTCGCGATGGCAACCGGATCTTCCGTGACCGGGTTGGCAACGGGATTGGGGGTCGGTATCGGGTTCGGGGTAGGCGTCGGCAATCCCGTAGTGGCAGGCACCGGTTGTGGGTTTACGGTACCATTGGTGACCGGAGTTTTAGGCCCTGGCCGTACCACTTGGATTGGTTTGACTTCCTCGTCCTTACCGCCGAACCGGGTCCAAAAGATGGCCCCTGCCAGAACCAGAACGCACAGGGAGAGCAGGACCCCGATCCAGACCACCGGACTGCGGGAGGAAGGTCCCATCGCACCCGTAGTCGCCTGGGTCTGGAAATCGGCGGGATTGGCCATGGAGCGGGACATGGTATTGCCCCCGCTCATGGTGGAACCGGCCTTGATGATTTGCGATTGGGGGAAACCGCCCAGCGAGGAGCCACCCTGACGGGGAGGTTTCAACGTCTGCTTGGTCATGCCCGCGGCTTCGGCGATGGTATGCCCGCCGCCCTGGATGCCCAAGGTCTGGATGTAGAGCTTGACGTGCTCGACAATGTCGACGATGCCATGGGTCCCGAGATAAGCGCGCAACTGGTTGGCGAGCCAACGCGCACCGTCGCCACGATTCTCGGGTTGCTTCTGAAGCAGGGTATCCACCAGCTTGACCAGGATCGGATCGGCCTGGGGATTGATGTCGACGATGGAGGGGTGCGGCCGTTCGCAAATGTTGCGCATGGTCACCGGGATGCTCGGTCCGGTGAAAGGCATTTTGGCCGTAAGGATGTAATAGAAGACGCCGCCCAGTGAGAAGATATCCGTCTTGTTGGTGGGCTTGACGCCTTCGATTTGCTCGGGCGACATGAAGTTGGGCGAACCGAGCACGGCTCCGGTCTGGGTGCGCGAACCTTCGTCGGCGATATGCGCAATGCCGAAGTCCGCAATCTTGAGCGTGCCTTCGGAATTGAACATCAGGTTTTCGGGTTTGATGTCGCGGTGCACCACGCCATGCTTCTCGGCCGATGTCAGGCCTTCGGCGGCTTGGCATACGATGGCGGCTACCACCGTATTCGGCATGGTCTTACCTTGGGTCGCTCCCGCGATGGCCTGCAGGTTCTGGCCGTCGATGTATTCCATCACCAGAAACTGCTGATCGTCCTGGATACCGAAGTCGAACACTTCCACGATGTTGATGTGGCGAAGGGAGGCGATGGTCTTGGCTTCGACGGTGAAGCGATCCATCAGGCCGGTGTTGGATGAGAGATGGGCCTGGATGACCTTGATTGCGACCAGGCGCTGAAGCAACGGATCCTCGGCGAGGTAGACCGTAGCCATGCCCCCCTGGCCCAACTGATTCAAGATCCTGTAGCGTCCGTATTCCATGTCAGTTCAGGTGCGTCTCTGTCCCCGGCACACGCGCCCACCGATGTGCGGGGTGGCACAACCTCCGCCGGCGCGGATGGCTAAGATGGTATTCCCATCATCCGCGGCGGCCGAAGCTACCCGGCCAGGAAGGTAGAAAATGTTTTTTCCCATCCTAAGAATTGTCCCGCTATTCCCGGTCCTATGCACTTGCTTTCTCATGTCCTGCAACCTCGCCGGAGGCCCCGGTAAGAGGGCGAACGGCTTACGTGTCTATTTCGTCGACGTGGGGCAAGGCGACGCTTGCGTCTTGCGCACGCCGGAAAACCGGTGGTACATCTACGATATCGGAAATGAGGAGCGGACCCTGATTGCGTTCTTGCGTCATGTGAGGGCCGACACCTTGCAGGCGGCCGTAATTTCGCATCCGGATTTGGACCATTTTGGGGCATTCCCCGCCCTGCTGCATGATTTCCCAGTGAAAAAGGTCTACTTGCCCGAGGGGACCAGCACCAACCCGGCCTGGTTGGGGATGATCCGGGATTTAGACGCTTTGGCGGTCGATCGGGAAACCCTGTACGCAGGAGATATTTTGGCATGGGGCGGTCCGCTGACCGCACGCGTGCTCTGGCCACAACCGCATGCCTCCTTATCCGGCAACGACTTGTCCACGGTGTTGCGCATCGAGTACGCCGGGAAACGGATCCTGCTTACGGGAGACATAGAGGACGCGGCGGAATCCGCGATCCTGGGCGAAGGCTTCGCGCTCGCCGCCGACATCCTAAAAGTCGCGCACCATGGCAGCCGCACCTCCAGCAGCCTGGCCTTCATCGCCGCCGTACGCCCAAGTTGGTCCGTGATTTCCTGCGACAGCACCGTATATGGCCACCCGCACGTGGAAGCGCTGGCGGATTTGGCGGTCGTTATGGGAGGGGAGGAGAGGATTTTAAGGACTGACAGGGAGGGGACGATTGCGTTCGAGTTGGATGGGGACGGGGTTAGGAGGATTGATCCGTGGCAGTAAACGTTGAGGTTTAAGCTCTAAGGTTTAAGGATTGGAAAATCTAGGAGAATTGTATGGCGAAAATTGAAAGTTACCGGGATTTGATCGTTTGGCAAAAGGCGATGGCCCTAGTCAAAAAAGTTTACCTGTTAACTCGCCAATACCCTCGAGAAGAAATTTACGGACTAACTTCGCAGATGCGAAGAGCCGCAGCATCAGTTCCCGCGAATATAGCGGAGGGACGCACGCGGAATCATCGAAAGGAATTCGCAAATTTCCTGGGGTATGCCAGGGGATCGCTCGCGGAACTCCAAACATTTTTAATCCTATCCGTAAATCTGGAAATCGTAGAACGCGATAAAATCAAAGGACTGTTTTTGGATTCAATGGAGTTGGAAAGAATCCTGTCCCGTCTTTCAAAAAATCTTCACTTTAAACCTTAGACCTTAAACCTTTTCCCGGTCCTCAACCTTGCAACGCCTTCTGGATCCTCGTCATTGCCTGCGCCTCATTGGCTGCTTCCAGGCTGTGGGCATCTCTTCCCCTTACGCCCCACTGGACGTAATTCTGACCTTTGAACAACGCCAGGGTTTTGGTTCCTAGGATTGCGGAGAGGTGGCTTACGCCACTATCGTTGCCGACGAACAGGGCGGCCTGTGAGAGCAGGCGAGCAAGTTCTACGGGGCTCTCCGGTTCCATCACGGGAAAGCGCGACGCGAAAATCGATTTCACATCCTGTTCCGCAGGGCCGATAAGGACGCGGGTATCCGGGTAACGGCGGCTTTTCAACTCGTTGGCGAGAAAGGCGTAGAACTCGGGATCGTAATTCTTGTCCTTGCTGCCCGAGCCCGGATGGATCAGGGCGTAGCCTTGGCGAACCGTCGCGATGGGGAAATAGAGATCCTCTTCCGGCACGGCAGGCAGGGCGAAATGCGGCAGGCATTGGAGATGGTAGTCCATCGCATGCTCCTGGGCATTATTCGGGAAGGGCGGGTGGATATGGAACGGTCCGGAGCATTTCTGGTGCAGCAGGGTGCGCAGCTTGGGCTCTTCTTCCATCCACAGCAAGGCCGAAGTCATCCCGTCCAGCGAGCGGGGCAGCAAGTCGCCCGAGTAGAATTGCAGGAAGTCCTGGGACTCGCAGTCGTAGGCTTCGTCGAGCAGACCCATCTCCGCGGCCAACTTCAGGTAGGCCGGCTTTCCCAGGCCGATGAAACGGTGGTCCGAGAATTTCCAGCGAAGGCTGACCAGCGCCGGCCAGGTCATGATGAAATCGCCCAGCGCGCCGCGATGCGAGAACACGAAGACTTTCGGCTTCGCGTCGGCGGTGGTGGCACGGGGAACGGCGGAAGTGGACATGGGGCTAGTACCGGGACGGCGGGCGCCAGCGCGGGTTCTTGGAGGACATGTCCACGGAGTAGAAATCCTTCTCGAACTTGGCGGAATTCCGGCCCATGTATTGCAGCAGGAAGCGCGCGATCCACTTTTCGATCTTCAGCACCACCAGCTTCTTGCGCAAGCGGCCCTGGGAGTCGCGGTTCAAGATGGTCGGGATGGTGTTGAGGGTGAGGATCTCGTCGATGAACGGAGAGTTCAGGTTTTCGCGGGCCTCGGCGCTGGAGAGGAAATGGGTCACGCCGAAGCAGGTCTTGTTGGGATTGCCCTGGCGCAGCAGGCGGCAGCACTCAACGATCGTCGAACCGGTCCGCACCATGTCGTCCAGCACGATCACATCCTTCCCCTGGATCTGCTCCAGGGAAAGATCGGAATCCTTGCTGACGGTCATGCTCACCTTGCGCTCGCCATCGCGCACCTTCTCCATGATGATGCGCGAAGTCTTGGGAAGCCCAAGGGAATCGAATACCGCCTTCATGAAGGGCTCGGCGCCGTGGTCGGGAGCGCACAGGACCAGGTTGTCCCCGTCCTTGCCCGTCACCACCATGTCGGAATAGCGTATGTAGTCGGCGTAGAGATCGGAGGGCGTAAGGTTGTGGAACTCGCCGTTGAACAGGTACGAGAACAGCTTCTGCACCTTGGACGAGTGGTTGTGCACGGTAATCACCACGTCCACGCCGGCGCTCTTGAGCACTTCGGCGTAGAGTCGCGCCGTGAACGGTTGGCCGTCGAACTTCTTCATGTCCTCGACGGGACGGCCCTGTTCGTCCGGGCCGCGGTGCGGGCCGCGATCCTGGGCGCTGAAATAAAGATCCGGCTCGACCAGGATTACCTTGCGGGCCCCGTTGTCCTTGGCCGCGCGGGCCAGCACCAGGTTGCGCATCGCCAAGCTGCCGCGGGTATGGTTGGTGCCCGAGGAGCAGATGATGATGGTCTTGCCGTTGAGCTGCGCGCCGATCTGGGACAGATCCATTTCATCGCTGATGAAGCGCGGGCAGAATTCGGTATTGGCGTAGACCTTGAGCGAGATGATGTCCGAGATTTCCTCGGGCTGCCCGCACATGTGGCCGATGTCGATTGCGAAAGGGTCGTCGGAGACGTTGCTGATGATTATAAAATCTTTCACTAGCTACCGGGACCCTCCGTTAAAACTTCAATCCGACTTGCCGGGCGCGATCTGTCGCGCCTCCGCGCCCATTTCGATAGGCACCGGAACCGCGTTCCAGATATCGCGGTTGTATTCCAGGATGGTCCGATCGGACGAGAACTTGCCCATGCGCGCCACGTTGAGGATGGCTTTGCGGGTCCATTGATCGTAATCGGTATACAGCTCCGAGACCTTCTGCTGGCAGGCGACGTAGTCGCTGAAATCCGCCATCAGCATGTACTCGTCCTTGAAGATCAGGTTGTCCACCAGCGGGTTGAACAAGGTCGGCTCGTCCGGGCTGAAATAGCTGGTGCGGAACAGTTCCATCACCGCCATCAGGCGCGGATCCTTGTCGATATACTCCAGCGGGTTGTAGCCGCCGGCGCGGCGGGCCATCACCTGCTCGGCGGTAAGGCCGAACAGGAAGAAATTGTCAGCGCCCACCTCTTCGCGGATCTCGATGTTGGCCCCGTCCAGGGTACCGATGGTCAGCGCTCCGTTGATGGAGAACTTCATGTTGCCCGTACCGCTGGCTTCCTTGCCGGCGGTGGAAATCTGCTCCGACAAATCGCTGGCCGGGAAAATCTTCTCGGCCAGGGAAACGCGATAGTCTTCCAGGAACAGCACCTGCAACAGGTCGCGGGTATCCGGATCGGAATTGACCACGTCGGCCACGGCATTGATGAGCTTGATGACCAGCTTGGCCATGAAATAGCCCGGAGCCGCTTTACCGGCGAAAATGAAGGTGCGCGGCACGATTCCGCGGCCGCGGCCCGACTTCACCTCGTTGTACAGGTGGATGATGTGCAGCACGCTCAGCAACTGGCGCTTGTACTCGTGGATACGCTTGATCTGCACGTCGAACAGGGTGTTCGGATTCAGGATCACGTCTTTGGTATTGCCCACGTATTCGGCAAGCCGCTGCTTGTTCTCGAACTTCACCTTCTGCCACTTCTTCACGAAGGCGGTATCCTGCGCGAACGGCTCCAGCTTGCGGATCTGGGAGAAATCCTTGACCCAACCATCGCCGATATGCTCGCTGATCAGCGCCGAGAGGCCCTTGTTGGCCTTCTTCAGCCAACGCCGCGGGGTGATGCCGTTGGTCTTGTTATTGAATTTCCCGGGGGACAGGTCGTAGAAATCCTTCACGACCAGGCTTTCCAGCAGATCGGTGTGGAGCTGGGCCACGCCGTTAACCGAGTGCGAGCCTACGATGGCCAGGAAGGCCATGCGCACGGTGCGGTTCTCGCCCTCTTCGATGAGGGACATGCGCTTGAGGCGCTCCACGTCCCCGGGGTATTTCCAGGAGACCTGCTTGAGGAAGCGGTAATTGATCTCGAAAATGATCTGCAGATGGCGCGGCAGCAGGCGGCCGATGAGATCGACGGACCACTTTTCCAGCGCCTCGGGCAGCAGGGTATGGTTGGTGTAGGCGAACACCTTGTTGGTGATCTCCCATGCCTGCTCCCACGAGAAGCCCTCGATATCCACCAGGATGCGCATCAATTCGGGGATGGCGATGGTGGGATGGGTGTCGTTCAATTGCAGGTGCACCTTTTCGGCCAGCAGGCTGCAATCCTTGTGGTATTTCTTATGCCGGCGCAGCATATCGCCCAGGGTGGCCGCGCACATGAAGTACTGTTGCTTAAGCCGCAGCTCCTTGCCGTTCATGGACGTATCGTTGGGATACAGCACCTTGGAGATGCTCTCCGCCAAGGCGATGTCCTTGCTGGCTTCCAGGTAATCGCCGCTATTGAAATAATGCAGCCCGAATTCGTCCGCCGACTTGGCCGACCATAGGCGCAGGGTGTTCACGGTCTTGTTGCCGTATCCCGGAATGGGGGAATCGTACGGGCAGGCGAGCACGTCTTCCGTGTCCACCCATTCGAACACCACGTTGCCTTGCGGATTCTTACGCGTTACCACGCGGCCCTTGAACTGCACCGTTACCGTGTATTCCGGCCGGGGGATTTCCCAAGGATTGGTCAGCCGCAGCCAGTTGTCCGGATTCTCGTGCTGGAAACCATTCTTGATGGTCTGATGGAACATCCCGTAATCGTAACGGATGCCGTAGCCGTAGGCGGGTAATTGCAGGGTAGCCATGGAATCGAGGAAGCAGGCGGCCAAACGCCCCAGGCCGCCGTTGCCCAGGCCGGCCTCCAACTCCATGTTGCGGATCTCTTCCATGTCCAGGCTCAGATCATAAACCGCCGACTCCACCACTTCTTCCAACCCCAGGTTGAGAATGGCGTTGCCCAGGGTGCGGCCCATCAGGAATTCCATCGACAGGTAATAGATCCGCTTCACGTCCTGGCGGTAGTAGGTATGCTGGGTCTGGATCCAGCGCTCGATCATCTTGTCGCGCACCGCGAAAGCGACGGCGAGATAGCGATCGTAAGCCGTAGCCGAGTATTTGTCTTTGCCTAAGGAGAGTTGCAGATGCCGGAAGAACGCCGCTTGGAATAATTCCTTGGCTTCCTTCAAGTCCGCCGGATTTTCGGGGGCTAAAGCGCCGTTCGAGGACGATTCGGCAGGGGTCTTCACTTGGGTTTTCGGCATTGTGGTTCCCGTTGCTGGCAATTTAGAACAAAAGCACCTATCCGGGAGGAAGTTTACAATAGGCCCGGTCCATAATCCGTTCTTATTTGTCGATGAGTGGCAGCCATACGTTGCGCATTGCGGCCATTTATCCGGTTTTTAAATTAAACTGTCCATTATTCCAGACCAAGCAAAGCATGTTCCGAACTTGGGATAGCCGGAAAGGATTCGCGGATAAACCGCACGTATGACGGAGAAAATCGACCTTCCGCAACAGTTGCATTCACTTGGTTTGGTGAAACGTACCTGGCCGGAAACCCTGGCAGCCATCAAGGCCGCGCTCCCGCCCGCGGACTTGGAAAAGTTCACGCGCGCCCACAAGAATTTCGTGGCCTACCGCAGCGAAACCACCCTCTCGCGGTTTTACGGAACTGTTTTTTCCTTGGGCATCCAAGCCCTCGTAAACGGTTATCGCTACGGGCGATTGCTGCAAGTGCTTGAAGATCTGCTTCCGGCCCTTACCCCCGGTATGAAAGTCCTGGATGTGGGCGCGGGCGGCGGTTACATCGCCACCTTGGCCATGCGCCATCGCTCGCCAGCGGCCTATTATGTCCAGGACAATTGCGCCGCGGTGCGCGACGAATTGACCGCCCAAGGCTTCACCGTCCTCCCCCACCCCGCTCCGGCGACCGCTCCCATCCAAGGCGGATTCGATCGCATCCTTTGCGTAGACAGCGTAGGCGAACTCAACGGCGATGACGACGGCCAACTGGCGCGTCCTGGCGGCGTGCCGGAAGCGGAATTACCGGAGCAGATGGAAGAGCGGTACGGCTTCGCGCAGAAACTGGAAGCCTGGAAGCCTTTCCTTGCCCGCGGCGGTCGCATATTGCTGTGGGAACCTTTCAACTTTCCGGATGCGTACCGCGCGGTCGGGAGCTATCTGGGCCGAAAGGGCTGGAACGCGGAAGTGGCGAATCCGGCTGCGAGCCGATACCATTTATCCCTGTCGGCGGAAAACCCCGGCCCGGCCGAGCAGGCGCCATGAGCCTGATGGAATCGCTTAGGCAGAGGCGCTCGGGACTCCGCTTCTACGGTTTGACCCCGCCGAAGCGGGATCAGGATCCTGCCAAGTTCAGGGGCATCGCCGAACGCCAGATGGAGCGGATCAAAGCGTTGGCGCCGGACGGTTTGATCCTCTACGATTTACAGGACGAAGCGGGAAGGACTACCAGCCCGCGACCCTTTCCGTTCCTACCCACCTTGGAACCGTCGCGGTACGCCAGGGAGCAATTGGCGGAATTGAACATTCCCCGGATCCTTTACCAGTGCGCCGGCAATCATAGCCGGACGGATTTCCTCGCCTGGGCGGACCGATTGGATCCGGAACGCGACGCCTGCGTACTGGTAGGCGCGCCCGCGGCTTTATCCTCGAAGGCGACTGAGGCAGCGGATCGGGATTCCCCGCTTAGCCTTTCCGCCGCGACCGCGCTCCTTCGCGAACGGCAGCCGAAGACTTGCCTGGGCGGTGTGGCGATCGCGGAACGCCACGTGCGTAAGCAGGACGAGGGCGCCAGGCTGCTCGCGAAATATTCGCAAGGTGCCCGATTTTTCATTTCCCAGACCATCTACGACTCCGGCGCCAGCAAAGCGCTGCTCGCCGACTATGCCCTGCGGTTCCAATCGGCCGGGGTCGCCCCGGTCCCGTTCATCCTCAGTTTCAGCCCCTGTGGATCGCTAAAGACCATGGAGTTCATGAAATGGTTGGGAATCGCGTTTCCGGAAGGCTTGGAACGCGACCTCCAGGAAAGCCGGGACATCCTGGCCGCCTCGATGGATGCGGCCGTACAAGCCTTCGCCGAGATCCGGTCTTTCGCGGCGGAAAAGTCCATTCCCATCGGTATCAACGTGGAAAGCGTGGCGGTCCGCAAAGAGGAAATCGAGGCCTCTTGCGTCCTGTTCCGCAGGCTCTCCCTCGCGCTAGCGAAGAAATAGCCGGATTCCTATATTTATCCCCGAATTAAAACCATAAGTCAGGAGTGTTCCCATGGCCGTTCTCGTCAATAAGCAAGCGCCCGAATTCAAAGCCGAAGCCGCCACCGGCGGAAACGCCTCGGTGAAGGATTTCACCCTGTCGCAGTTCAAGGACAAGAAGTACGTGGTGCTGTTCTTCTACCCCCTCGACTTCACCTTCGTCTGCCCCACCGAAATCCATGCCTTCCAGGATCTTCTGGGCGAGTTCGAATCGCGCAACGCCCAGGTCGTCGGCGTGTCGGTCGACTCCGTGAACAGCCACCAGGCCTGGCTCCGCACCCCCAAGAACGACGGCGGCATCCAAGGCGTCACCTACCCCATCATCGCCGACCTCACCAAGTCCATCTCGCGCGACTACGACGTGCTCGATGAAGCCGTGGGCATCACCTACCGCGCCACCTTCATCATCAACAAAGAAGGCAAGGTCATGGCGCAGAACATCAGCCATCGCCCCATCGGACGTTCGGTGGAAGAGGCCCTGCGCCTGCTCGACGCCGTGCAGTACAACGAGCAGCATGGGGAAGTATGCCCGGCCGGTTGGACCAAGGGCAAGAAGGCCATGAAGGGCAGCAATGACGGCGTGCGCGCCTTCTTCAGCGGCAAGTAAGCGGCGCCACATGTGAAACGGCCAAGGGCCGCATCACCTGTGCGCGCATATCCGAAATGGCTCCGCCACTTCGGATATGCAGAGGAAACAAAGGGATTCGTCCTCGTAGGCCTCATGTAAAACCCGCTCCGGATTCCGGGGCGGGTTTTTTCATGAACCCGAAACCGGCTCCAGGCTCAGGCCCTCATGCACGATCTCGACCACCTCTTCCGCGGGCTCCGCGCTCCCTGCCGCCAGCAAAGGCACTTCCCAACGGCAGGGCCATCCCTTGCGGAACACCCAGTGGGCCGCCAGTTCGCCGTTGGCGGTGAAGATGAAAATGTGGCCATCACGGCGCTGGGGGTTACCGTCGATGATGGATTGCCGCCAGCGCCACAGTCCGCTGAGCAAGGGATCATACGGCCGTTTCAGGATCAACCGCGCGCCTTTGAGCGGGCCGGCAACCTGGACCGGGACGCCGTCTTCATCGGCGTTCACCACTTCCGAGGCCGATGTCAGGCCTTCCACGGACTGGAATACGGCTTGGGTCACGCCCTCGATTTCGATCTTGATGGTAAACGGACCCGTGGTTGCGGTCCGATACGGGACCTCACGATGGGCGGCCAGGCCGACAGTCGCCGAACCCAGTAGGATCAACGAAGCCAGCGACAGTGAGCCTGTACGAAGCATAAATCCTCCTGACCTGAAAGCGCCCTATAACAATAATCATTTGGACGCAGGAAAGGATGGAACCGGTTCACCCACGTGATCCGCAACACGTGCAACCGCCAATGTGCTAATGGGATGTCCCAGGGTCGGGCCCCGGAAAGCGAGCAGGGACGGGGCCTTACGGCACGCAGGGCCCCAGCGGTGGACTAGATGCGGACGCTGTCCACGGCCGTCAGGATGATGCCCTTACAGCCGAGTTTGGAAAGGGAATCCATGATGCGCTGGCTTTCCCGCTTCTTGATCATGGCCTTCACCGAAAACCAGGAAGACTTCTCCAGGGACATGACCGTCGGCGATTCGATACCCGGGGTAATCGCGCAAGCCTGTTTCAGCAGGGCTTCGGGGGCATCGTACTCCACCATCATGTATTCCTGCGCCAGCAGCTTGCCTTCGATGCGGCT
Organism: Fibrobacterota bacterium; assembly: GCA_023249635.1. GTDB lineage: Bacteria > Fibrobacterota > Fibrobacteria > UBA11236 > UBA11236 > Chersky-265. The sequence continues at coordinate 29,146 of JAHFCH010000030.1, forward strand.
CTTGAGGGTCAATACCTCGTCCTGGCCTTCGCGCCCGGGATGGGCGAACAAGGCAGCTCGCGACTCGAACAACGGTTCCCCGATGATGCGCAAGCCGGCCTGCTTCAAGGTGGTGCCGGTCTCGACGATATCCACGATGGCATCGGCGATGCCGAGCTTGATGGAGATTTCCACGGCGCCTTCGAGCTCCACCAAGGGGTTGCCCGGCAGCTTGCTTCCCACGATGTTCGGGAAGGAAGTCGCGATGCGCATGCCCGTGAGATCCGCCAGGCCCTTGGCCTTATGCATTTCCGGAACCGCGGCGCACAGCTTGGAGGCGCCATAGCTCAGGTCGACCAGGCAGGCGGGAGCCACGCCTTTTTCCGCCACGAAATCCTTACCGGTAATGCCGGCGTCGAGGATGCCGTTGGCCACGTACAGGGGAATGTCCCCCGGGCGGAGGAAATAGAATTCCACCTGATTCTCGGAATCGAACGTGCTCAGCGAGCGCAACGATTTGCTCACCCGATAACCGCAGGCGGCCAAAATGTCCATGGTCGGTTCGAAAAGCTGGCCCTTGTTGGGAAGCGCTACTTTGATCATAAACGCGCGTAAACCTCTTCCAGGGTCAGGCCCTGCTCCGCCATCATGCAGGCGACGTAATACAACACTTGCGACAGCTCCAGCGCCGCGGCATCCTTGCCCTCGAAACGCGCCGCCATCCAGGCCTCCGCGGCCTCTTCCACCAGCTTCTTGCCGATGCCATGCGCGCCCTTTTCGAACAGCGCGGTGGTGGATTTGCCCGCGGGCATCTCCCGTTTCCGCTCTTGCGCTAGGCGCACCATCTCCTCGAAAGTCATGGGCTAAAGCATAGAAAAATCGCCACAAAACCCTTTAATGCAAGGGGAATGGGCGCCTCGGGCGCACTCTAAAGCGGCACTGGCGCTACCTGGGGGCTTCCGCGAATGCGTCCAGGGGTGGCGGGGCCGGCTCCGAGCGAGACACAACCCCCTGTAATGTCATTGCCATTACAGGCTCGGTAATTACAATGACATTACTTCGCGAGCGGGTCTTGTCCGGGGGGGCCGGCGTCCCAGGGTCTCAGGGTTTCAGGGAGTCCGCGGGCACGGCGGCCGAAGGGGAGATGCCGGGCAAATCGGGAAGGAACGTGGGGAAGGCCTGCGCGTGCTTGGGAGCCCAATCGCCGAGGATTTGCTTCGGCTGCAAGAAATCGGGGAGCCAATGGATTCCGCCGAAATACCAGCGCGCCCCCACATCCAGCAACAGCACGAAAACGACGAGGGTCTTCCAAGGGAAAGAGCGCTCGGCATAGCGATCCGAAGCTGCCCGGCGCGAACCGGAGGGCAGCTTGGCCTGGCTGCTGAGGGTGGCGCCGAAGGGCACGTTGATCTTTGCCTTCGAGTTCACGGCCCAGCCGTTGGCGTCGAGGATGGGGCCCAGGTTGCGCTTGCGCAGCTTCATGTAGGCCATCACCACCGAGGGCAGCGAGATCAGCAGCATCAGGCCGACGATGGCCCCTAGGATGGCGAACTCGCCCATTTGCAAAATGCCCACCGCATGCGCGACCAGGGCGGTCACGAAGGTTCCGATGGCGCCCGCGGCCACGCCGATGGCGGCCACTGTGCCCACGTCCACCTTCTTTTCGGGAGGCGGCGGCGGGGGCGGAAGCTTGGAATCCGCGTTCACGGCGACCACGGCGGTGGCGGCCAGCTTGGCGTGGGCTTCGGCGTCCGCGGCGGCGGCGCGCTTGTTGATTTGCTCTTCCATGTAGCGCGCGAATTTCTTGTACGGGGCCCAGAACGCCTGGCGGATGCTGATGGGGTTCTCGATGATCTTGGTGACGGTCGCGTCCCAATCCTTCCCCTTGCGATCATAGAACAGACCGTTGCGTCCCACCATCAGGTTGTCGCTGTCGCCGGCGGTAAAGGCCGCTACGATACTCATCTTCTCGCCGCGCGAACTGTTCACGCAATCCACGTAGGCCAGGTATGCGCCCGCAAGCCCTGCCATTACGCCGTGCTTGGCCGCGTCCTCGACATGCAGGCACAGCCGGCAGGCGCGTTGATCCAGGTACAGGGTACCCGCCTGGAAAATGGCCGGCTGATCGCCGTCGTAGAAATCCTCGAAGCTGACGAAGTTCACGCACAGCAAGGCGAGGTCGCGGTAGTAGCGCACCAGGCGTTCCACCTGCTCGATGCCCTCGGTCTCAACGCGCAGGGATTCGTCCTGGGCCAGCAGCGCTTCCACGCTGGAGCGGGCGCCGGAGGAAAGCAACTCGCGAACGCGCGCCAATCCCAGCTTCTCAATCCTTTCCCCTGCCTTACCCGCCTGCCAGGCGAAGTATGCCGAGAACTTGGCGAGCATGTCCAGCCAATCGGCCTCGGTCAACTCCTTGCGCGGACCCAGGATGGGCACTACCGCTGCCGAGGCAAACAGCTTGAGAGCGACGGCATGGGCGGGATTGATTGGGCCTTCCAGGGGCAGGGCCTTGCCGGCGGCCACGCGGGCCAGGGGAAATCCCCTCACCTCCGAAGTCGTGATGTCCAGATCCTTGGCCGCGAAGCCCAGGTATTCCTCTTCCTTGCGGTTGAGCGCCTGCTCGGCGCGATTGTCATAGGCGGCCAGGCGGCAACGCCCGAAATAATCGTCCAGCTTGGCGCGCACGGCCTGCAGCGCGTCCACAGCCGCGACGGTGGCATCCTTGCCGAAGGGGAAAATGCGGGCGGCATCGGCGTCAGCGGCGGCCTGCCATTGGGAGTACGCCTGGACCTCGGTGAAGAAGGCTTCGATCTGTTCCTTGCCCACGCCGGGTTTACCGCTCAGGTCGGGAACGCTCCCCATGCAATCCATCATCTCCCGGACAACCGCCTTGCCTCCCTCGTCGGTTGCGGAAAACTCGGTGATGACGCCGTCGCCGTTGAAGCGGGTATCCGCGAAGATACGTACCCGGTCCGATACGTCGGCCACTGTCAGCGTACTGGCATCGTCCTTGCCGATATGATGCAGGATCTGCTTGGCCGAAGCGGCCAGCACCTTGCCTTCCGGGGTCGCGTCCTGGATGGAGGCCAAAGGCAACCCGTCGGCGGCTTTGAAGAGGTCGTCCGGGGTTTTCAGGCTGTCCACGGCGAAGCGGGCCGCGGCGATGAGCTCGCGGGCCCGCACGCGGCCGTTGCCGTCCGTGTCGATCAGCTCCAGGGTGCGCGCCTCGATCTCGAGGCCCCGGGTGGGGCACGCCAAGGCCGCCCACAGCTTCTGATCCAATTGATCGAGGTGCTTGAGGTCGGCGCCGCTGGTGAGCTTCACCTGATCGAATCCTCCCGCGCGGAAGAAGGTCCACTTATGCTGTTCGGCCATGGCGGGCTCCCGGGGTAAGAAAAAGGAAAAGCTTAGAGATCAGAGCGAGAGGAAGGCGATGCCTACGGAAAGGCTTTCGCGGGTCTGCGTATCCTCGGAAAGGTCCTTATCGTAAAGCATCTCGAGCTCGAAGTTGACGCTGATGAGCTTGTTCACCTTGGCGGTTATTTTGTTGGCCCAATCCGCGTCGATCTCGTCCGAGCCCTTGAAATTGATGAACACGTCAAGCTTGGTGCTGCCCAGGATATTCTCCATGAGGGTATGCTGGTACTCGGTGGTGGAACTTAAACCGTACTCGACCTTGGAGTCCTCGATCTCCGTCGTCTTCTTATCATCGGCATAACCTTGGTTGGCGGAGAAGGTTTCCTTAAGCTGGAAGCCCAGGCGTTCTTTGAAATCCGGAATGGGGGTGATGCCGACGCCCACTGTCTGGGTGAAGTAAGCCGGGTCGAAGAATTCCGAGGTCAGGTCGCGGGTACCCGCCTTGTCATCGTATTTGTACCCGGCGGTGAACTGCGACCAGCCGGCCAGGGCGGCGAAGGGATTTACCAGGGTCCCCAGCTTGCGGGTGTAAATGGATTCCAGGCGCCATTCATCCGCGGATTTGCGGGAGGCGAGATCGGAAATCTTGGTCTGCCCATAGCGGAGCTTGGAGGAATTCTCCCAGATGAACTTTTCCTGATCGAGAGTGCAATTGCCTGCCAGGTTTATATCCCAGGTGAGCGCGTCAGTACCGCCCTTGGCCCATTTGTCGTAATAGGTTTGGCTCAGATTGAGCATCCCCGTGAACTGCTCCTTCCAGCCATACTTAACGCTGTCGGCAGGCGCGGCAGCGGCCTGGGCGCGCAGGGCGGTGGGGAGCATTACGGCGACGGCGAAGGCCATCTTGGTGAGAGAAACTCGTACAGCGATCATTATTAAGGGTCTCCTAGGGGGTGGAAAGGTACTATCCCCCCTTAAAAACCCAAGCCGGTTATCCGTCCGGAAGCCTGTCCGCGGACGGTAATTTTACGTCAACGTCATATCGGACCCGGCTTTTCAGGGGTATTACAGGCGCATTATTATCGGTTTGAATGTTCTATGACCGAGTGTATCTTTTGCCGCGCACAGGGAGGGGGGCCCATGATGACCCCGCTCCGTTTCGGTGGGGAATTTCCAATGCAGGTATCGATCTCGATGAAGCGGGCCCTCGCGCCCGGTTTCACGACCCTTTTAATAACCCTTTTTACCTCTTTATTGGTTTTGGGAGCGGGCTCGGCTTCGGCCGCCCTTCCCCTGCCTTGGGAGCAAGGCGATATCGGCAGCGTCGCGGTAGCGGGCTCCGGCAGCGAAAGCGGCGGGACCTGGACCGTGGCCGGCTCCGGCGCCGACGTGTGGGGCAATGCCGACGGTTTCCACTACGTGTACCAACGCCTGAACGGGAACATGCAGGTGGTGGTCAAGGTCACGACTGTCCAGAACCAGAACGTCTGGTCCAAAGCCGGCCTCATGATCCGCGACGACCTCAGCGCCGGCGCCCGGCACGCCTCGGTATTCGTCACCCCGGGCAACGGCATCACCTTCCAATCCCGCACCGTGGCCAACCAGATCAGCGTCAGCGCAACCACGGCCGGCCTGGCCGCGCCGTATTGGATCAAGCTGGTCCGTAACGGCAACCAGTTCTCCGCTTTCCGCTCGCCGGACAACATCACCTGGACCCAGGTGGGGACCACGCGCGCCTTGGAACTCGATCCGGTGGTCTATGTGGGCCTGGCGGTCACCAGCCATAACAACCCCGTGCTGTGCACCTCGACCTTCACCAACCTCTCCCTTATCAAGCCCCAGGTGCTGCTGGTGGCCTCTTCGGCCACCCTGAACGCGGGCGACGCGGCGGTCAAGAAGCGCTTGGAAATCCTCGGCTATACCGTGGTGGTCAAGGTCGCGGCCCAGTCGGTCACCGCCGACGCCAACGGCAAGGACCTGGTGCTCATCTCCTCTTCGATTACCTCGGCGGACGTGAACACCAAGTTCAAGACCGTAACCCAGCCGGTACTGCTGTGGGAAAACGCCCTGCTCGATGACATGGGCATGACCGGCACCGTGGGCGGCACCGACTTCGGAACCACCACCCTGCAGACCCAGGCCACCATCTATACCGCGGCCTGCAACCGCGCCACCATGTATACCGCCGCTACCGGCTGGGGCGACGGCTGCCAGGACATGTCCGCCGGACTCACCGGCAACGTCAATATCACCCGTAGCGCCCAGACCTTCTCATGGGGCGTACCCAACGCCAATGCCATCAAGATCGCCTACCATGCCGGTAACCAGGCCCGCGCGGTCGATTTCGCCTATGAGAAGGCCGCCGCCATGCCCGGCCTCGCCGCTCCCGCCCGCCGCGTCTTCCTCTTCATGGAAGACAATACCGCCTCCAACTGGTCGCCCCGCGGCCAGGCCCTGTTCGACAACGCGGTATACTGGGCCACCGGCAGCAAGTACTACCTCACCCGTAAGGTGCTGGTCCTCAACTATGATCCCATCCTGGGCAGCAAGGGCGGTATACGCCTCCACCAGTACAACCAGCCCTCCCCGCGGCAATGGAATTGGAACGATCCGGTGGTCTTGGAACGCGACTACCTGGCGGACATCTACGAGGCCAGCGGCGGCTACGTGCGTTGGAAGTGGGCCTTCTATCCCGAGATCCCCACCTACCTGAACAAATGGGTACAGATCACCGGCGCGGAGCAATTCGGCTCCGCCACCTTCACCGAGCAGGATTACATCGACGGTTACAACGTGGGCATCGATACCCGCGATTGGGGCGCGGCGGCGCGGGCCATGCCCCAGGGCGGCTTCTACACGGCCGACTACGTAGGCATGTTCAGCCAGTTCAACGTCGAGGCCAAGGTCACGGCGGGCGAAGTGGACGAAGTCATCATCTATGCGCACGCCTTCGCGGGCCTCAACGAATCGGCCATGGCGGGCGACCAGGCCTACAACCTCAACGGCCCGGTCATCTGGCGTCCCGGCATCAAGAACTTCGTGGTCATGGGCCTCAATTACGAGCGCGGCCGCTCCGAGGCACTGGAAAGCTTCGGCCACCGCGCCGAATGGCTGCTCGATCGGCATGCCTTCGTACAGCCCGCCGATGAAATATTCACCATCCCCTATTATCCCTGTATCTGGTCCGACTTCCCCGCGGGCGACTATTGCGGTTCGACGCGCCAGCCCACGCCCCAGCGCAGCATCTACGACAAGTTCAGCACCGTGGAAGGCCTGGTGGCCGGCAACGCGGGCGTAGGCGCCGCCCATTGGGCCCCCAACGCGCGCAACCGCGGCGACGAATACAACTGGTCCTTGGCCAACACCGCCTACACCATGGCCGATGATTGGCAGTACAACTACCCGACCTTGACCGGAGCCGCCACCAAGCGCCTGGTCAACCTCAACGAATGGACCCCGTACGCTCAGGACGCCGACGCCGGTCGCGGGTTCAAGAAATGGTGGTTCATGCATTTCCCCCGCGTGGCCGGTCTGTATCCCAATGACGGGAACGTCCGCAACCGCTTCCGCCTCAACAACTGGTGGGAATACATCATGGACTACAACAAGCATTCGGAAACCCAGCATTGATCTTCTGATCCCTGTTCGCGCCCCGTCTCCCGGTGCCTAACCGGGGACGGCGGCGAACCTTTTCCCGGCTCTCCCCCGCTCCCCACGTTCTCTCCGATTCCGCCGCTTCGCCGCTTTCTTCCGCTGGCCATGCACATTCCAGCGTCGCCGCTCGTAAAACCCGGATCACATACCGCCCTTTATCCACGGGCTCCGCAAGCCATACCCGCGTGCTCGGCGTAACGGCCGTTCCCTAATCTGTTCCCAAAAAAATGCACAGGGATGTTCTCCATCAAATGCACAGCAATCGCGTTGCGCCGTCTTGACGATCGATCCCGTGTTGGGTTTTATTACCCCGCATACGCTAAACCCATTGGAGGACACAATGCATCGTATAAGCATGGAATCGAGGATAAGGAAAAGCGCGGCGGTGATGGCATCGCTGCTGCTGGGCTTCGCGGGCACGGCGCGCGCGGCCGTACCGGCGCCCTGGGCCGAGAAGGACATCGGCTCGGTAGGCGTGGCGGGCAGCGCCGCCTACAACGGCACCACCTGGGCCGTGTACGGCTCCGGCGCCGACATCTGGGGAACCGCGGACGGTTTCCATTTCGTGTATCAGACCCTGGCCGGTAATTCGACCATCGTGGCGCGCATCAACGATGTCGCCAACACCAATGGTTGGGCCAAAGCCGGCGTAATGATCCGCCAGGACCTGACCGCGGGATCCAAGCATGCCTTCATGGCCATGACGCCCTCCAACGGCGCGGCCTTCCAGTACCGTTCCGCGGCCGCGGGAACCTCGTTCAGCACAAATGTCACCGGCTTCGCCGCGCCTTACTGGGTCAAGCTGGTACGCAGCGGCGACGTGTTCACCGGCTTCCGCTCCCCGGACGGAACCACCTGGACCCAGGTGGGCGCGGCCCAGACCATCGCCATGACCGGCTCCATCTATGTCGGACTCGCCGCCACCAGCCACGATAACACGCGTCTGGGCTCGGCCGCGGCCATCAGCGTCACGGTAACGGGCACCGCGCCCGCCAGCGGCGTACTCTTCGTAACCAGCTCGGCAAGCCTTACCGCCGCCGACGCCGCCGTCAAGAAGCGCCTGGAAACGCTGGGCTACTCCGTGACCGTCAAGGCCGCGGCCCAGACCGTTACCGCCGACGCCAACGGGCGCCAGTTGGTGGTGGTTTCCTCTTCGCCCGCTTCCGGCGACGTGAACACCAAGTTCACCGCTTCCGCGGTTCCCTTGGTGACTTGGGAGAACGCCATCCTCGACGATCTCGGCATGACCGGCCTTACCGCCGGCACCGACTACGGCACCACGGACGCGCAGACCCAGGCCAGCATCTTCACCTCGGCCTGCGATCGCACCAACATGTATACGGCCGCCAAGAACTACGGCGATGGCTGCCATGACCTCGCCGGCGGTCAGACGGGCACCATCGCGCTCTACACCGCCGCGGGACAGGTCTCCTGGGGCAAGCCCAACGCCAACGCCATCAAGATCGCCTCCCAATCCAACGACGCGAGCAAGGTGATCGACTTCGCCTATGAGACCGGCGCCGCCATGCCCGGCCGCGCGGCCCCCGCCCGCCGCGTTTTCCTGTACCTGGCCGATCTCACCGCCCCCATCCAGAGCGCCCGCGCGTTGGCGCTGTTCGACAACGCCATCTACTGGGCCACCAACAACAAGTACTACGTGACCAAGAAGGCGCTCGTGCTCACCTTGGATCCCATCCTCCCCTCCCAGGGCAACCAGCGCCTGCACACCTACGCCATGGCGCACTGGGGCACCTGGAGCGATCCCGTCGTGCTCAACCGCGACTACCTGATGGATCTCACCGAAGCCAGCGGCGGTTACGTGCGCTGGAAGGTCGCCAACTACCCCGGCATCCCGCAGCCGCTCAACTCCTGGGGCCCCATCACCGGCTCGGTCCAGTTCGGCACCGCGCAGTTTACCGATCAGCAGTACCTGGATGGCTATCAGTACGCGCTTGACACTTGGGATTGGGTGGGCGCGCAAGGGCACATGCCCAGCGGCGGCAACTACCAGGCCGACTACAATGCCCTGCTCGACCTGTACGGCGTGGACGCCAAGGTCAATGCGGGCGAAGTCGACGAAGTCATCGTGTGGGGCTTCCCCTGGTCGGGTTACTACGAATCGGCCATGATGGGCCGCACTTCGTATTGGATCAACGGCTCGCCCATCTACCGCAACACCCCCAACTTCTTCGTGATGGGTTACAACTACGAGCGCACCGTGGGCCTGGCCGAGCACGCGTTCGGCCATCGCGCCGAGCAGCTCATCGGCGACCACGCCTTCGCCACGCCCCCCACCCTCCCCTACAACAACTGCTACTGGCCCGACTTCGGCGCCGGTTGCGGCAGCCAGCAGGTGCCCGCCATGCGCAACATCTGGGACAAGTTCAGCGTGGTGGAAGGCAACCTGGCCGGCCAGGCCGGTGTCGGCGCCATCCATTGGCCCCCGAACACGCAGACCCACGTGAACGAATACGTGTACTGGGGCGACAACCAGGCCTATTCGATGGCCGACGATTGGCTGTACAACTACCCCAACCTGGCGGGCGCATCGACCAAGCGCTTGGTGAACCAGTACGAGTGGATGCCGATTGCCCAGGATAACGAGGTGCAGCGCGGCTTCGTGAAGTGGTACTACCAGCATTACCCGCGGTTCAAGGGCACCTATACCGATGCGGGCAACGCGTCGAACAATGGGCGCCAGAACAACTGGTGGGAATACGTGGTGAACTTCAACCTGTATCCCGAGACCCAGCACTAAACCCGCGCGCTCGAACCATTCGAGGGCAAAAAGAAAGGCCCGGGAGATATCCCGGGTCTTCCAACCTTTTTGAGAATCGCCCTTTCCCAACTCCTACTAGTCGAGGCATTTCAAACACTCACCCAGCTTTTCTCAGTGTGGCGTTGACGGCAAATGCCACAGGAGTGAAAGTGAACGCGACAGGAAAAAATTCTTGCGGTGTATACCCCGATTCCGAAACACTGAACCAGATTTTTATCATACCTAACTGAAGGGAGCATAGGGTTCATGCCGCGATCCGTGTCATGCATCCAGGACGGCGACAAGTTAGGAAGGCCGGGGAGCGATCCCCGGCCTTTCGCCGTTCAAAGAATCCTGATCCGCGTTACTTCCAGGTGGGAATCCCGCCTACGTAGGCGCATTTCCGGGGTTCCACAGGCAAACGTACCAGGCCGCTGTCGGTGAATACCGCGCGGGTGCCGCGCCCGTCGTAGGGGCTGCTCTGGGGAGGTTCCGGAGGCATGCAACCCCACTGGTGGATGGTTTGCACGACCTTCCCGCCCTTGATCCGGTAGGCCGCCGTGCCGAAGCCCGGATGGCCGTCGTACCCGTACACCACCAGGGAAGACTCCGATTCCCAGAAGACGCGGTGGTAGATAAAGTCAACGGTATCGGCAGCGGACTTGGGGAACTCGATTGAATCGACCAAGGCGGGGATCTCCAGGTCCACGAACACCACCTTGACGGTCGAGAGGGAGGGCTGGGCCGGAACGGCCAGGCGCGCGAAGGACGGAGAAGGGACCGCATCCTTCATTTTCAGGTTTTGGGTGCCCGGCAATGCGATAAGATCAGTCCGGCCGCGACCCTGGGCGTCGGACAGAATCAGGTGTTGTCCCAACTTGGGATCCAATTCCCCATGCAGTAGGCGGCCATGGAGAGGGGAGAAGTAGAACGGTGGACCTTCTTCATGGGAGCCGTTCCAAGCCTGTCCCGAGGGCACATCGAACAGGGTGTCCCGCTTGGAGGTATCCGCCGTATCGACCCGGTAGAGGAGAAATCGCAGAGGAGTCCAATCGCATCCCCCTTCCAGTGCCGGACCATCGCATTCCTTGAGCAGGTATTCGTCCATGACGGCGACGGCGCTTTGATCCTCGGAATAAACGGCACGGTAAAGGTGGATTTTTTCCTTCATCGGCAGGGATGAAGAAGTACCCTGGCATCCGGCCAGGATCGCCGACAGGGCGGCGGGGAAGATTCGGCGGATAGGGAACATGTGTAGCATATATTCAAGATCTTCCGCGGCCCCTTATGGCGCCGCGCAGGTCATGACGTGGAAGTAAGCGGAAACCGCTACCCTGGATTCAGTCCTCGTCGTTGCGGAGCTTCGCCAATACGTTCAAATCGTCCAGGGTGGACATATCGCCCTTGGTCTCCACCCCGTTGGCCACATCGCGCAGCAGGCGCCGCATGATTTTGCCGGAACGGGTCTTAGGGAGCGCGTCGGTGAAGTGGATCTGGTCCGGCATCGCCAGCGGCCCGATCATGTTGCGCACGTGGGCCTTCAGCGCGGCGGAGGTCTTCTCGCCCTTCTCGGCGCCTTTGCCCAGGCTCACGAAGGCGGCCACGCCTTCGCCCTTCACGTCGTGCTTGAAGCCCACCACGGCGGCTTCCACCACGGATTCATGCGCCACCAGGGCGCTTTCCACTTCCATCGTGGAAAGGCGATGGCCGGATACGTTGAGCACATCGTCGATGCGGCCCAGGATCCAGATGTAGCCGTCGGCGTCCTTCACGGCGCCGTCGCCGGCCAGGTACCAGCCCTGCTTTTCGAAGCGGCTCCAGTATACGTCCTTGAAGCGATCGTCGGCCTTGTACAGGGTGCGCAACATGGAGGGCCAGGGCTGCCTGATCACCAGGAAACCGCCCTGGTTCACGCCCAGCTCTTCGCCCTTCTCATTCACGATGGCGGCATCCACGCCGAAGAAGGGGAAGGTGGCCGAACCGGGCTTGGTCGGGGTGACGCCGGGCAGCGGGCTGATCATGATGGCGCCGGTTTCGGTCTGCCACCAGGTGTCCACGATGGGGCAGCGCTTGCCGCCGATAACCTCGTGGTACCACATCCAAGCCTCGGGATTGATGGGCTCGCCCACCGAACCCAGCAGACGCAAGGAAGAGAGATCATATTTGTTGGGATGCTCGTCGCCCCATTTCATGAAGGAGCGGATGGCGGTGGGCGCGGTATAGAAGATCGAGACCTTGTAGCGCTCGATGATCTGCCAGAAGCGATCGTTCTCGGGGAAGTTGGGCGCGCCTTCGTACATGAGCACGGTGGCGCCGGCGTTGAGGGGGCCATAGACCACGTAGCTGTGGCCCGTGACCCAGCCGATGTCGGCCGTGCACCAATAGGTATCCTCCGCCTTGATGTCGAAGATATGCTTGGTGGTCAGGTAGGTGCCCACCATGTAGCCGCCGGTGGTATGCAAGATGCCCTTGGGCTTTCCGGTCGAGCCCGAGGTGTAGAGGATGTACAAGGGATG
>JAHFCH010000031.1 GCA_023249635.1 Fibrobacterota bacterium
CAGGACAAGTATAGAACCCCCGGAGGCCTTGGACAAGGCCGGCAATTGCGGCAGCACGGAGAAGGTCATCCACCACGACTCGGTGGCATATGCCAGCACGGGGCCCGCGTATAGGGCGGAGAATTCATGCTCCAGATCGCCCGATGCCGACGACTTGACTATCGCGTTATGGTTGCGCAGCTCCACGCCGGCATGGAAACCGGGCTTGACCTCGTAGGTCGCGCCCAGCGTGATATCCGGCGCTACCTCTTCCAGTTCCATCTCCTCCGGCTCGGCCTCGAACTCGAATTCGCAGATGAGATTGGCGGCCAGCATCCAGTTCCCGACCTTCTTGTCGAACAGGATCTTGGGTTCGATTTCCATTCCCGAAGTGCCGTAGCTCAGCTCGGCGTACAGCCCCAGGCCGACCGCGTCGGCTACCGGATCCATCAGTTTCAGCTTCCATTCGCTAGAAATCCCCTGCCACTCGAAGGCCGAGGAGAGCACGGTATCACCCGAGGTTTCGTTGCTCCAATTGAGGTAGAAGGCCGTCATCAGGTTGTTCGCCACGCCCACCTCGAAGGAAAGGCGCTGGTCCATGGCCGAGTAGAAATCCTCCCGGCCCGTACGCAGGGTGTTGTACATCTCGAGTTCCTTGGCGCCCGGGGCCAGCACTCCGGTTTCATAGACGTATCCGAAATGATGTTCGTTGGCGCGGGCGGGGCTTGCGAATACCAGCGCGGACAAAGCCAGGCCGAAGGAGAGAGGGGGCAAGGCGGAGGAAACGGCGCGGATGGTAAACATGGACTGCCTTTCAAGGAGCGGTTCGGTTGCTGGGAAGGATACTCAATCCCGCTTATAAATCAAGACTCAATCTCAATCTTAGTATCGGCATGCGGAAATCCCGCGGAACGGGGCGTTCCCGGGGGGTAAAAAAAGTCTCAGGGAAGGGTTTCGAGAATCCAGCCGGCCAGCCGTCCCATGGCCTTGGCCAGGGCTTCCACCTTACCGGGAATCGGTTCCAGGGTGGACTCGTCCAGGTACAGGGCCCGGTTCACTTCGATCATCACCCCGGGAACGGCGAAGGGCGCGCGCGAATACTTGCGTAGGATGTGTCCGCCGTCGAAGGGCCGGTTGAGGGCGGGGCCTTCGGGCAGGCCGGCGGAAGCGATCAGGGGCTTCAGGGATTTCGCGAGTTGGTCGCGGATGCCTTGTGCCAGGGGAGCGGGGCACGAGACCGGTCCGGCGCCGGGAACGGGATCGCCGTCTTCGTCGCCGAAGTTGGCGATGCACAGGGCGGGCCGCGGCGCGCCCTGATCGGGACCGATGGCGGGTCCGTGCGAGACCATCGAGTGCCCGTCCAAAAAGAAGCGGATGCGCTTGGAGGCGAGGGCCTTCTCGAGGGCGGCATGGTAGGGATCGTAGTATAGGGACAAGCGCGTTTCGCGCTCGGAATCGGAAAGCGCGTAGCCGGTGGGGAAGAAGGCGCGGCGTTCGAAATCCGTGAGCTTGATGACCCCGTTCTCGCCGCCTTCGCTACGTTCGCGATTCAGATCGGCCACGAAACGCGAGGCCGGGGCGTTGACGATCACCTCGGCGTCGGGAATGTTGAAGATTACGTCCGTGAAGGGATCGCCTTCCTTGAACAGCCTGCGCTTGAGGGCCGTTTCGCCTTCCCCGGTCTGGAGCATGCGCGCCAGCAGCCAATAGGGCACGTGGCCGGAGCAATGGGGGGTGGAAACGAGCAAGGGAAGCATGGGGTTATGATACCATTTCCCCGCGCATTTCCCTAATAAGCCTCAGCCCACTTCTTGAGCAAGGGCGCGAAATACTTCTGCGCGTCGCCGTTGCCCGCTTCGAAATTGTTGGCGGCGATGGCGAAGGCCAACCACTTGCCCGATTTCGCTTTCAGGTATCCGGCCAGGGCGTTTACACCTTCCAGCGTACCGGTCTTGGCATACAAGCGCCCTTTCCAGCCTTCCCCGAAACGATCGAGCTTGGCTTCGGCTCCGGGGGCGCCGAGCAGGGATGCCTGGAACTGGGGAAAGCGGGTGTCGTGGAACGCCACGCCCAGCAACCGCACGGTCTCCGCCGGGGCGATCCAATTGTAGCGCGAAAGCCCGTTCCCGTCCTTGAGATGGATTTGCTTGCGATCGAATCCGTGGGAATCCAACCAGCCATTCACGGCTTCGAGTCCACCGCGCCAATCGCCGCTCCGCCCCGTGCCCTTGCCGAGAAGCGCCAGGGTCTGCGCCGCGAAGTTGTTGTCGCTTTTCTGGTTTACGATGCGGATCAAATCGCGCAGGGGAGGCGAGACGATGCGCGTTCCGGCGATGGCGGATACGCCGGCGACGGGCGCATGGTTCGGCAGGGAGAGGGAATCGCCGCATGCCGGTCCCTCGCCGGTCACGCTTATGCCTTGGGCGACCATGTAGGCGCGGAACTCCCGGGAACAGGTCCAGGCGGGATTAGGCAAGCTGCCTTTGATGGTGAAGGGCATGCGCCCGGCGGGATAGGTGCCGCGCAAAGCGCGGATGGGGGAAGGAAATCCGCCCAGGATAAAAGCGGAATCGCGGCCGTCGGCGGGTCCCGTCACCAGGCGATTGTCAAAGCGGGCGATGCCGGTATGGACAGGCGAAGTTCCCCGCAGGTCGACGGCTTTGCCCGCCGCGTTCGCGCCCGAGAATTCCATCTGGTACAGGTTGTCGTTGAAGCTGAGCCCGGAAACCGTGCCTGCATAATAATTGCCCGCGTCCTCCCAGAGCCCGGCCGGGTGGGGGCCTTCCTCCGTAAGGAAGCCGCCATCGCCGATCACGCAGCCCGTGATGCGCTTGACGCCGGCCTGTTTGAGGGCCTTGGTCCATTGGCCGAATACGGCCTCGACGCTGCGCTCGGGGCCGTATTGCGATCCGCCCAAGGAAGGATCGCCGCCGCCTTTGATGATGAGGTCGCCGGAAAGGGTTCCCTCGGTTATGTCTCCGGTGCGGAACAACTCGGTGGCATAGGTGCGGTCGCCCCCCAGCAATTCCAACGCGATCCAGGTGGTGAAAAGTTTCTGCGTCGAGCCCGGGGTGAAGTTCTTGAAACAGTCGCGGCATTCCAGGGGGGGCGCGGTAGGCGCCGAGACATCGATAAGGGCGTATCCGAGCTGGGCTTCCTTGGGGAACCAGAAGGCTTCGGCCTTGGGGCCTGCTGCCGGAGGGGCTTTGGCGGCGACGGCGCCTGCCCCCAGGCCGGCATAAATGATCGCGTAATAGGCGACGTAAAGGAAGGATTGCGTGGCCGGCACCTTAGCGCACCAAATCGCGTTTATCGCCGGAGATGACGAGTACTTCCCCGTCGGTCAAAGTCTGGAAGGGCGTGCCCCGCTTGCGCAGGTATTCCACGACTTTATCGATGCCGGGGGAGGAGGGGTGCGGCGATTTGTAATGGGGCGCGAGGGAAAAATCGATCGCTCCCAGGCCTTCCCAAATGGTTTCCGGATCGTACCCGGCGGGTACCGCCAGCGGATCGTTGACCAGCTCGATGCCGCGCAGGCTCGGCGCCAGCACGGCGATGCCGCCGCTGTATCCCCCGAAGGCCAATTGATCGGCGGCCAAAGCGTCCATCAACACCCCGTCGAACCCGCTCTGGCGCAAGGCGCGGCGCAGCACGAAGGCGTTCCCGCCCCGGGCCCATACCAGGCCCGTCGAATACAATTCGGCGCGCAGACCGTCCCGGTCACCGCCTTCGCGGAAATGCCGGCGCAGATCCAGTTCTTGGGCCCAGAATCCCAGGGCGCTCAAGGCTTCCAACTCGCGCTCCACGCGAGGACGCCGCTCCGCTTCCGGGAATAGATCGCAAGCATTGGCGATCACGAGGGCCTTTTTCCGGCCAGCCAACTCCACCAACCGTTCCGGCCGGTTGCCCAGCCGGAAAGAGGAGAGGTAAAGCCTCACGGCAGTTCCAGCACCCAGCGATAGGCTTGCATGATGTCGTTGCGGAACACATCGACCGTTCCCCACAGGTAGACGTGGAACTTGCGGAAGGTGGATTCGCCGCAGGCCTTGACGATGGCGTCCCGGTTGCGCTCCAGGCTGCGGGCCCAATGGCGCGCGGTGATTTCGTAGCTATGCCGATCGTCCCAGATCCCCAGCAGGCGGAAGGGCGTATCGGCCAGGTGGGTCATATAATCGTGCAGGCACAGGGGCGAGCAATTACCGGGATAGATATGCTTGGAGATGAAGCTGTGGAACTTGTACTTCTCGCGGCAGGCGCTGGCATCGAGGTAGACCTTGCCTCCGGGCTTCAAGAGGCGCTGGTACGTGGCCAGGGAGCGTTTGTAATCGGGCAGATGCTCGGTAACGCCCAGGTTAACGATGCCGTCGAACTTAAAGCCGGGCTCGAACTCGTACAAATGCCGGTTGAGAACCTCGCAGGGCAGGTTTTGCTCCGCGATCATGTTCTTGAGGAACAGTTCGCTCTCCTTGGAGATGGTGAGCGAGGTAACCCGGATGCCCTTCCGGCCCGCATGCTCGTTGAACGCGCCCCAGCCCCCGCCGATATCGAGGATCCTGTCTCCCGGCTTGGCCCCGATGGCTTCGATGGCGAAGTCCAGCTTGCGCGTCATGGCGTCCTCGATCGGTTCGTCGTCGCGGAGGAACACGCCCTGGGAATAGCAGCGATGGCGCGGGTCGAGAAAGCCGCGGTAGAGCCCCAGGGAGTTGTCGTAATGCGTCGATATCGCGGAGCGATCCATACGCGTCTGGCCGAATACCAGGGGCTTGGCCAGGTTCCAGAAATAGAACAAGGGATGCCTATCCGTGGTCACTTCCCGCATGGTGTGCAGCATATCCATATCGCCCACGATGTCCATGTGGCCCAGTACGTAGGCCTCCACGAAAGCCAGCCCGTCCAGGGAGGCGAATGCAGCCACGGCGGTTTTGTCGTTGAGGATCAGGGTGAAGGTGGGCTCGCCCGGACCGAACAGGAAGGGCTTCTCATCGCGCCATTGCACGGCGCAAGGCATTCCCTTTCCGCCTGCATAGTAGCCGGCGCAAACATAGCGCAGCAATCGGATGAGCCGTTTGAAAGATGTCGGCGCGGAGGATTGGTGCGCGCGGGACTCCTGTGAGGCGGGTTGGGTTCGGACGGTTTCGGCGGTCTGGGTATCCTTCATATCTGCCTCTATATTTACGTGGAAATGCAATATCGGTTTTGCGCGCCCTGCGGCGCAAGCCTATCCATGGCTCCAGTTGCTAGATTTCGGCCATGGAACATAGCGTAGCTTCGACGTATACGGAGTCCTCCGAGTTCATCCTTCCCGGAGATCTCAACGGACTGGGGTACCTTTTCGGCGGTAAGCTGGTATCCTGGATCGACAAAGTGGGGGCCATCAGCGCCATTCGGCATGTCCGAGGCACCGTGGTCACCGTTTCCATCGACAATCTCATTTTCAAGAAACCGGTCACGAACGGATCGGTGCTGACCATCCGGGCGGCCGTAAATCGGGCTTTCAGGCATTCCATGGAAGTGGGCGTCGTGGCGGAAACCCTGGCGCCCGGCGCGGAGACTCCCGTGCACGTTTGCACGGCCTACCTGACTTTCGTGGCTTTGGACAAACAGGGGAAACCTATGGATATCCCCACCGTCATTCCCGAAACGGATGAAGAGAAACGGCGATTCGATCAGGCGTTGATCCGGAGGAATCATAGGCTTACCCTCGCGGAGCAACTCGGGAAAAAATGATGGGATCGCACTTCCTCCCGAAACTAGAAATTAAACCCGGGACGGCCTTTGGCTAAGCTGGCCGTAGCCCAATTCCAGGTATTTCCCGGGGAACCGGCCCGCAATGGCGCCCGAATGCTGGAAATCCTAGCCGAAGCGCGTGGCCGCGGCGCCCATCTGGTGGCCTTTCCCGAATTGTCGATTCCCGGTTACCTGCTGGGGGATATGTGGGAGCGGCCCGCCTTCTTGCGCGAATGCGAAACCTGGGCGGGACGTATCGTGGAAGCTACCGCTCCCGGCGGCCCCGGCGAAGGCCTCGCCGTGGTGTTCGGAACCGTGGTCACGGAATGGGAAGCCAAGGGGGAGGATGGCCGGCCCCGCAAATACAACGGCTACATCGCCGCCCAAGGCGGCCGGGCCTTGCGGCATCCCGGCCTCGGCAAACCCTACGGCATCAAGACCCTGCTCCCGAATTATCGCGAGTTCGAAGAGCCTCGGCATTTCCAGGACGCGCGCAAGCTGGCGCTGGAGACTGGCCGATCCCTGGACTCCCTGCTGGAGCCCATCGACATGGATCTCGCGGGCCGAAGCGCGCGCGTAGGCATCGTGCTGTGCGAAGATGGCTGGGAAGATGACTACGCCCATAAGCCTTTCTCCATTTTGGGCGGCAAGGGTTGCGACGTGCTGCTCAACCTCAGTTGCTCGCCTTTCACCCAGGGTAAGAACGCCAAACGCAATCGGGTGTTCTCCGCCAAGGTAAAGGCCATCGGCGCGCCCCTACTGTACGTCAATGCCATCGGCCTGCAGAACAACGGCAAAACGCTGTACACCTTCGATGGCCGCAGCACCGCCTACGGGGCGGACGGCGATATCCGCTGCGAGCTTCCCGCCTACGCGGAGGAGTTGGCCCTGTTCGAGCTGGAATGGAACGGAGCCAAGGCGGATCTGGCTGCCGCCACCCGCCCGGCGGCGAAGACGGGAACCGCCATCTCCGAAGTCCATCGGGCGCTCCGTTTCGGCGCGCGCGCTTTTCTCGAATCCATCGGCCAGGATTGCGTCGTACTCGGGATTTCCGGCGGCATCGACAGCGCCGTGGCCGCGGCCCTGTACGCGGAAATCATGCCGCCGCAAAACCTGTTGCTGGTGAATATGCCCAGCCGCTTCAATAGCGCCACCACGCGCAATCTCTCCAAGGAATTGGCGGGGAACCTAGGCTGCCTGTATACCGAGATCGGTATCGAGGAGAGCGTGGGCCTTACCCACAAGCAGTTGGACGGGTTGGAGATCACCTCCCTGGACGGAAAGCATTTCGCGCCCATCTCCCTGGCTGGGTTCATGATGGAAAACGTGCAGGCCCGGGATCGCTCCAGCCGGATTCTGGCGGCTTTGTCCGCTTCTTTCGGAGGCGTGTTCGCTTGCAATGCCAACAAGGCCGAAATGACGGTCGGCTATAGCACCTTGTACGGCGACCTGGGCGGATTCCTGGCCCTGATCGGGGATCTCTGGAAGGCCGAGGTCTATGCCCTGGGTCGGTACCTGAACGCGGAAATCTTCGGCCGCGCCGTCATCCCCGAGGGCATCTTCACCATCGTCCCCAGCGCCGAACTCAGCGAGAGCCAGTCCGTGGATGAAGGCAAAGGCGACCCCCTGCATTATCCATACCATGATCGGCTGTTCTTCTCCTGGGTGCAGCGTTGGAATCGCGCCACGCCGGAGGAAATCCTGGAATGGTACGCGGCCGGCAGCCTCAACGCCGAATTGGGCCTCGACCCCGCGGTCACCGATGTATACCGCCTATTCCCCGACAAGGCCGCCTTCATCCGCGATCTGGAGCGCTGGTGGAACCTGTACAACGGCATTGCCGTGGCCAAACGCGTGCAAGCGCCTCCCATACTGGCGGTCAGCTCACGGGCCTTCGGGTTCGATCACCGCGAAGCCCTGGGCAAGCCTTTCTATCCGGAACGTTACCTGGAATTACGCGCGCGACTATTGGCCAAGCCTTAGCCAAATTGGCAAATCAGCGAAGTGGTTGGCGCGCCGCGGGAGGAAACATTATAATGAATCCGATGCTGCATGTGATTAACGGCGACGCTACCTTGGCGATCCTCAAGCAAAGCCCGGTCAAGGGTACTTTCCTGGTCTGGAAGGACATGCTGATGGAAGGTCCGGTATCGGGGAAAGGCGCTTCCGGGGATATCGATCTCAAAGCGCGCGCGGAATTCCTACACGCCTACTACGGAGCCGATCCCAAGCAGTACCTGGCCGAAATGAAAAACCTGTTCGCCACCTTGGACAAGGCGGCGCGCGGCAAGGACGAGGTGGTGTTCTGGTTCGAAGAGGATTTCTTCTGCCAGATCCATCTCGTATACCTCTTGGCGCATCTGCCTTCCCAGCTCAAGGGCAAAGGCCGCGCTTCCATCATCTGCCCGGAGAAGCCCCTCGGCGTCCGGCTGCCTTCCGCTTTCCCCAAGCTTCTCGATGGGCGCCTGCCCCTGGATCCCGCGGTATTGACCTTGGCCGGAAAGGTTTGGAAGGCATACTCCGCTTCTTCCAACCAAGGCTGGGAAGATTTCCTCAAATGGGCCCAGTCCGCGGATCATTTCGCGCCCTGGCCCTTGCTGAAAAGCGGGCTGCGCGCGCATCTGGGCCGCTTGCCCGCCGCCAACGGCGGTTTGAATGCCATGGAAACGGCGCTGCTGCGTTCCCTGTCGGATGGTGCCCTGGACTTCGCCCATTTCTGCAAGCGCGTGTGGCTGGAGCCGATGGTACGGCCGTTGGGCCTGGGCGATATGCAAATCGCGCGTTACGCCCTCGACCTAGCCGGGGACGCGGAGCCGTGGTTATACGTGGAGGGAGCGGACAGTTCCCCTGCGCCCGGTAGCCCCTTGAAGCCCTACGATTGGAAATTGCATCTGACCGCCGCTGGCAAGGCCCGTTTGGCGGAGACCCCGGCGGCGCTGCAGGAAGCCGCCCAAGCGGCCACCCGTAACGGCAAGGCTACCTCGGCGAAGGCCGGCAAAAAAACCGCCAAGCGGGGAAAACCGGCCATCGTGAAGGTGAAGGTAAAGGCAAAGGTGAAAAAACCGGCGAAAAAGCCGGCAAAAATGTCTGCTAAATCGTCTGCTAAATCGTCTGCTAAATCGTCTGCTAAATCGTCTGCTAAATCGTCTGCTAAATCGTCTGCTAAATCGTCTGCTAAATCGTCTGCTAAATCGCCCGCAAAGTCGCCGGCAGGCCGCAAGGCCATTAAACGCCGTTAGCCCCGGGTATGCGCCGGTAAGCGCTACCAGCCAACACGGCGGCTATTCCCCCAGGTAGGCTTCCTTGACGCGCGGATCCCGAGCGAGTTCCGTCGAAGTCCCGCGCATGGTGATACGGCCCGTCTCCAGCACATAGGCATTCTGCGAACGACGCAGCGCCAGGTTGGCGTTCTGCTCCACCAGCAGTACCGTGGTGCCTTCCTTGTTGATCACGGCGATGGCGTCGAAAATGGCCTGCACCACCAGGGGCGCCAGGCCCAGGGAAGGTTCGTCAAGCAGCAGTAGGCGCGGATGCGCCATCAATGCGCGACCGATGGCGAGCATCTGCTGTTCGCCGCCGCTCAGGGTCCCCGCCATTTGCAGCAGACGTTCCTTGAGGCGTGGGAACAATACGTACACGTGCTCCAGATCCTTTTTCAGCTGCTTGGAGTCCTTTTGCAAGTAGCCGCCCAGCTCCAGGTTCTCGAGCACGGTCAGGTTGGCGAATACGGCGCGGCCTTCCGGCACCAGGGCTATGCCCAATGCCGCGATGCGATGGGTGGGCATGCGATTGATCTTCTTGCCCTCGAACAGCACTTCGCCCGCATGCGGCTGGGCCAGTCCCATGATGCTGCGCAAGGTGGTGGATTTGCCCGCGCCGTTGGAGCCGATCAAGGTCGCGATCTCGCCCTTGGCCACGGAAAAGCTCACATCGGTAAGGGCGGAGATGGCGCCGTAACGGGTAGAGACGTTCTTGAGTTCTAGCATGGAGGAATTCCCGTTACCCTTACTCTTTGCCCAGATACGCTTCGATTACGCGGGGATCCTTCCGGATCGCCGCCGGTTCGCCCACGGCGATGCCTTCGCCATGCACGAGCACCTGGATGCGTTCGCACACGCCCATGACCACTTTCATGTTGTGCTCGACCAGCAGGATGGAGACCTTGAACTCGTCGCGCAGGCGGCGGATGAGGCGCATCAGGTCGGCGGACTCCTGGGGATTCATGCCCGCGGCCGGCTCGTCCAGCAGCAGCAGGCGGGGCTTGGTGGCCAGGGCCCGGGCGATTTCCAGCCGGCGCTGGGAACCATAAGGCAGGTTGGAGGCATGCTCGTCGGCGAATTTTTCCATCTGGAACAATTCCAGCAGGCGCATGGCATCGGTGCGGAACTCCGCCTCTTCGCGCAGGAAGGCCGCGCTGCGGAGCACGGCGCCGGCCAGCCCCTGGGTCTTGCGCATGTGGCGCGAGACCATGACGTTCTCGAGCACGGTCATGTCCGGGAACAGGCGGATGTTCTGGAAGGTGCGCGCGATGCCGGCGCCGCAGATTTGGTGCGGCTTGCGTCCCTGCACGGGCTTTCCGTCGAAGAGAATGGTGCCGGAGGTGGGCGCATACACGCCGGTGATGAGATTGAACACCGTGGTCTTGCCCGCGCCGTTGGGGCCGATGAGGCCGAACAGTTCGCCTTCGTTCACGGAGAAATTGAGATCCTTGACGGCCACCAGGCCGCCGAAACGGATCATCGCGTCCTTGAGCTCGAGCAGCGCGGTCATTTACGCTTCCCCTTGGACTTCTTCCCGAACAGGCTGGCTTGGCCCAACATCCCCTGGGGCCGGAAGATCATGATGAGGATGAGCGCCAGGGAATAGATGATCATGCGGTAGCCTTCGAAGCCGCGGAAGGCCTCGGGCAGTACGGTAAGGAAGATGGCTCCCAGCACGGCGCCTTCGATGCTCCCCAGCCCGCCGATGGCCACCATGATGATGATCTCGAAGGATTTCACGAAGGTGAAGGAGTTGGTATGCAGGTACATGGTGTAATGCCCGAACAGGCAGCCGGCCATCCCCGCGAAGACGGCCCCGATGACGAAAGCCATCACCTTATGGCGCGTGACGTCGATGCCCATGGCCTGGGCCGCGATCTCGTTCTCGCGGATGGCGATGAAGGCCCGCCCGTAACTCGATCGCACCACGTTCCATACCGTGACCACGCAAGCCGTGACCAGCAGGTAGACCCAGAAGAAATTGCTCAGCTTGGGGATGCCCACGAAGCCGCGCGCCCCGCCCACGGCGTCGACGTTGAGGATGACCACGCGGATGATTTCGCCGAAGCCCAAGGTGACGATGGCGAGGTAATCGCCGCGCAGGCGCAAGGAGGGGATGCCCACCAGCAAACCCGCCAGGGCGGCGGCCAGACCCGCCGCGGCCAGGGCCAACAGGAGTACCACGGTATCTTGCCCTACGGCGGGAAGGAACGCGGTGGCGGCGCGGATGCCGGGACCGCCGTAATAGCTGACGGAAGCGGCCACGTAAGCCCCTACGGCGAAGAAGCCCGCATGGCCGATGGAGAACTGCCCGGTGATGCCGTTGGTGAGGTTGAGGCTCACCGCCAGGACGATGTTGATCCCGGCGAGGATCATGATCTGATAGTAGTAGGGGCCTTGGCGGATGGGGCCATCCAGCAGAATGGCGGAACAACCCCATTGCAGCAACGCCAGCGCGGCCAGCGCGCCGGTAATCCACAGGAGCCGCTTCATACCTTTTCGACCTGGCCCTTGCCCAGGATGCCCGATGGCTTGAAGAGCAGAATGGCGATGAGGATGAGGAACGCGATGGCGTCGCGATAGGTCGAGCTACCGTACCCGGATACCATCACCTCGGCGAGCCCCAGGATGAGGCCGCCCAGCACGGCTCCGAAGATATTGCCGATGCCGCCCAGCACGGCGGCCACGAATGCCTTGAGGCCGGTCATCACTCCCATCAGGGGGTCGATGCCGGGGATGTTGATGGAGACCAGGATGCCGCCGGCCGCCGCCAGGGCCGAGCCCAGCGCGAAGGTGAGGGCGATGATTTGATCGGTGTTGATGCCCATCAGCTTGGCAGCGTCCAGGTTGAAGGAGACGGCGCGCATGGCCTTGCCGGTGCGCGTGCGGTAGATGAAGAGGTTGAGCAGCACCATCAGCGCCAGGGCCGTGAACAGCACGATGATCTGCTGATTGGTGAGGATGAGGCCGCCCATGTGGATTTGCGTTTCCGGAATGAGCTGCGGGAAGAACTTGGGATCGGCGCCGAAGATCACCTGACTGCTGTATTCGATGAGCAGCGAGACGCCGATGGCGATGATGAGCAGGGTAAGCCGCGAAGCCCGGCGCACCGGACGGTAAGCCAGCCGTTCCATGACGATGCCCACCAGGGCGCAGCCCAGCATGGAGAGGAACATGACCACGGCCGCATCGAGCAGATGCGAAGGGGTCCGGCCTTGGATCAGCCGGGACAAGTAATACCCGAAATAGGCGCCGAGCATGTAGATGTCGCCATGGGCGAAATTGATCAGGCGCAGCACGCCATAGACCATGGTGTACCCGAGGGCCACCAGGGCATAGATGCTGCCCAGGCTGATGCCGTTGATTAACTGCTGAAGGAAACTTTCCACGGTTTACTTATCCACCCGAGGGCCCCACCCCCACCGGCCCGCCCCGATCAGGGCGAGACCGATTCTTTGAACTTGTTGCGGCCGTTGCCTTTTTCGTCCACGATGACTTCCAAAACCACAGCGGGCTTCACCGCGTTGCGGTTCTCGTCCAGGGTGGTGTTGCCGGTAACGCCCATGAAACCCTTGGTCTGCGCCAGCGCCATGCGGATGCTGTCCGGCTTGGAGCTCTGGGCCCGCTTCATCGCGTCGGCGAGCACCAGGGTGGCGTCATAGCCCAGTGCGGCCATGGCGTCCGGGATGCTATCCGAGGTTTTCCCGTAGCGCGCTTTATAGTCCGCCACGAACTTTTGGAGAATGGGGGAGGGGTCGTCCACGGAGTAATGGTTGGAGTAGAAGCATCCGTTGAGGGCCGCGCCGCCGATTTCCCACAGCTTGGAGGAATCCCAGCCGTCGCCGCCGAGCAAGGGCACCGTGATGCCGAGCTTACGGGCCTGGCGGGCGATAAGACCCACTTCGGTGTAGTAGCCGGGGACGAAAATCGCCTCGGGGTTCTTGCCCTTGAGGGCCGTCAATTGCGCGGTGAAATCCTTGTCGCCCTGGCTATAGCTTTCGTCGGAGAGGATTTCCCCGCCCAATCCCTTAAAGCCTTCCACGAAGAAGTTGGCCAGGCCCACGGAGTAGTCGCTCTTGATGTCGCGCAGGATGGCGACCTTCTTGACCTTGAGGGTGTTGGCGGCGAACTTGGCCATCACCTGTCCCTGGAAAGGATCGATGAAGCAGACGCGGAAGATGTAGTCGCCCACGCTGGTGACCTTGGGGTTGGTGGACCCGGGGCTGATCATGGGGATGCGGCTGGACTGCGCCACCGGCGCTGCGGCCAGGGAATTCGAAGAAGCGATTTCGCCGAGAAGCGCGACCACGCGATCCTTGTTGATGAGCTTGGTCACGACGGTTTGCGCTTCTTCCGGCTTGCCCTGATCGTCTTCGACTATCACCTTGAGCTTCTTGCCCAATACGCCGCCGCTGACATTGATCGCGTCCACGGCCATCTCGATGCCCTTCTGGGCGCTTTGCCCGAAGGTGGCCGTCGCGCCGGTGAGCGAACCGTAATGACCGATGAGGATTTCATCCGAGGCGGCGGCATCCTTCTTGTTGCAGCCGGAGAAACCGACGGCGAGGGCCGCGGCCGCGGCGACGAACGCGGCGTTGCGCAGCGCATGGATGCGGGAACGGTTCTTCATCGTGTTCGAAAACAACATAGGCGGCCTTTGCTTGGGGTTGGGTAGGAGTCTACGTGGAGTTACCCTGTCGTAACCGGACGTTTTCCTTCGAATTGCCCGCATCGGCGTCTCCACGGGAAACGGGCGGCCAAAAGATAAGATTTATATTCTTACTTGCAATCGTAACCGGAGCCTAAAATGAACGCCTCGCATGCCAAACCCCTCAAGCCTCTGGCCCTTCTCACCACCCTCGCGGCGGCCCTGGTCCTGGGGGGATGCGGGTACAACACCCTGCAATCCAAGGATGAGGATGTGAAGGCTTCCTGGTCCGAGGTGGTCAATCAGTATCAGCGTCGGGCCGATTTGGTGCCCAACCTGGTGAATACCGTGAAGGGATACGCCGGTCACGAAAAGGATGTGCTTACCGCGGTGGCGGATGCGCGCGCCCGGGTGGGTACCATCCAAGCCACCCCTGAACTGGTGAATGACCAGCAGGCGATGGACAAGTTCATCGCGGCCCAGAAAAACATGACCGGCGCCTTGAGTCGCCTGATGGTGGTGGCTGAAAACTACCCCAACATCAAGGCCGACGGCTCTTTCCGCGATCTCCAATCGCAATTGGAAGGCACGGAAAACCGAATTACCGTCGCGCGCAACCGCTATATCGATGCCGTACGCGGTTTCAATGTCGAAGTCCGTTCGTTCCCCACCAACTTCACCGCCAAATGGTTCGGGATGAAGGTGAAAGCCAATTTCACTGTTGAGGATGAGAAGGCCATTTCGACCGCTCCCAAGGTGGATTTCGGGAACGCGACCCCGGCGCCCACCCCGGCGGCGGCCCCTACGGCCCCCTCCGCGACTCCGGCCCCGGCTGCCGCCCCTGCGGGCGCAGCCCATTAATCCTTCTTCCGCGAACCCTAGAGCCGTAGGGGTCTCCGCCATGCGCGCGATGGCCCTGGGGCTGTTCCTCGCTCTGATTCCCTGCCATGCGGATTTCAGTTCCGGTCTGGTCGCGGTGCCGCCTCTGACGGGCCGCGTCGTTGATCTCACCGGCTCTTTGCCTGCCTACACCCAGCGCTCCCTCGACGCACAGTTGGCGGCCTTCGAGGCCCGCAAAGGCAGCCAGGTCGCCATCCTCATCGTACCCACCACCCATCCCGAGGAAATCGAACAGTATTCCATTCGCGTTGCCGAGGCCTGGAAAATCGGACGCAAGAAGATCGATGACGGGGCGATTCTGGTGGTGGCCAAGGAGGATCGCAAGCTGCGGTTGGAAGTCGGCTATGGGTTGGAAGGCGCCCTGACCGATGCCATGAGCAAGCGCATCATCGGCGACGTCATCACTCCGTATTTCAAAGGCGGCGATTTCGCGGGCGGGATCGAAGCGGGAACCCAGGCCATCATGAAAGTGATTGATGGCGAGGCATTGCCGGCTCCCGCCGGAGGCGGTTCCCCAGTGAACCGCGCGCTCCCGCTGTCCAGCCTCATCGCGATCGGTATCGCGGCCTTCGTAATGTCCCTGCTGTTGGGACGCCTCTTGGGTCGCGCCCGCGGAGGGACAGCTGCCGGCGGTATGGCGGGCTGGTTCGGATGGATGTTTTCTTCCGGATCCCTCTGGTGGGCATTGGGCGCGGGCGCCTTGGCGTTCACCCTGACCAGCATTTTCGGGGTCCGCGACGATTTGCTTCCCGCATCGGCGCGCGGCAATCGCAGGCGTAGCGGGTTCTGGGACGGTTTCGGCGGCGGCGGAGGTTGGGGCAGCGGAGGCGGCGGAGGCTGGGGCAGTGGCGGCGGTGGAGGTTGGGGCAGTGGCGGCGGTGGAGGTTGGAGCGGCGGCGGGGGATTTTCCGGCGGCGGCGGTAGCTTTGGAGGCGGCGGCGCCTCGGGGAGTTGGTGAGCATGGATTTCACTCGCATCGCGAAACATCTGTGGGTCGGAGCGCCGGAACGGAACCGCCGCTTCCCGGCCGCGACCCTGGAACGTATCACCCAGGCCATCTCGGCGGCGGAAGCCAAGCATCATGGTGAAATCCGTTTCGCGGTGGAAGCTTCCCTGCGTCTGGGTCCCTTGCTGGCGGGGGTCACGGCCAGGCAGCGAGCGGTGCAAGCCTTCGCAAACCTGGGCGTATGGGATACCGAAGCCAACAGCGGCGTACTCATCTATCTGTTGCTGGCCGATCGCGATGTGGAAATCGTGGCGGACCGCGGCGTACATGCCAAGGTTGGCCCTCCGGGTTGGGAAGCCATCTGTAAAGCCATGGAAACGGAGTTCCGCGCCGGGAGATTCGAAGCCGGGGTACTGGCCGGAATCGCGGCGGTAAGCCGGCACTTGGAATCCCATTTCCCCCGCATCGGCCCCGACAGCAACGAACTGCCGGACGCCCCCGTACTCTTATAGCCTCCCCCAAATCCCCAAGCCGCCCGTAACCTGCGCATTCCGCCAGGCGGGTACCGACCCTGGGCGCGGCCCCAATCCTAACCCTTACCCGAATCATCCCGTAACCAGCTTCCGCATTCCCCCGATTACCCCGGGATCAATTCCGCTGATTACGCTACTTATAAGGCAAAGAGCCGCTACGCCATGCCGAATATCAATCCCAACATCCCTCCCCGTCGAGCGCCGCCGCAACCCCCGGTCCAGTTCGAGAACCGTACGCCCGATAGCTTCCAACGCAACGGCTTCGTGAACACTACGCCCGCGCGTTCTACTCCGAATCCCCACCAGGCCCCGGCCAACCCCGATTTCATCAACCTCACCCCGCAGGATTTCCTGCCTCCGCGCCCCGAGTTGCACATCGATACCACGGTGGGCGGAGGCCGCCCGGTCGGCGATGCCTTAGCAAGCGCGCAGTCGGAACCCTCCCCGGGCCGCACCCTGTCCGCCTATTCGGACGCTTCGGGTCGGCACGCGCCGATGCATCCGGGCCTGGGCGGAAGTTCCAGCGTATCTCCCGGCTCACCTTCGTCCGGCATGTCGGAAATGGGATCCCCGCTGGATCCATTCAGGTTACTGACGCCGCCTCCGCCTTCGACCTTGCCTTCCTTGGCTTCACCGGGTTCCTCGGCGACCGATCGGCTTTCGCCCTATACCCCCAGGGCCCCCATGAGCGATGACGGCCATGTCTACGATGCGGAATCCCCTTCGCGGATGATCAGCCGCAGCCCGTCCTTTGAAATCCCCGAATCCCCAAACTTCGCGCCGAACTACCCGTTCCCCATTACGAGGGTGGCCTCTCCCGACCGTTCCACGGCGCCATCTCCGTCTCCGGATCGGAATACGGCGCCGACACCGGGTTATGCGCCGACACCGGGAGCGGGCGATTGGCCGTCACCGGGGAGTTACCCCGATGCCCCCACGCCGCAAGCCTACCGATCGCCCACGCCGTTGGGATCCACCGCGCCGACGCCGGGATACGCCCCGACTCCGGGCGCCTACGGGTCGTCCCCGTCATCCGACGGCTACGGCTACGCGCCGACCCCGGGCGGCTACATGTCTCCGACGCCGGGAATGGAAAACGCGGCGCATGCCCTGTTGAACCTGAATCCTACCCCGGAAGCGCCCTTGAGCCGGGCGCCGACGCCGGGATACTACGCCCCCACGCCGGGCGGCCCCATGTCGTCGCCATCGCCTGAGCCGCCCACTTAGGCGGCCTCAGAGGTTTCCGGACCTGTTCCCCGCCCGCGTCCTGGTCTTTACGAATCTGCCGTCGGAGCGGAAAGCCTTCCCGGCAAAAACCCCTGTACGCGGCGTCGCGATATGGATGGCCCCAGCGGGGCCGAAACGCGCGATCATTTCCTTTACGATATCGAGAAGATCGCCTTGGACGATCTGCATATCGTAGATGTGGTAGTTAGATCCGCCGTTTGCCATGGGATCGACCCGCGCATCGCCTGGAGCCTGGATGTTCTTGATCATCAGCCCGACCGCAGGGGGCGCGGGCTGCTCGAGGAAATCCGCGGAATACATTCCGTCGTAGGCCACGAAGTTCACCGGCGTTTTCGGATCCGCCATGATATACCGTTTCAAGGTTTTGGCCGCGCGGTAACCGAAATCGTATTGCTTCTCCTGGAATGCGAGCGTATCGAACGCGCGGAAAAACTGGCCTTTACCCACCAGGAACGGATTGTAGCAAGGCCTCGTGGAGCCCGGACGGGCGAGGGCGGTCCCGGCCTTGTAAGTTCGCCACGAGATTACGCAACCTGGAACCAGGCCGGAATCCCGCGATGGGCAGAGCGGAACGTTTTCCAGCAATCCGCCGCTGCGCTTTCCCGGCGGTACCCACGTGTCCGAGCCTCCCGCGATAGCCACCAGGA
Source organism: Fibrobacterota bacterium (assembly GCA_023249635.1). Lineage (GTDB taxonomy): Bacteria > Fibrobacterota > Fibrobacteria > UBA11236 > UBA11236 > Chersky-265. The sequence continues at coordinate 17,889 of JAHFCH010000031.1, forward strand.
GCTTTGCCCTGAGCGCGGGATCGTTGTCGAACATTTTCCGCAGCAGGAACACGACGTGCTCCGAGCCCTGGGAATGCCCGATCAGGATGATCTTGTTTCCCTGGTTGTCATGCGCAAGGTAGTGGCGGAACGCCCTCTCGACGTCTTGGTAGGCGCTATCGAAAAGGTCGGCCTGGTCCTTGGCGCCGGCGAAGGCGTAAACGCCGAGATTCACCTGGCGGTAGTATGGGGCATAAACGCGGCCGAACTGCGCGTACAGTCCGGCTTGTTGCCGGAAGGTTTTTTGGACGGAAGCCGTATCGATTTTTTCGGCCGCCGTGAACCCGGGATAGAGATTCAAATCCAGCGTCGGGTAGACGTAGAAAATGTCCACGCCGGTTTGCTTGGCGGGCTGCGCGTATTGGATTACCGAATCGACGGACAGGTCGGGGCGAACGACCGTCAGCCGCAGCGGCTGCCGGGAAATGTCCGAGGCTTTCATCGGGTGGCAGGCCCAATTCACCCCTTGGCCGTAGTCCAACGGCGCCTGCAGGGCATGGGCGGAGGCTGCCGCCATCAGCATACCCGCCAGGATGCCCGCAACCGCCGTGTATCCGATCGGGAACCTATCCATCACGGCTGTTTCGATTAACATGGTTGCCTCTGTTGTGGCGGATGTCGTCCACCGATGGGTCCCGCGCGGGGTACCCCGCAGGCTACGTGATTTTCATGGGGGAGTCGGAAGCGGCGACGCGCCTCCGCCGCGGCGCCTCCAGAGAGAGAGGCTACCGCGGCGGCCCGCCCGGAATGTCAGACTTCATTCCGGGCAGCTTGCGCGGGCAAGGTGCCGTATAGGCTTACCGGGAGACCAGGTCCCCGTTCTTATTGTATTCGATCTTGGCGGTGCCGTCCGGGCCGGTGAAGGTTACCGAAAAACCATCGGGGGAGAAGCTGCCCTTGAGGGTGATGCTCTTGCCGTTGGCGTAGGTGGCTTCGCCGTCGAAGGTTCCCGCGGTCGGGGCCTGGCCATGGGGGATGGGCGTGGCCGAGACGAAGTTGAAGGAGGCCGAGCGTTCGAAACCGAACTGCTTCTCCGATGTGATGTGGATGGCGTAGCACACGTCATCCGAATCGCTCTTCAGGTTCTGGCCCGGGTTCATCACGAAGTCCAGGGTGGCATGCTTCAAGGTATCGGTGGAAAGGCTCACCGTGGTCTCCAGGTGCACGGTCATGGTGTCGCCCTTGATGATCTCATCCCCGCCTTCACGATTCTTGATGGTCACCACGTTGGTGCGATGGCCCTTGGTGGTCTCGGTATAGGAGAAGGAGACGGGCTCGTCGCCGGCCTTGTTGGCGAAGACGCGAATCTTGGCCTTGAAGTCGACGCGGGCGATGAGCGGGCGATCCTTGGGTTCGATGTCCGAGTATTCGGCCAGCACGATGCAATCCTTGGAGTTGTCGGTCACCACGCCGTCATTGTCCGCGTCGCGGAAGGCGCCGGTCCCGATGACCACGCCGCTCTTGGTGCGGGTCCAGTTGGCTTCCAATACCGTATTGTCCTCTTCCTTGTCGAAGTTGGCATCCTTGCCGGCGCCCACTATCAGCACGGTCTTCTCGGTCACGCCGTTCTCTTCCACCGTGATGGTGAGCTTGACCTTATTGTCGATGCCCGCTACCGCGTTCACCAGGCCGTTGCCGTCGGCGTCCGCGAAGGCGGCGCTTTCCTTCTTACCGGTCAGGTAGGCCGTGACGCGTTTGAAGGAAAGGATGTTCTTGTCCTTGATGGTGGTATCGCGGGCCACTTCGTCCCACTTGACCACGGCCGTGTCCTCGATCCAGGAGAAGGGCCCGAAGTATTTGTGGTACAAGGTCGCGAAGCCCTTGCCGGTATCGTCGAGATTGGCCATTACGCCACCGCCCACGTCGATGTCGCCGGCGATCTTGGCGAGGGACGCGGCATGCTTGAGGGAACCCATGCCGGCGGATACGCCGCTCAAGGCTTCCAATCCCGAAGGCGCGGTCACGGTAGAGTTCCACTCGCTGCTTTGCTGGAAGGAGCCGAGCAGGGTCTGGCCGGCAACCTGGGAGGTGATTTTGGTCTTGGCGAACTTCGGATCCACGGGCGCCGAGCCGCCTTCGGGGTCGTTGACGCAGGCGCCGAGGAACAGGCTGGCCCCGAGGAGGGCGGCCCATGCAGTCTTGCGGGCGATGGAGGGATTCATGGTTGATCCTTTGATGGGAGTTTGGAAAAGCCTGTCTGACATGATTCAAATATATCCCATTCCCAGTCCCGAAGCAAAGTAAAAATGGTAGAAGGATTACAAAAATGAGTCATACTACCCATTAAAAATGATTTAAAAGCGGTTTATAGCAGGGATGCTGGAAATTTAAACTTTAAAGACTGATTACAAAATAAGTCACCCGATCGCGATTTCGGCCCGATTTCGCCATGTCCATTCCGTGGGCGATGTCCAGACTGCGGACGGGTCCGGTGGCTATCGCACCTGGAATCCGCTTCGCAGGGGTCGATTGGCGATTGGTACGGGCTTTGCCATTGCATCCTGCGTCACCCCCTCGCCATGCCGGTGCGGGGAATCCCAGGAGGCTCATCATGTCCCTCGCGCCCGCACGATTCACCATACCCTTGTCGCTTATGCTACTTTCCGCCGCCCTCGCGGCCGCCGCACCGCGCGTAAGCGCATCCCGCGAATCGGATAGCGATCGCGATGAGGATCGCGTTGCCATCGAAAGCGCTCCTGCTACATCCACTCCTACGCCTGCCGTCATGGCGCGCTCGCGCCTGGGCATTTCCATCCAAACCCTGGACGGCAACCTGGCCGACGCGCTGGGACTCAAACCGGAGCAGGGCGCTCTGGTCACGGCGGTCAATGCCGATGGTCCGGGAAGCGAAGCGGGGCTAAAGCGCGGAGACGTGATCTTGCGCGTGGAGGATGCCGTAGTGAAGGACGCGGAGGGTTTGATCGCGGCATTGGCCAAAATCAAATCCGGCCATGAAGCCGACCTTACCGTGCAGCGGGGAATCAAGACTTTGGAATTGACGGTAACCCCGGGACGTTACCTGGAACCCCGGACGCCCAAGCCCGGGGACGACGACGATGGGGACCGGGTGCTGCCGGGCCGCGAACGACTGGGCCTCAAGGTGGCCGATCCCGATAACCGGCTACGCCGCCGTTACGGCATCGGTCCAGGGGACGGCGTGGTGGTGCTTTCGGTGGAAGAGGGCGGCCGCGGCCAGGCGGCCGGGCTGCGCGAAGGGGATTTCCTGCTGGAAGCGGACCGCCATGCGCTCAACTCCACGCGGGAGTTGTTGGCGGCGGTCGCCCATGGCCGCAAGCGCGGGCGTATGGCGCTGTTGGTGAAGCGCGGCGACGAGGTATTCTACGCCGCCGTGCGTTTCACGGGAGCTTGAGCAAGCGGCTTACTTGGCCGGTTCGAACCAGATATCATCCACCCAATAGGTCGCCAAGGGATCGAATTCCGATCCCATGCCCGAGGGCGAGACGAAACCGGCGTAGATGAACACGTCGCTGAGCTTGAGGGTGCCGGCGAATTCGGACATGGGAATGTTCACCTCGTGCCAAGCGCTGTCTGGCATGTAGCCGTGCAGCCCCAGATCGACCAGGGGCGCGCTTCCCTGGAACTGGTTGGGCGAGCTCATCATCACGCCGATGTTCTTGGCGTTTCCCTTTACGGCGAGATGCATGCTGCCGCCCTCGTAGGTCGAGAGATCCACGGTGGGTTGCAGGCCGTTCACGCCCACGGCCACGTGGAAGGCCCATCCGTTCCAGGTGCGATCGGCCATGGTGGAAACCTGGATGGCCTTGGCGCTTCCGTTGAAGCCCAGGCTGCCGGTCGAATCGGTCATGAGCTGGGCGGTCTGTTCCCACGAATAGATGGTGGCCCCGGACCAATCGATCATGGGCATGGTCGAATCGGTGAAGATGCCCAGGCGCGCGGTGGCCGCGACCTTGGCGGTGAGCAGGACGCTCTGCGCATCGGTATAGGCCATCACTTCCTGGCTTTTCTTGAGGTAGCCGTCCTTGGACACGATTACGTAGTCGATGCCGCCCGCGGCGGCTTTGGCCAGGCGCGGGGCCGAGGCCACCCGTTGGGCGCCCGGGGCGCCGACTACGGCATTACCGACCACGGCCAGGCGGAAGGAACGCGACTGCTCGCCCACCATGGCGCGCAGCAGGTACAGGCCCGCGGGTAGACCCGAGGGTGCGGCTTCGAGGGAGTAGGGGCCGGGCGCGAAGCGTCCACGAGCCAAGGAGCGGACCTGGTGCCCGCGCGTGTCGAGCAGCTCTACGGCGACCGGGGACGAGGCGCCGGTAACCGTGAAGGAAAGGCGGGTTCCGCGCAACTCCGGAGCGGATGCGCGTCCTGCTTCCACGCGGCGGGCCGCGGTGGAAACCATCTCGATGCTGAATGAGCCGTCGGCCTCGGTGGTGGCCTGGTTGTCCGGCTGGGAGAGCAGAAATACGTTGGCTCCCGCGATGGGTAGCTGCGTGCCCGCAGCCTTGACCACGCCGGTAACCTTTTCCTGCGCGCCCGCCGGCGCCGCGATCAGAAATGCCGCGCATGCCAACGTGGCCGCGATCGATCCGGAACCCCTAATCATCCCCTTGGTACCCTCTGCTTGGAAACGCATCTTAGACCCTTTCTGAGTGATGGTTGGCCGCGCCCTTCCCCGAGCCTCGGCCTATGACCCCCGATGACGGAAAAACTTAGGCACGAAGGCGCCGGAGCCCGTTCCCGCAGGGGCCCCGGGAGGGGTCAATTTGCCCCTAGGCCTCCCGATTCTGGGAGAGTTTGCGGGTCGGCGAAAAAAGTCTTGCCGCCCCCGTTCCATTAGGTAGATATTCCCTTTCGACTTTTTTCCGGAAAGGGGAAGGGGCGTGTCCATGGAGCGCATCGCATTCAGTAACGCTTTCCGGCAGGCCGTCCGGGCCCTTGCGCGCTTCCCCCTGGTGTTCGCCTCCGGAGTTATCGGGACCGTCGCCGCCCTCACCCTCAACCACCTCCACTTCATGGCCCTGGATGCCCGCGCCGTGGCCGGCGATTTGGCTATGACCGCCTGGCTCGGTGTCCCTTTGCTCTTCGCTTTGGCCGAGGCCGCGGAATCGCGGCGTTGGCCGGCCTGGGCGGGCTACAGCATGCAAGGCGCCGGGACCGGGGCGCTCATCGCCTATCATTACCTGTTGGGCTCGACGCCCTGGCCGGTGCGTATCTCCCGCTTCTGGCTTTGCATGCTGGCGGCCCATCTGTGCGCTTCCTTGGCTTCGGCCCTGGGAAGGGGCGCGACGGTGGACGGCTTCTGGCGGTACAACCAAAGGCTGGCCGCGCGACTGGGTCTTTCCCTGGGATACAGTTCCCTCATCCTGCTGGGCCTGGGTATCGCGCTGGCCTCGGTCAAAGGCCTCTTCGAATTGGACTTCCCGGATACCTGGTTCCTGGATCCGGGCATTTTCGCTTTGGGCGTATTCAATACCTGGTTCTTCCTGGCGGGCGTCCCGCGCTCCGGGGAGTCATCCGCGCATTCTGCCGCCACCGAGCGCACCCCGTCGGAAGAGCTGTTGATCTATCCGCGCCAATTGCGCGTGCTGGCCCAACTCATCCTCATGCCGCTGGTATGCATCTACCTCGCCATCGTCTACGCTTACGCGGTGCATACGCTTTCCCAGGGCCAATGGCCCACGGGCTGGGTAACTTGGCTGTTACTGAGCTTCTGCGCCCTGGGGCTGGCCTGCCTGTTCCTGGTGCAACCCTTGGCCGATCGCGGCGGCAATCGCTGGGTGGTGCTGTACTGCCGTCATTTCCACGTGGCCCTGGTGCCCGTGCTCATCCTCCTCTTCGCCGCCATCGGCAAACGCGTGCAGGAATACGGCATTACCGAAAACCGGTATTTCGTGCTGGCCCTGGGCGTTTGGCTTTCGGGCATCGTCTTGCATTCGGCCCTGGGCGCGCCGCGCGATCTGCGCATCCTGCCCGCATCGTTGTGCCTGGTCTCCCTGTTGGCGGCTTTCGGCCCCTGGGGCGCCTTCGAGGTTTCGCGCCGCAGCCAGGAACAACGGATGAAATCGTTATTGGAAACCCACGGCATGCTGGTGGGCGGCAAGCTGGCCAAGGCCCCCGGGCGCATCCCCCGTAAGGCCATCCGCGAGATCGGCGGCATCGCGGGATTCCTGGAAGAACGCTCGCGGCTCTCCGATCTCAAGCCGTGGATTCCCGCCATTGATGATTCCGGCCAGACCAATTCGGTGGCCTGGCATCGCGCCCTGGCGGGACGTTTTGATTTGCTCGAGGCGTTGGAGCTGCCCTACATGCCGCCCGAAGCCACGGGACCGGGTCGCGCCGAAGCCGTTGCCTTCAATTGCCGCGGACTTGCGTCGCAGGTGCGCAAAGTGACCGGTTATGATTTCCTTTACGCCGATTATCGCGTGCGCCTGGGTTCCGATTCCGCCTCGCCGGAACCGGACGCGGACCCCTTCCGATTCGCTTTCGATTCGTCCTCGGGAGCCATCCGGTTCCAGGGTCGCGATTCCGTCGGCCTGGCGATTGATCTAGCCGGGCATTTCCAGAAGCTGCGGGAACGTTATCCCGATGCCTATGATCTCAATCTGCCCGCGGAAGAAATGCTCCTGGAGGCCGAGGACGCTTCCATGAAGGTGCTGGTGCAATTGCGTAGCGTGGACGGGGTGGCCGATCCGGACGGCGCGCGCTTACAAGGCTTTACGGCGGACATATTCATGGCCCAGAAGGCGGCCAAGCCGCGCGCCCGGCCGAAGCCTCCCGCTTTGGCCCAGATCGCTCCCGAAGCCGAACCGTAGGTCGCGCTCCCGTTATGGCGCCGGCTACGCCCGGTCGCGACGGCTCCGCCTAGATATCCTGCTTGTAGGTCTTATCGATGGTCACCGTGATGGATTTCCCGGTGAGCTTGCCGGTGCGCACGGCCTGAGCCGTGGTTCCGCCCGAAAAAGTGATGACAATGGTGGCGGCCGGGCGATCCACCGAGATCGTTCCCGATTGCGGGAACTTCCAGGTTTTCCCGTCCAACATCCGCACGACGTTGGTAATGGTCCCCGACTTGTAGGATTCCCCCGCGAAGCTTCCGGCGATGGTCCCGTTCCAGGTGCCAGTGGTGTCGGCGCCCGCCGTGATCACCAGATCGGTAACGATACGGATCTTCGCCTCGCGGCCGCTTTTCGATTGCGTTATGTCCCGGATATGGTGGATGGTTTTCACGCGCGCCGGGAGCGGTAGCTTGATCGACTTACCCGCAGCGTCCATGAACGAGACCGAGTCGATGCGTATGCGCGCATATCCGGAGCTTGTTGTGATGGTCTTGGTACGGATGAAGCATTCGCAGCCGTCGTTCCATTTGGCGGGTTCCACCTCGATGCCGATGCTGTCCGCGACGGCTTTCAGCAACGCGCTCGACATGCTGGCCTTGGAGGTGTTACCCATATCGTCCACCTCCTGGGAGAGCATATTGGCTTCGCCTTCGGCGGCATCCTTGGCGGATTCCTTATCCGTCAGGCAGCCGGAGCAGGCCAGCGCCGCGAAGAGTGCGGCGCAAAATGCGGGGGAAAACAGATTGCGAGAGGATAAAGGGCGCATCGGGCCTCCTGGTACGATCCCGGTAAGGGTGCTGGAATTGTACCACGGGAGGTACGGAAAGGCACCGGTATGCCTCCTCCCAAACTCCCGATTACATCCGTAATGCTATAATGGCTGGAATGGCGTTTTTACCCAAATGTGGACCGCGTATGGCTCAAAATCCTCACGTTGGCGCCCGAAACGCCATCACGGGGTCAAGATGCCCCTGTAAAAGGGGGCATAGTCATAGCCGGAGGAAGGCCCCAGCTAGGAAATTGTATTCATGAGCGACGCCGAACAGCCATTGAACATTTTCGACTACCTGGACTACCGGGCATTCCTGGCGGAGTACTGCCGCCGGGCCAAGGAAGAGAACCCCCTGTTCTCGAACCGGCACTTCGCCGCCAAAGCGGGATTGCCCGTGTCCAACGCCAGCCTGCTGTCCAAAGTGATCGCCGGCAAGCGCAACCTCACCCTCGATCTGCGATTCAAGTTCGGCAAGGCCCTAGGACTCATCGGCGAGGAATTCCGTTACTTCGACTTGTTGGTGCAGTTCAACCAGGCCACCCGCATGGAGGCCAAGAACCATTTCTTCTCCGAGTTGGCCAAATACCGCGGGTCACGCGCCAAGATCATCAAGAGCGACGAGTACCAGTATTATTCGAAATGGTATTTCTCGGTGGTGCGGGCCTTCTTCGGCTACAACCAGAAGGAGAAGAACCCCCAGGCCATCGCGCGGAAGATCTTCCCGCCGGTCGCGCCCAAGGAAATCGAGGAGGCCATCCGCATCCTCCTGGACCTCAAGCTTATCAAACGCCTGGCCAACGGCTATGCCGTGACCGAGAACCATATCGCCACCGAACGCGAAATCATGGACCTGGCCGGCAAGAACCGCATGTACGAGATGACCCGCCTGGCCATGGAGACTTTCGACCAGGTGCCCGCGGAATGGCGTGAATATAACGCCCTTACCGTATACATTTCCAAGGACGGGTTCCGATCCATCAAGGAGCGGATCCAGTCCTTCCGGGAGGAGTTGCGGGAAATGGTGGAGAAAGACAGGCGCGAGGACCGGGTCTATACCTTGACCATGCATCTGTTCCCGAACGTCGTGCTTCCCGAACTGGAGGGTGAGGAAAGCAAGAAGACATCCGCCCAGGCGGCCGTATAGTTATGGACAAAGGGTTTATGGGGGAAACGGGAAAGGCCTTGGGCCGTCGTATGGTGCGATTGAAATCGATCCCTTTTTTCATGTTGGGGGCTACGGCGCTATTCGTGGGCTGCATGGGCGGCAGCGATGGCGTTGAGAATCCCAAAATGAGCCTTGAGTTCCGTCCCGACGGCGGGGGCGCCGTTTCCGGCCGCCTCAGCATGTACGGCGCGAACCTGAATCCGGCCGTGGATAGCGCGCCCATGCTGGCGAAGGATTTCACCGCCGGTAACGTGGAAGTCACCTCGGACGAGGTGGAAACCGCCTTGAACAAGTCCCTGGCCGGCCATGGCAAGGACACGACCGCGCATAAGGACACCACCCTGTATTTCAACCTGGTGGCGACTTCGGGCGACATGGAAGCCTTTGTGGGCGGGTTCGCATTGCGGCGCGCCGGCAAAACCGTGGCCTTCTCGCGCACCGAGAACGGCATCCAGGGCGCTTTCGCGAGCAAGTACGCGAAACGGTTCCTGCTGCCCAAGGCGGTCAAGTTCACCGGCCACGTCGGCGTCAATGGCGCGATACTGGGATTGGATTACATCTTCATCCCGGGCAGCCCCTACCATTCCGCCATCAAGGATTCGGGCTTCAGCATGTCCAAGATGTCGCCGGGCAGCTACGGCATCATCGGCGCCGACAAGGATTCATCCAAGTACTACGAGTCTCCCGACTCGCTGAGCACGTCGGATACGGCGTATACGGCGAAGGCGTGGGGCGTGATTCCCTTCATCCCCGACCACTAGCTTCGATCGCGGGGACCGGATTCCGGTCCCGTCCCAGCGGACTTAGTCTCCCTCGTCGTATCCGGCAACGGCGGCAATCGGGGGAGGGGCGCGGAGCTAAGCCGCCATAATCTTCTTAACGGAATTTTCGAGATCCTTAATTGCCACGGCTTCCGCCCAATCGGACAATCGGTATGAGCCGCCGGCTCCCGGATAGACGAGCAGCAATCGGTCCAGCTTCAAATCCTCCTTGGCGATGTGGGTGGAGCGCGTAAGTCCCGGAGCGTCCGAGAATTTGAACTCGAAACCGATCCGGACTCCCCTGTGGAACACCAGAAGATCCAGCTCGGCATGGGAGTGGGAGGACCAGAACCAGGCATTCCGTTCCCGCATCCAAGTGAGGATGTTTTCGATGCAGAAGCCTTCCCAGCTGGCTCCCAGCTTCGGGTGTCCCTCGACCGCCGTTACCGAATCCAATTCGAGTAAAGCGTGTAGGATACCGGAATCCCGGATGTAAAGTTTCGGGGACTTTACCTGGCGCTTCCCCAGGTTCTCGTGCCATGGCTGCAACTGTCTTACCACCAAGGCGGCGGTGAGGATGTCGATATGGCGCTTCACCGTCATATTCGATTCCCCGAGCGAGCGTCCGATCTCGGAAGCATTCCCGATTTGGCCGTGGTAATGGGCGAGCATGTTCCATAGCCGGCGCAGGCTGGCGGCGGGAACCTGGACGCCCATGTTCCTGAGATCCCGTTCCAGGAAGGTCCGGATGAAATCCGTCCGCCAGGAGAAACTCGCATCCGGGTCGCGCGCGAGGAAGGATTTCGGAAATCCTCCGCGATGCCATAGTCCGCGCCAGGATCCTGCGCCTACTTCGGCAAGATCGAATCCGGACATATCCACGAATCCGATCCGGCCGGCCAGGCTTTCCGAAGTCCCCTTTACCAGGTCCGGCGAGGCGCTACCCAGCAACAGGAACTGCGCCGGGTTGGATTCCCGATCGACCAATACGCGCAGCACCGGCGACAACCCAGGATGCAATTGGGCTTCATCGATGACCACCAAGCCGCTCAGGTCTTGCAAGGCGGTCATGGGATTTTCCAAGCGGCGGGCATCCGTGGGATGCTCCATGTCGAAGAAAAAGGCTTCCCTGCGTTTAGCCAAGACCCGTGCTAACGTCGTCTTCCCGCATTGCCGGGGACCCGTGAGGGCGACAACCGGATTCCGATCCAGTGCCTGTTCTATTAGGGTGAGGATCCGGCTTCGGGGGACACCTTGCATGGTGAAATATTAACATCAAATGTTAATATTTCCAACTTATTTTACCCATTCCAACCCGATTTGGCGAGGTCAGTGCCTAAGGTATCCGAACAGCAGCGGCCCGAATAGCTTATGCGTGGACAGCTTCTCGCGCCATACCCCGCCCCCGTCCAGGGCGAAGGATCGCTTGGTGGTGATCAAGCCTTTGATGACATACACGCCCGTGCCCAGCTTGGAGCCGCGGTAGGCGGGATACCACATCACCCTGGCGAGAGCGGTATCGCTCCCCGAAGCCGCGGTCAAGGCATCCCACTCCATATCGCTGAAAACGTGTACGGCGTGGTCGACCGGCGCGCCCAGGTTGGAGTAGACCCAGAGTTCCAGCTTGTCGATACGCTCCGCGGAACGCAGGTCCAGTACCGGGCCGTTGGCGGCGGCCAATTGGGAATTGTTACCGGAAGGATCAACGGCGTTGTTGTCCTTGTCCACCAGTACCAGGGTGATGGCGGAAGGCACGGGTACGAAGGAATTGCCTTTGACCGGATTGGCTTCCAGTTGTACGGATTGGATTTCGGCCAACGAGGAGTTCCAACCGATGGGAGGCAAAGCCGCGAAGACGAGGCGCGCGGCGTTGCCGGCCGCGTCCGTGGTTCCGGCGGCGAATGAGACGCTGTCGGCCTGGCGGGGATCAAAGGAGGCGCGTTCGGGGAAGGCCACCGTGAAGGAATCGGGATGCGCCTCCACGGCTCCGGCGTCGGCAAGGGTGATGCGCCAGGTCGTGCCTTGGCGGCTCTTGAAGACCAGATCGACCTTGGCCGGAAAGGCCGCGGACAATTTTTCCGAGGGGACGAAGTCGAGATGGAGATCGCCGCGCCGGGGCGTGGGTCGCCAGGCGGCCGTGCGCAGGATAGGCGTAATGGAATCGACCATCGGCACCAGGTAGGAGAGGGGGAAGCCCATGATGTTCTGCGAGAACAGGGCCTTGCCGGTATCAATGGCGCTGCGGCCCCACTCGCCGATGGCCGTTGGCCCCAAGGGCAGCGATAGGATATGGCGGGCAGCCACATATGAACCCGGACCGGCGGTCTCGCTGCGGGGCGCGCCCGCGAAGGAATAGTCGATGCGCGCCAAGGCCTCCAGGGAATCGGAGCGGGAGTCGAGGGGAACCTCAAGGGATTCCAGGCGGCCATTGCCCTTTAATACGATGGCATCGGGAATGTTGGCCTTGATCACCTGCAGGTTGAGGCGCGCGGTTTTGCCTTCGGCCTTGGCCGCCAGGGTTATGCGCTTGTTGATGGGCAAGTCGGCGGGATCCATATCGATGCATTGCGCGTTCTTCGCGATGACGGTGCCGTTCACGGTCCAGGTGGCCGGGTAGAACGGGCCAGGAGGCGGTTCTGCGTCGTTGCCGCAGAATTTCCGCGGCGAATAGATGGGTTGCGCGCACAGTGTGGTCTTGCCGACCAAGGGCTCCTTGGGGTTGAGCATGTGGGTGTCTTCGTGGACGATTTCGAGATCCTGGAAAATCACCGGCTTCAGATCCAGGCTCGTATTCATGGAAAAGCTGGAGCCGCCCGGTCGGCGCTCGCAGAAGTACAGGTCGAAGTCGAAGGTCTCGTCCTGGCGGCCCTTGATGGTGGGCAAGGTATCGAGCCTGAGCGTGTCCCTATGATCGGTGCCGTGGATGCCGCCCAGGTCCACCGCCAGCTTGTTGTCGAGGTAGACCCACACGTCGTCGTCGCCCTCGAAGTAGAATGATTCCCCGCCGTGGTACTTGAACTGGGCGTTGATCTCCATGCACCAGTTGAAATTGTGCTTGCCGGTGAAGTTGGGCGGAAAGGTCAGCTCGCGCACCGCGGTGTATCCCGCAGGCAGCCCGGCGGTGCTGGTGAAATCCCCGACGCCTTCCAATTGATCGGGCGCGGCCAGGCTGTCGATGGGGAAGAAGAAATCCGCCTTGTACTGGAGTCGCGTCACGCCGGCGCCGTCTTTGCCCTGGGCGAAAGGCAGTTCGCGGCAGGCTAGGGAATCGGCGAAGACGGGATCGAACCATTTCTCGAGGTTGGACGAATTGCAATCGTTGATGCCTACGCGCGGTAGCTTCTTACCCAGCTCCCGCGAGTATGCCAGGGTATCCTGCACCATTCCGGGGGTAACCGCCCAGGTACGTCCGGTGGGGCCTGGGTTGTTCTTGTCGTAGCCGCAAACCCCGGGTTTACGCGCCCCGAAGGCGCCGTCCAACCCGCCGATGGGTTGATCATAGAACGCGGCTTTGACCGGATAACGGATGGAATCGCCGATGATGCGCGCCGGAATGGGAATAGCATGGGCCACGGTCGAGGCGACGGCCAAAAAGGATAGGGTTCGGTAAAGCGTCATTCCCCTGGGCGCATGACGTCATACCCCTCCCACCGGGGTTCCCGCCTTTGCCCCCTAAACTTACCCGCTGGCGGCCTTTTTAGATGGGGATTTCCTGCGATTGGGAGCCGGAAATCCTCCCATTCGGCCGGATTACGCGGGTTCCGGTCCAAATACCCAAAGAACATCCCAGTATGGCCATGGCTATCGCGAAAGGAACGGGCAGGCCCCGGGTGAGGGCAATCCAAGAGGTTGGGATGGCGGCCAGCATTCCGGCGGTTTGCAACACCTGGATCAAGAGGCGTCCGGAGCCCCGGAAACGGGAAACCAGGAGCCGGGCCGCGAGCGCGGCGAGCGCAGCGAGCAGAAGGTACCCGCCGAGTACCGCCAAGGCGAGCAGCAGTCTTCCTCCGGGAACCGGGAAGCCTGCCACAGGATAGACCCGATAGGCTGGACGCAGGATTTTTTCCAGGAAGGAAGGCGTCATCCGGTGCCAGCGTGAATAGGCGATATAGGCTTCGCGACCCGTGGCGGGCAGACCGTGGAGCGAGCCCAAGGTCATCGGTTGCACATCGGGTTGCGCCGCGAGCCAGGCGAGGGAAGCTTCGAATTCCGCGAAAGTGAACGCGCCCCGGGCGGGATCCTCTTCCTTGAATTCGAAGGCATGGAAATAGGGGACCACGATACCCGTCCCGCGCCGGCGCGCTTCCAGGACCGCCGCGCGGATTTCGGGAACCAGGCAAGTCGCAGGCGCATAGGCGATGGCCAGGTTTTCCGGGCCCACCGCCGCGCCGGCGATGGCGGAGAAGGTATTCAGGCCATGCCCGGCGACGGCATTCAGGGTGGCGGTGTCGTAGGAATTCCAGGGCGGGATGAATGTGGTGGTGAAGCTATCGACGGAAAGCAGATCAACCAGTCCGGCGGTAAGCAGGGAATCCTGACGCCGGTAGGCGACCCCGGCGAACTCGGTTCGCATGCCGGACCGGGCGACGCGATGGGCAAATCCGTGCAGGGCGATCTCCAGGATGCCCTTTTGCACCGCGTCCTTGAGACGGGCGATACGTTCGGGAGGTAAAGCGAGATGGCCCGTATCCGCCGGGTTCTTCAGGTCGCCCTTCCCTACGGCCGGCACCACCCCGAAAGTGATGGGGATGCCGTGCCGCTGGCAGGCCGCCAGGATATGGTCTTCCAGGGCTGCGGGACTGCGGGCGGAACAATCATCGTAGCGAAGGGCGACCCGGATCGTTTTTTCATGGACAAGGCCGGATTCGCCGCGGGCAATAGGACACAGGAAAAGCAGGAGCGCCGCCGCGGCGGGCAAGCGCAGGATCACGCCGGTTCCGCGAAGGCGTTTGCCGGTCGCGGCGAAAGCGCTGCGGCGTCGTCACCGGGTGCGCGGCCGGAAGCGGGCCGATCAAGCAGACCAAGATAGGCTTCGCCGACGCGCGCCCAGGAAAAGCGGTTCAGGAAGTATTGCCTTTGGTCGGCGATCTCCTTCTCGCCGCGTACGTGTCCCAATTCACGGAGCAGGGCTTCGGTCAGTTCCGGCACCGAATCCGGCGCGACCAAAGTACCATACGGTCCTGCCACCTCGGGTATGGCGCAAGCCGACGTGGTGATCAGGTTCTGCCCGGTAGCCAGGGTTTCCAAAACGGCATTGCCGAAGGATTCTTCCAGGCTCGGCAGCAGCACCAAGCGGGAAGTTACGATGGCCTGGGCCAATTGGCGGCTGCCCAGCCAACCTACGAAACGGATCTGGCTTTCGGCGCCGGCATCGCGGGCCATACGTTCCAACCTGCCCCGCAGGGGACCGTCCCCGGCCAGGGTCAACGGATGCAAGGAACGAATCTGCGCGGGTAATCTCAGGTAAGCCTCCACGCCTTGCTGCACGCCCTTGTTGCCGGCAAGCCTGCCGAAGAAGAGGACGCCATGCTGGCCGGCCTCGCGGAATGCGGGCCCAACGAATTGGGGATCGAGCCCGTTGGGGATGACGGCGGTGGCCGCGTCGTCGATCCCGAAACATTCGCGTGCCTGGACGCGGGAGAAATCGCTGGTGCATACCGTAACATCGGCGCGACGGGCGGCGAGGGCGACGGCCACGAAGCGGGGCTCTCGGGCGAGTATGCCCAACCAGGTGGAGGCCTTGGACCAATCCTTTCCCCGCAGGTAACCGTCATAGGTATTCCGGCTCGAGAAGACCAGGCGCCCGCGCTCGCGAATGCGCCAAAGCAGGGAGGCTTCGTCCCCGTTGCCGATGATCAAGGTACGCGGGCCGCAAAGGCGGCGCACCACGGGGAGGAAGGTGAGACCGTTGAGGAACCGGAGGGGCGAGCTGATACCCGGACGGATGCCCACGAAAAGGGCCCAGCGGACCTGGTAGGGTAACCCGGATGGTACCTCAACGCGTTCCCAAGGGGCCTTGCTGTAGACGACGCAGACGCGTTTGCCGGCAAGGGCTAACGCCGTAGCCAACATATGCGCGGACTTCTGGCCGCCCCCGCGGTAACGGGACCAGGGAGAATAATTGCTCGTGAGTACGACGTCGAAAGCTTGCATAGTGCGGCCCGGGAAACGGGTGGGTGTCCGATAAATTACTACCGGAAGACGGGAAACCAATGGCTTCCTACCCCTTAAACGAATATGGGAGACGGATCCGTTACGGCAAAGATCCCGGAAATAGGGAAAACCCCATATATTCCGGGAAGAAAAGGGTAAAAATCCCTAATTGAACATGACCGAGTGGTTATGGCTGTTGGTGGTCGAGGTATCCTTCATCACCATCTTGCCGGCCTTGATATCGGCAACTTCCTGAGCGGTGAGCTCGAGGTTATGGGTATGCGTCGCGGTTCCATGGATATCCAGGGTCACCGCCCCGCCGGCATCCAACTGCGCCTTCTTGATCAGGGCCACGTGGCCATGGTTACCGGAGATGGTATCGGCCTGGTTATCGCCCGCTTCCTTGACGGGAGCGCTGGGCCCCTCATCGGAACTGCATCCCGTGATTTGGATGACGACCCCTGCGAAAAGCGCGGCCGCGGCCGACCCCAGAAAGGTACGGCGTGCGGCTTGGTTTCGGGTTTGCGTTTTCATGGGCGGCCTCCGGAGGGGTATCCCCGGAGGTTAATCTAAACGATTAATACCCCTTGGGCAGGGCGGATTTATCGCCCCCGAGTTTCTTGTAGGATTTGAAGTATTCTTCCGCCTGCTTCTTCTGGTAAGACCGATCCGCGGCCACACCCGCGTAGTAATAGGACAAGGGTTCGTCCGGGCACAGGGTAAGTACTTGGCGGCTCGCGGTGGCGATGCCCTGCATGTTTTCCAGCGCCAGGTTCACCTTCTGGGATTCCAAATGCACGCCGCAGGCCCTGGGGTTGCGGTTCAGGGCCTCCTTGAGGAAGTCGCGCGCCTCGTCCTTGCGTCCCGTCGCCATCATCACTTCGGCCAGGGCCACGATGCCGCGGGGATAATCCTCGTCGGCCTCAAGGCTTTTCTGGGCCCACTCTTCCGCCTGGGGAGCGCTTCCCAAGGCGAGCTGGATTTCGGAAAGCTCGGCGTATATGTCCGGAGTGGGGTTTACCTCGGCGGCCTGCACCAGGTAATCCGAGGCCTCGGAAAGATTCTTCTCCGCCAGGCTGGCTTCGCCCAGTCCGCGCAATCCCATGGCCCGGTCCGGTTTGGCCACGGTTTGCGCCAAGGAGAAGAAGTACGTGCGCGCATCATTGGGCAAGCCCTGCGCAAGCAGGATGAGGCCCGCGTGGTAGGCGGCCCCGGCATGGTCGGCGCGCTTGACCAGGACGGCCTTGAATTCCTTCAACGCCAGGGGAAGGTTCTTCAGCTCGTAATGGACCAAGCCCAGGTTGTAGAGGTAGTCCGCGTTTTCCGGATCGCTCTTGACCAGGCCTTCCAGTATGTCCGAGGACTTCTCGCGATCGTGCATGGCCAACAGGGCTTGGGCCAAGCGCATTTGCACCAGGGGTTCCTTGGCGAAGGCGGAGCTTTCGATCTGGCGCTTGGCATCCAGGGGTTTACCCTTTTCCAGCAAGGCATCGGAGAGGCCGGCAAGGGCGCGGGCCGAAGGGGCCTTCTGGTTCACGTCCCAATAGATAGGCAGGGCCGCGTCGGTCTTGCCCAGGATACGCATGGCGTCGGCCAAGGTAAGCCTGCCGGCGGGGGAGAGCTGGGCCTTCTTGGGATCGAGCAGTTCCAGGGCCGACTCCGCGTCTGAACGGCGGAGGTAAATCTCGCCGAGCCCTTCGGTATAGCCGAGCTTCTCGGGAGCCGCCTGGGCTGCCTGGGCAAAGAGTTCCTCGGCGCGTTCGAGCTTACCGTTCTTCAACTGGAGCTCCGCGAGCCATGCGCAGGCTTCGTCGTTATCCGGCTGCATGGCGACCAGATCCTCGAGGGCGCCTTCCGCCTTGTCCAGGCTACCGGCTTCGCGGTGCAGGCGCGCCAGGCCCTGCAGGGTGTAGGCATTGCGATCGCCCAGGCCATAAGCCTTGTCCCAAGCCTGCATGGCTTCGGTGTTGCGCGACCGGTCGCCTCGACCGGCGGAACCTTCCAGGGCGTCGCCGTAGCGCGCCCAGGCATCGGCGTCGTTATCGCGTGCGAGGGCGGCGCGGCGGTAGAGGGCGGCGGCGGCGGGGAAGTCGCTGGCCTTGAGGCGGATTTCCCCCAGGGCCAGGCAGGCGTCCACGTTGGCCGAATCGAGGCGCACCGCGTCGGATAGCGCGGCGGGAATTTCCGCCGTGAGGTTTAGCGCGCGGGTCACATCGAGGCGCGAAATCGCGGCGGCCTTGTCGTTGGGATCGAAGCCCAAGGCGCGCTTGTAGTCTTCCAGGGCGGGCTGGTATTTGCCGCCGGCCTGGCGGCAATCGCCGAGCAGACGGAAGGCCTTGGCCAATACCGGCTTGCCTTCGGAGGATTGCTCCAGTCCGATCTTAAGCATGTTCTCGGCGGATCCGTAGTCGCGGTTCTCGGCCATCCACATGCCCATATACAGGTTGGCCTTCTTCTGCTTGGGATCGCGTTCCAGCATCAGTCCGTACATTTCCACGGCTTTACCGGTTTCGCCCTTGGCCAGGAATTCTTCCGAGGCCGAGCGCAGAAGCTCCAGCAGCTCGGAAGCATAGGTGGGATCCTTGGGCTTGAGCTCGTCGGCGCGGATGAGGTATTCCAGCGCCTTCTCTTTGTTCTTGGCGTCCAGATATGCCTGGCCCGCCCGGAAAGCCAAGGCGGCATCGGTGGGGGAGAGCAGGGACTGGTGATCAAGCGCGTCGGCCATCTTGGCCGGATCCTTCAACTGCAGCCAAGCCTCGGCCTGCAATTGCCAGGCGCGGCCGGACGCGGGTTCCAAGGCCGACCAGCGTTGCAGCCAGGTGGAAGCATCTTTATACCGGGCCGATGCCATGGCGAGCTCGCTTCCCGCCCGCAAGGCGTTTAGGTCATTGGGATCCTTATCCAGGATCAGCTTGTATAGATCCAGGGCGCGCGGATCCTTGCCCAACGCCGATGCCAAGGCCATCTGGATGGGCGGTTCGCCGGGGAAATTGTTGTTGCCGATGTCGAGTACTTCGGAAAGGTACGGGGATTTGTTGGCGTCGGCGTACAGCCAGGCCTTGTCGAATGATTGGCGCAGGTCCGTCATGGCGGCGGCCTTCTCGCTGCCTTTGCGGTTCTGCGCGGTCAACTGGCGCCAGATCAGGTAGTCGCGGAAGGCCTTGTGGGCCGGGCCCTTCTTGTCCTGGTAGGCGTAGAGTTCGGCCAGGGGTCCCAGCAGATCGCGGTCCTTGGAGGACTCATCGGCCAGGGCCTTTTCGAACGGGACCATCTTCTGCATATCGTAACGGCGGTAATATTCCTTGGCCAGGATCACGCGGCCGCGATGGTATTGCGGGTAGCCCTTGACGAGTTTTTCCAGTTGGGCCGGGTCGCCGCTGAACTTGAATTGCAGCTCGGCCAGCTGGAAGGAATATTCCGGATCCATGCCTTTGATGGCCGTCAGCAGGCGCAGGGCGTTTTCCAGGCTGGCGGTATCGCCCTTGCCTTGCGCCAGGCGGTGCATGGACTTGAGCGCATCGGCATCGCCGTTATGCCGCGCGGTCCATTGGCCGTATTGATCGATGGCGGCCACGGTATCCCGGGCCTTTTCCTTGGCCTTCGCCAATTGCAGTTGGTAATCCTTGTAGGTGGCGTCCACGCGCACCAGGTTTTCCAGGGTGGCTACGCGGCCCTTTTCGTCCCCGGTCTTGGCGAAGAGATTGCACAAGGTATCCAGCAGGCCCACGTTATCCGGTTCGCGATCCATGCGCAGCTTGTAGAAGGCCAGGGCCTTGGCATGCTGGTTGGTCTTGGCGTAGGCCATGGCGGCTTCCGGGATCCATTTCGCTTCGACGTTTTGCGCGCCCGTGTAGCGGTCCCAGGCCTTCGCCGAAGCGGCTTCTTCGCCGCTATAGAAGTAGGCCATGGCCAGGCCATAGCGTTCGTGCAGGCTGGGCCCGCGGTCTTCCGTGAATTGGTACAGCTTGAGATTGGCTTTGAACTCGGCGGGGGTATTGAGGGCCTGGGCGTAGGTATGCGCGTAGGCCACGTTGGAAGGCTGCAATGCGTTGGCTTTCTGGAAGCATTCCACGCCCAGATCGGCGACCTGGAGCTGGTTGCGGCATTGTCCCAGGCGGTACCAGGAATCGCCGTCCTTGGGACGGAGCTCCACCACTTCGGAGAGCAGGCGCGCGGTCTGCTTGTAGGTTTTGCGGCCGAAATAGAAATCCGCCAGGCGGATGAGGTGGTCGGCCTTATGCGTCGAATCCAATTGGGCCAGCTTCTCCAGCACCACCACGTAGCTGACGCGCTGCTCCTGCTTGACCGGGTTGATGAGGGGCAGCAGCATCTTATACGCGCGCAATTCGCCGGGGCTGGTGGTGAGGCAAGCGCGGATGTTGGTCGTGGCTGCCAGCGTATCCTTGGCGCGCAGGTCGAGTTCGGCCAGGCGCAACAGGCCGCCCGCGTTCTCCTTGTCCACCGCCAGCAACATCTGCAAAGTCTTCCGGATCACGGAAGGATCCTTCATGGTCTTCTCGTATGCCAGGATCTGCAATTGCCGGATTTCCTTGTCGAAATCCGGGTTGACCTCAACGTAACGTTCCGAAAGCTCGGCGGTGAGGGCGTAGTTCTTGCCGCGGTAAACGGCCATCACGGCATCACGATCGCCCAGCAGTACCTTGGGCTCGAGCTTGTACGCCAAGGCGTAGTCGGCCGAGGCCTCGTCCCATTTTCCCTGGGCCGCGTAGCCCTGGGCCAAGAGCAGGAACAGATCCGAATTGTCGGGGTTGGAGCGCGAGGTTTCCGGACGCGCGGCCAGTTCCTGCAGCAACTTGAAATGCTTCTGGATCTGCTGACGGCTGTGGATGGCATGCGGCAACAGGCGCTGGTAATTCTGGTTGAGGGGCGAGAGTTCCAGGGCCGTGCTCAGGTAGGCGTAGGCCTTGGCCTTGTCGTTCTTCTGAAGGAACAGCTTGGCCAATTCGAACTGGGCCTCGTGGGCGCTGGAATCGATATTCTGGATTTCCGTCAGCACGTCGGCCAGGTCTTCCTTCTTGCCCTTCGATTTCATCAGGGTAATCAGGCGATCGCGGATGGATTTGTCCTTGGGGGAAAGGTAGAGGGCGTTGCGATACAGGCCGATGGCCTTCTCCGGGCGGTTCAAATCCTCCTGCAGGCGGGCCAGCTTGAGGATCAATTCCAGGTTGCCGTTCTGCAAACGCAACAGGCCTTCCTGCGCGTCCGCCAGCTGGGACTTTTGCGAGGAGGCATCCAGGGCTTCGATAAGGTAACGCCAGGGCTTCTCTTCCAGGGGTTTCACTTCGCTCCAGCGCTTGGCCCACTTGGCCGTAGCGCCGCGGTCGCCCAGGCCCTTGGAGATTTCGGCGGCCTTGCCGATGGCGGCTTCATCGTCCGGGGTTTTGGCCAACAGGGCCTGGTAGGCTTCCAGCGCGGAGCGCGTCCCGCCCAGCGAAGCGGCATAGTCGGCGAGGATGTCGTTATCCTGCGGGAACGATTCCACCCCCAGTTTGAGGATGGCCTGCAGATTGGCGCCGTTCCCCACGCCTCGCGTGGGGCCCAAACCCGCTCCGGCCTCGCGCGCATAGGCGTACACCTTGTCGAATACCTCTTTATCCTTGCGCTTGACCGCCAGCCATTGGAAATAGGCCTGGTGCGCCTGGGCGGATTTCTTCTGCCAGGCGTACAGGTCCGCCAAGGGTTCCAGCAACACGGCATCCGACGCGGCTTCGGCGGCGAGGAACGGTTCCAGCCCCGCCAGGTTGGGCCAGGCGCGCTTGGCATGGTATTCCCAGACCAGCAGCAATTTGCCTTGGCGGTAATCGGGATTGGCTTTCACCAGATCTTCCAGTTCCTTGGTCTCGCCGCTGCGGGCGAAATAGGTCTCGGCCAATTGGAAGCGGTACGCGCGATCGGCGGATTTCATCTGGGTCAGGTAGCGCAGGGCCTCGATGAGGGCGCTGGTATCCTTCTGGCGCTCGGCCAGATCATGGAAGCTCTTGAGCGCTGCGGCATCATCTTGATGGCGGAAGGTCCATTGCGAATAGAATGCCAACGCCTCGGGGGCGTTGCCGGCTTTTTCCTTTTCACGGGCCAGGCGCAGCACGTAATCGCCGACATTCTGATCCTCTTGCACCAGGCGCTCCATCATGCCCATGCGGCGCTTGCCGTCGCCTTCCTTACCGTACAGCTCCGAGAGCGTGGCCAACAGGCCCACGTCGCGGGGGTGCTCGGCCAGTCGCTTTTCGAGGATGGGCTTGGCCTTGTTCACCTGGCCGGCCTTGAGGAAGGCCAGACCCGCCGTGGAGTCTTCCGAGGCGGAGGCGGGATCCATGGCCATCAGGGCTTCCCATTCCTTGGCGGCCGAGCCGAACTCGCCGTTGAGGTATAGGGCGCGGGCCAATTTGCGGCGTTCTTCCTTGGTGGGATTGTTGCGTGACAAGAGACGCAGGGCATCGGCATTGGCCTTGAGGGCGGCATCGTCCTTGAGGGTGACGGCGAAGGCGCGGGCATAGCCGGCATTGGCGGGTTCCAGGCGATAGGCCTTTTCCAGCGAACCGCCGGCGCCTTCGCGTTCCAGCTTGGCCTGGCTCACGCCCAAGCGGTACCAGAATTTCGCGTCGTTGGGGTAAGCCGAAGCGAGTTTTCCCAGGGCCTCGGCGGCATTGCCCCATTTACCGGCCTCGAACAGGAAATAGCCCATCTTGAGATCATAAGCGGCCTGGTTGGTGGGTTCCAACCGCGACATATTATCCAGCACGGTGAAATACAGTTCGCCATCCTTGGCCTTGGCGGCCAGGGGTTCCACGAATTGCAGTCCGCGCTTGTCGTCGGGATGCTGCTTGGTCCATTCGCGGCCATGATTCAGCGCGGCGGCGGTATCCTTGGCGGCCAAATCCAGTTCGGCCAGGCGCAGGTACCATTGATCATTGTATGGCTCGGCGGCGATCAGATCCTGGATGGCCCCGCGCAGTTTGGCGGGCTGGGCATTGGTCTCGGCGAGCGAAGCCACGCGGATGCGCAGGATGTCCTCGTCCTTGGGATTCTGGGCCAGGAATTTTTCCGACAGCGTGGCGGCGGCGCCGAAATCCTTGACCGCGTAAAGGTCGAGGATGGGTTGGCGATGGCCTTCGAGCAGTTTGGCGTCCATGCGCAATACGCGGGCATAGGCTTCGGCGGCCTTCTGGGGATTCTTGTAAAGGGAGAAGCCCCTGCCGATGAGCACCAGGTTCAGGGCCGTGGGACCGGGGCGTTGGGCGAGTTTCTGCAGCAGGGCGAAATTCTTCAGCACCTGCGCGTCGCTCACGATCACCTGGGGCAGCAGTTCGGCGTACTCTTCCTTGTCGCCGGAATTCTGCAGGGCCTTCTGCAGATACTTATACGCGTTCTCCCGATCCTTGCCCGCCAGGAAGAGTTTGGCCAGCTGGAATTGGAAAGCATGATCGCGGGGATTCTTGCGTTCATTGTCGACCATGGCCTTGAGCCAGGGTCCGGGTTCGGGGCGGCTGGCGGCCAAGACCAGCATGCGGGCCTTGGCTTCGGGCTGGGCGGGGTTGAGATCGAGTACGGCCTTATAGGCTTCCAGGGCCAGCTCCGGGCGCTTCAATTCTTCCTGCAAGCGGGCCATGGCCAGGGGATACTCCGCATCCTTGGGCGCGAGCGCGC
>JAHFCH010000218.1 GCA_023249635.1 Fibrobacterota bacterium
TAAGCGGCGGTCCGCGCCAAGGCTTCACCGACCGAAAAAGGCAGCTCAAGCGTGTGGATGAAGGGACTGGGGAAATCGCCGCAGCTGGCCGCGGAGGATACCGCAAGGTGCTCCCGGCAAGCCAAGGGGCGATGGGGATGGATAGAGCAGGCTTCCTCGATCAAGAAAGGGCAAGCCAATCCCAAACGGTATACCTCACCGGCGTGATTAAAAAGGGAGGCTTCCGCGAGCCCGGCCAGTGCGAGCCCATCGCGCATGCGATCCAGCCGGGCATCCGCTTCCGATCTTTCCTCCCAAGCCATTCCCTGCCGCAATTCCTCCAGGGCCAGGGCATCGGGGGGCGAAAGCGGAATCACCTGGCGGCAACAAGCCGCGCAACCCTTCCGGCAGGAAACCCCGCCGCCTTGGGCGTAGTGCGCGGACTGCGCCCGTGCCAGCATGGCATCGGACAAGGTGGCTGCGTGCCGCGCCAATCCCGCCAGACCCAGCTTCGCATCCGTTGCGCCGCCCTGACGCCACTCTTCGATCAACGCTTCCCAATCCGTGCCTTGCATACCTCTCGCAAAACTAGTCTCGCTTCGGCCGGAATTCCATTGCCCCGGGCAAGGGATTCTTTTAGATCATCGCCAATTCCACGTCCTCCAGGAGGTTTCCATGAACATCCGCAACGCTCTTGCCCTTGACCTTGCCCTCGCCGTAGCACTCGCCTTCTCGGCCCTCCCTGCCCGCGCCGCATCCGCCGCCATGCACGTCGAACCCGTGGCTTACAAGCAGGATACCGCCGCGCTGGAAGGCTTGCTCATTTATGATGCCTCAGCCAAGGGAAAAGCTCCCGGGATCGTGCTGGTACCCGATTGGATGGGTATGTCCGATCTCGCGCGCCAGTACGGTGAGAAGGTCGCCAAACTTGGTTACGTGGTGCTGGTGGCGGATATCTACGGCAAGCACAACCGCCCGAAAGATATGCAGGCTGCCTCGACCCAGGCCGGTATCTACAAGAATGATCGCGCCCTGATGCAGGCGCGCGCCAAAGCCGCCCTGGAACAATTGCTGAAATCACAGCGGGTGGATGGGTCGCGCACGGCGGCCATGGGCTATTGCTTCGGTGGCGGCGTGGCGTTGGAACTGGCGCGCAGCGGCGCCGATCTCGACGGGGTGGTAAGCTTCCACGGCAATCTGGATACCCCGCATCCCGAGCAGGCCAAGAACATCAAAGCGCAGGTGCTGGTGCAGCATGGCGCCGACGATCCCTTCGTGACCCAGGACCAGGTAAAGGCCTTCGAGGACGAGATGCGGGCCGCCAAGACCGATTGGCGCCTGGTCCAGTACGGAAACTCGGTGCACGGCTTCACCAATCCCGGCGCCGGTAGCGACAATTCCAAGGGAATGGCCTACAACCCCAAGGCGGATGCGCGCTCGTTCCAGGCCATGGAAGATTTTTACCGGGAGATTTTCGCTGCCAAGTAGCCTGATGCTATCTTAACCTTCATGCAAGACCTCATGGCCGCCCGCTCCCAGATGGCGGTCTCGCTGGGTTTCCACATCATCTTCGCTTCCATCGGCATGGCCATGCCGTTCCTGATGGCGGTCTCCCATTTCCGTTGGCTCCGCACCGGCAAAGAGGTCTATCGCGAACTTACCCGCGCCTGGTCCCGGGGCGTAGCCATTTTCTTCGCGGTGGGCGCGGTCTCGGGTACCGCCCTCTCCTTCGAGCTGGGCCTATTGTGGCCGCGCTTCATGGAGCACGCGGGCGCCATCATCGGCATGCCGTTCTCCTGGGAGGGCACCGCCTTCTTCCTGGAAGCCATCGCCTTGGGCCTTTTCCTATACGGCTGGAATCGAATCCCGCCCTGGATCCATTGGGCCATCGGCGTGGGGGTGGGCGTCTCGGGAGTGCTCTCCGGGATTTTCGTGGTCTGCGCCAATGCCTGGATGAACAGCCCCGCCGGCTTCACGTGGGTGGACGGCCACGCCATCGATATCGATCCCTGGAAGGCGATGTTCAACGCGGGCTGGAAGGCCCAGGCCACGCATATGATCCTGGCGGCTTTCGCGTCTACCGGTTTCGCGGTCGGAGGCCTGCATGCCTTCTTGCTGCTGCGTCGCCCCGGCTCGGCCTTCCATCGCGAAGCGCTCAAAATCGCCTTGGCCATCGGCGCCGTCGCCGCTTTGATCCAGCCCCTGAGCGGGGACCGGCTCGCCAAGGGAACGGCGGTCCGCCAACCGTTGAAGCTCGCCGCCATGGAATCCCTGTTCCATTCCGAAAACGGCGCCCCCCTTATAATCGGCGGCTGGCCCGACGCCGAAGAGAAACGCGTACGTTACGGCATCCCCATCCCCCTCATGCTCAGCTTCCTGGCCTACGAGGATTTCGGCGCCCGGGTAAAAGGCCTGGAGGAATTCCCCGAACAGGATTGGCCGCCGCTGCTACCGGTGCATGGCGCCTTCCAGATCATGGTAGGCGCGGGCACGGCCATGGCGGGCGTAGGAACGCTCTTCCTTTACTCCGCGTTCCGCCGTCGTCGCTGGCTCGATCATCCGCGCTTCCTGCTGCTCCTGACCGCGGCCACGCCTTTGGGATTCATCGCGCTGGAGGCCGGCTGGACCGTGACCGAGGTGGGCCGGCAACCCTGGATCATCTACGGCATCATGCGCACCCGGGACGCGGTCACTCCCATGCCCGGGCTGGTCTATCCTTTCCTCGCCTTCTCCGCCGTGTACCTGTTCCTGGCCATTGTCGTGGCCTGGCTGATGCTGAGGCATATCCGCGCGGTGGAAAAGGACTACCCCTCGGCGGCCGGACATGCCTGAGATTCCCGCCGGCGAACCGGCCATGCTTTGGGTCATCATCCCCTTCCTCGGCCTTTCCCTGCTGCTGTATTGCCTGATGGCGGGCGCCGATTTCGGGGCCGGTGTCCTGGAAATCTTCATGGGCCAGGATCACCGCAAGGCCCAACGCCAGATTATCGATCGGGCCTTGGGGCCGGTTTGGGAAGCCAACCATATCTGGCTCATCCTGATCGTCGTGATCCTGTTCATGGGCTTTCCCGGGGTATACGCGCGGGTTTCCATCCACCTGCACCTTCCCCTCACCGCCATGCTGATGGGCGTCATCGCGCGGGGCTGCGCCTTCACCTTCCGGCATTACGATGCGGTGCACGGGCGTTCGCAGCGGCCTTACAGCTTTTTCTTCATCTGGTCCAGCGTGTGGACGCCGTTCTGCCTCGGGGTGGTGACCGGGGCCCTGGTGCCCGGCGGCATCGACCCTGCGGCGCAAGGGTATCTGGATGGTTATGTGCGGCCTTGGCTGCGGCCGTTTCCCCTGGCCTTGGGGGCCTTTACGGTTTGCTTGTTCGCCTTCCTGGCGGCGGTGTACCTGATCGGTGAAAGCCCGGAAGGGCCCATACGGCGCAGGTTCGCGCGCCGGGCCGCGGCCGCCAGCGCTGCGGCTGTCGCCTGCGGAGGCCTGGTTTTCTGGGCTGCAGGCGCCGACGGCTTTCCCCTCGCGGCGAGTTTTGCATCCAATCGATGGGCTTCGGGTTGCGTCATCGCGGCGACCGCGTCCATCCCGCCCTTATGGTTCACCCTCTCGCGCGAAAAGGGATGGCTATCGCGTTTACTGGCGGGGGCGCAAGTGGCTTTGATCCTGGCGGCCTGGTTCGCGGTGCAGTTCCCGATCCTCGTCAAAATCAAGGGCGGGCCGGACCTGACCTTCTTCAATTCCCATGCGCCCGCGGCCACTTTGAATCAGCTGGGATGGGCCTTGCTGGCGGGATCGGCCCTGATCCTGCCGGCGCTATTCTACCTGTTGCGGGTATTCAAGGTACACACGCCTTCGAAGGGGGCCTGAATTCAGGCCGTGTCGTCGTCGCGGCGCAGGCGGAGCACGGCATCGCCGTCTCCCCGTAACCCGGATGTTACGGAGACCTCGATGGGGCGGCAGCAGACGGTGCAGTCACTGACGAATTCCTGGGGCAGGCCCTCGGAAAGGTCGATTTCCAGCTTTTGGGATTCGCCGCAGTAGGGGCAGCGCGACTGCATGTTCTTGAGGCCTTGCATCCTGCGTGAAAGTAGGATTTCCCCGCGGCCTCCGCAATATTGTTTATTTCCAGGAAAGCACGGTGATGATGAAAAAACCCGCGATGTTGCTCATGGCTGCCTTGGCCCTATCCCCCTCCCTGGCGGACGCGTCCCTGTATTCGCGCATCTTCGGGGCTCCCAACCTGGGGGACGTGCTGCAAACCCGGCTCGCGGTACTGGACTCGGGGCGCGCGCTCAAGGTCCGTGGCGACAAGATAATGGGCAGCCGCGACCTTATCGCCTTTTACCGATTGCGCAAGGGTTCGCCCGCATGGTTCGCCAACGGGCATCCCACCCGGGTCGCCTGGCAATTGCTGGACGCGGTGCGGAAATGCCCCATGGAAGGATTGGATCCCGACGAATACCATGGTCCCGCCCTGGATACCTTACTGCGTCGCTTCAACCGCGGCGGAATCTGGCGCATGCGCGGCGATCCCCGTGCCGGGGCTGATGCGGAATTGCTCCTGACCGACGCGGGCCTGCTGCTGGCGCGTCACCTGTTGTTCGGCCGTGTGCGTTTCAAGCTCCCGGAAGACGAATGGCATGTGGGCCGCGAAACCATCGTAGTCCCGGAATGGCTGGATCGGGTCCTGACCGATCGCCGTGATCTCCGCAATTCGCTGCAGGAGCTGGTGCCCGCCGATCCCGGATACGGCCGCATGAAATATTGGCTGGGCGAATACCGCCGCATCCAAGCGGCGGGAGGTTGGCCCGTCGTGCCCGAAGGGCCCAAACTCTCCGATGGGGCGAACGGGCCTAGGGTAAAGGCATTGTGCCTACGCCTGGCTGCCGACGGCGGCTTGCCCGGCAAGCATTGCGGCGAAGCCTGGAGCAAGGAATTGGGTGAAGCGCTGGCGCGGTTCCAGGCGAGCCATGGCATCGAACCGAATCCGGCCGCGGACGCCGCGACGCTGAAGCAATTGAACCTGCCGATCGACGACCGCATCGATCAGATCGAACTGAACCTGGAGTGCTGGCGCTGGTTGCCGCGGGAATTGGGGAAACGCCACGTACTGGTGAACATCGCGGATTTCCGCCTGGGCGTCTGGGAAGAGGATCGTGAAACCTTTTCCATGCGCGTGGTGGTGGGCCGCAAAGAAGACAGCACGCCGGTGTTCAGCGACTCCCTGGTTGACGTGCAACTCAATCCCTCCTGGAACGTGCCTGCCGGTATCGCCAAGGAGGAATTCCTGCCCGAGCTGCAGAAGGATCCGCAATACCTGGCGAAGCATGACATGGAGCTGCTTACCGATTGGAGCGAGAAGGCCGCGGTTGTGCGGGCCGATTCCATCGATTGGTCCTCCATCGATACGGCGCACTTCACCTTCCGCGTTAAGCAGAAGAACGGGGACGCCAGCGCCCTGGGCCGCATCAAGTTCGTGCTCAACAACCCCTTCAACATCTACCTGCATGATACCCCTTCGAAAGGGTATTTCGAACGCCACAAGCGGGCCTTGAGCCATGGTTGCGTGCGGCTTTCCGAGCCGATGCGGTTGGCGGAATGGACACTGCGTGATAATAAGGATTGGGATGCGGGAAAGCTGGCCGCCGGCATCGCGGAGGGCGAGGAGAAGTTCATACCCATCCGGCCCGGCATCCCCGTGCACATCCTGTATTGGACCTGCTTTACCGATCCCGAGGGAGGATTGCAATTCCGGCCCGACGTGTACGGGTGGAACCGCCGCATGGAAAAGGCTTTGGCCAAAAAGGCGGCCTCCTTTTGAAATCGGCCGCCGGCATCGCCCTGGGGGCTTGTCTGGCGGTGGGCGGCTTCGCCTTCGAAGCCGGTAAAACCGGATTCATCGCGAAGTATAGGGATGAAGCTTCTCCCTATCGCGTGAATGCAGTTTTCCTGATGCCAGGGGAAAAACTGGCACTGCGGGTAGAGGCCGGAGACACCGGCGGCTATGCTTTGAGGGATCCCTGGGGCCGCTCGGTTCCGGCGGGATCGAGGCGCTGGGACTGGACCGCGCCCGATAGCGCGGGGCTGTACCCTTTCACCATTCGCCGCGCCGACGGATTGGACAGCATGCTGTTCAACGCCTTCGTGATGCTCCCTGCCACCGCCATGAACGGCGAGTACCTGCAAGGCTTCCGCATCGGCAAATATCCCTCCGCGCCCCTGCGGCGGCTCGCCTTTTACCAAGCCCCGCGCGGCTTCATCCGCATGGACTCGGCCTCCGCAGCCGCCTGGGTCTCGCCGCATTTCCGCCTGGGGCAATTCGCCTGCAAGCAAAGCGCGGCCCTTCCCGCCTTCCTCATCCTAAGGGAAAGGCTGGTATTGAAACTGGAATTGATCCTGGAGGAAGCCAACCGTGCCGGCTACGCTTGCGAATCCTTCCACGTGATGAGCGGCTATCGTACGCCCTTTTACAACCACCTGATCGGCAACGTGAAGATGAGCGCCCACCAGTTCGGAGGCGCGGCCGACATCTTTATCGATGCCAGCCCGGAAGACGGAGAGATGGATGATTTGAACGGGGACGGCAAGAGCGACGGCGAAGACTCGGATCTGCTGTTCCGGTTGGTGGATGCGATGTCCCTGAATGAATTCTACCTGCCGTATATCGGAGGCATAGGAAAGTACAGCAAGAACGATTCCCACGGGGCGTTCGTCCACGTGGATGTGCGGGGCTTCCGGGCTATCTGGTAAAGGCTATTCCGCCGAGCCTGCCAGCCGATCCGACCCCGAGAAACGGGATGGATCGCGATCCATGCGTTTGAATTCCCGGATGGTTTCCACGGCCAGGAATACCAAAGATGCGAGTATCGCCAAGCTGACCAAGAGTACTAGGGTGATCTCCATGCGTACCTCCCCGTGAGGGTTACCCCAACGGTTACCTGTAAAATACCCTTTTGCAGGGGCCGTGGTCGCGCTATCTCCGGCTCGCTAAGCAGCGTGATAAGCAGGGCAGGATCAGCGAATGGGAGCGAAAAACACGGGATTGGCGTCCGCGGATCCCCATAAGCGACGCCCCAGCAAAGAGCGGGGAGAAAGCGGGGATCGGGATTCGGAGGATTGCTGGCGGGAGCGGGAACCGGGGAGCAGCCGGGTCACGGGTTCCGTATCGGCGCAACCGATACGTTGCGTCGACACCACGATGTTATCGAACCATCTCTGCTGGGCCCGCGGTGATCCCGTCGAAAACCCGGGTCGGTCCGGCCTTGGCGCCGATCCATTTCATATTGCCGAAATCGTTGTAGCCGGCGCATTTCACCGCGCCCGCCGCGTCGGTACAACTCACGGGATCGAGTTGGAGGCCGCTGCCCTGGTCGCCCCATAGATGCGCGATCATGGCCTGGGACCAATCGGACTTCGCCAGTACGGTGGCGCGGGAAAGCTTGAAGGGGTTCCCCTGCCAACCTTCCTCGAGGCGGACGAACATGCGGTAGTAGATCTCGCAGAAATCCTGATCGGGGCGGATGCCCTTCGAAAAGTATGCGGCCGGGGCCCGGCCGAAGCCGAGCTTCAGGTTGCCGGCATCGACTTCCCCCGTCGACCAGTTGGCCCGCATGGCCACGCCTCCGTTGCGCCCCTCGCCCGCCGCGGCCTTGAAATCGCCGCCATTGTCGTTCACTTCGAAATACCGCCCCGGGGCGGACAAGGCGCCACCGGCTTCGAAATCGTCGCAGAAGATCCATTCGGGATGGGCGCTACGGCGCGAGGAACATTCCGAGGCCGCCTGGGTCAAATGGCAACCGGCAGTAATGCAGAAAAAGACAATCGGAATCCGGATCACGGAATCTAGTATAGGCCCAAAAGTCCCAAACCGCAATCTGGGGAAGGTAAAATGAATCGGAGCCAGGCACCCTGCAACCCCCGCCATTACGGGCTTACGGGGTGCCGGCCTACGCGCCGTGGACGCTTCCGCAGCCGGGTGGTAGGATGGAAACATGCCTTCCGCCGCACTCTTCCGCTCCCACGTCGCCATGCGGCTCGGCATCGGCGCCTGCATCTGGGGCTCCCTGGCCTTGGGCGGCTGTCTGCTCTCCCCTTCCGATGAATCCGCCACCGCCCCTTCAGCGCGTCAGGACGTTTCCCCGAAAACCGAATCGGTGGGCGAAAAGGCCTCGCAGAATCCCGGCGTACCGCGGGGCTGCACCCGTGAATGGGATAGCGTCGCGCGCGATTCGGTTTTCAACTGTCCCGATATCCGTCCGCCTTCCCCCAACTGATTCATCGCGTTTTTGATCTGACGCGTTTTTGATTCAACAGGGTTTTCCGACCTATAAAAAAACCGCCGACCCCTTGCGGGATCGGCGGCCTTAGATCCATTCCACCGGTGTCAGCGTACCGGGGTCCTCCCGTTGCCGGGATTCAGGAAAGGATTACTGGGGAGCGGCGGCGGTCGAGGTCTTCTCGGCCTTTTTGGCGGCAGCGGCGGAAACCTTGATCGAAGAAGCGGTCTTGGCGCCGTTCTCTTCGGTGTACTTCACCGTAACCTTCTCGTCCTTGGCCACGTCGGCGATCTTCACGTCTTTCTTGCCCTGGCTGATCTTGGCGGTGGGCGCGATCGAGAAGGTCTCTTCGGTCTTGGTGTTCTTGACCACGATGGTGTTGGCAATGGCGTCAGCGGAAACGACGGTGCCGGTCATGGTCTTGGCCTTGGCGGGCTTGGCAGCCGGGGCCTTGGCGTCGGCGGCAGCCGCGGGGGCGGCAGCGGGAGCAGCGGCCGGGGCAGCGGCATCCGCGGCAAATGCGGACATGCTGAACGTGAGAACGGCGGCAGCGGCCAACTTGGAAAGGTTCTTGAATTCCATGTGAATCTCCTTAAGTGGATGAAAGGGCATCGGATACCGCCCATACCGGGCCCGGTCCGAATCGCGATGCAACTACAACGCAAAGCCGATGCCATGCGCGATTTCCGGGGGGATTGACCGGAGAGGGAATTTTCAGGGGTGGGGAATCGCCGGAAGGGCAAACGGGCAGTGGGTCAACCCATATGGGTTACCAGGCTAACCCATATCGTCAATTTCCCTTCAAACCGAACTTCATGGCGCGGTACTGGAAAGTGCGGTAGGTCATGCCCAGCAATTTGGCGGCATCGGCCATATTTCCGTGGGTCCGCCCAAGCGCCTGGCCCATCAGGGTCCGCTCCCATTCTTCGAATATGATTCCCTGCGCGGGAATCTCGAATCCGCCGTGCGCGGATTCGGCCTGGCGACGGCCCTCGTCCTGCAACTCGAAGGGCAAATCCACGGGTCGGATTTCGGTCCCTTTGGTGAGCACGCAAACCCGTTCCATCACCGCCTGCAATTCGCGCACATTACCCGGCCAATCGTACCGGTTCAAAAGGTCGAGCGCCTCGGGCAGGATGGTCTTGGCACGCTGGGAGCGCGTGAGGAAATGCCGCACCAGCGCGGGGATATCATCCTTGCGATCGCGCAGGGGCGGGATGACGATAGGGATGACGTTCAACCGGTAGAAAAGATCTTCGCGGAAACTGCCTTGGCGGATGCCTTCCTGCAAATCCTTATGGGTCGCCGCGATTACCCGGATATCCACCGGGATGGTGACGGTGCCCCCTACGCGACGGATTTCCTTCTCCTGCAGTACCCGCAACAGCTTGGCCTGGGTACTCAGGGACATATCGCCGACCTCGTCCAGGAATACCGTTCCGCCCTGAGCCGCTTCCAGCAGGCCGATTTTGCGGGCGGCGGCGCCCGTGAAGGATCCCTTCTCGTACCCGAACAATTCCGATTCGAGCAGGGATTCGGGGAAGGCCGCGCAATTGATGCTCAACAACGGCCGTGAGCCGCGCGCGCCTTGCAAATGCACCAGTCGCGCGATGCGTTCCTTACCGGTGCCGGTCTCCCCGCGGATGAGCACCGTGGCATCGCTCTGGGCCACCATGGATACCATCTCCAGGATGTTCTTCATGGCTCCCGATTCGGCCACCAGGCCTTCCCCCAGCCGCCCATGCAATTCCTGGCGCAGTCGCTTGCTCTCCATGCGCAGCGCGAATTTCTCCGCGGCCCGCTCGGCCACCAAGAGCAATTCTTCCTTTTCCAGCGGCTTGGTGAGGTAATCGTACGCGCCCAGACGCATGGCCTTGACGGCGGTATCCACGGAGCCGAATGCGGTAATGACCACCACTTCGGGGGGCAAATCCAGCTTGGACAAGGCTTCCACCAGCGCCAAACCGCCGCGGCCCGGCATTTTAAGATCGGTTAGCACGACGTCCGGTTGGAAATCCGCGGCGTTCTCTTCGGCTTGGTCT
>JAHFCH010000219.1 GCA_023249635.1 Fibrobacterota bacterium
ATGATGATCGGCCTGTCGGCCCTCTTGGCCCCCCATCGCCCTTCGGCGGTGCCCGTCTTCGAACTGGTAAACCTCGATCCGCCCAAGCTCCGGCCCCTCACCCCCAAAGTGGAAAAGCCTCCGGAGCCTCCGCCGCCTGAGCCCGAACCCGCGCCGCCTCCCGAGGCGCCCAAGCTTACCCCAAAGCCCACCGATGCCGTGCAGCCCAAGAAGATCGAGCCCAAGGTCACCAAGCCCCGCGAGCCTGAGGACAAGACGCCCCCCAAGGACGTGGTCCCGGAGCAACAGGTGTTGGAGAACAAGGCCGTGCTTAGCGTACCCCAGGATCCGCGCCTGTCCATGTGGATTTCGCGCCTGCAGCGCAAGGTGGACGTGGCCTGGCGGGCGCCTTCGGGGGTGGACGTGGCCGGGGACGTAACCTTCAAGATCAGCTTCACCGTGGGCCGCGATGGGACGATTTTGTCCCAAGCGGTGGCCGAGAGCTCCGGAAATTCGGAACTTGACCAGCTGGGACTGATGGTCTTCCAGCGCGTGGGCAATGTCGCCCCCCTGCCCGAGAATTGGCCAGGGGATCAACTCGAGGCAATAAGTATCCTTACCTATCATGGCCACTGAAATCCGCTCCCTGACCTTCGCCTTGCTGGCGCTTTTCTTCGCCGCGGCCGCTCCCCGCGCCGCCGACGTGGTCATTACCTCGGAAAACAAAGGCGCCGAGACCATCTCGCTCGGCTTCGTCGATTTCAAATGCGCCAAGGGCGATCCCAATTCCATCCCCTTCGCGCCCCACGGCGTCATCGCCTGGGATCTGGATTTCAGCGGACGCTTCAAAGTGAAGACCGCCTCCCAATTCGATACCGCCGCCAAGGTCGCCTTCAAGGCCGAAGGCGCGCTGGCCTACGTGCGCGGCGAATACACGCTTTCCGGGGACGAGTACAACCTGCAATGCGAATTGATCGATATCGATTCCCAGGAGAAAATCGTCGGCAAGAAATATTCCGGCAAGAAGGCCGAGCTGCGCCAGGCCGCCCACAAATTCTCGGATGAGCTGGTGTACCAGCTGTTCGGTGAAAAGGGCATCGCGCAATCGCGCATCGTCTACGTGAGCAAGCATGCCGGCAACAAGGAAATCTCGGTCATGGACTACGACGGCGCCAACGTGGGCGAAATCACCAAGAACAAGTCCATCAACCTTTTCCCTTGCTGGCTCGAGGGCAAGAGCAAGGTGGTCTACACCAGCTACGCCGGGGGCCAGCCCCAGTTCTACCTCAAGGATTTCGAAAGCGGCAAGAACGGCGTATGGTTCGCCTCCAAAGGCATGAACACCTCGCCCGGGTGGAACAAGATGGACAAGGAAGTCGTCTATGCCTCGACCATGGACGGGAACACGGAAATCTACCGGCGCGCGTACCCGGACGGCAAATCCCAGCGGCTCACCTTCTTCGGCTCCATCGAAACCTCGCCCTCCTGGTCGCCCAACGGCTATGAAATCGTCTTCGTCTCGGACCGGGGCGGCAAACCCATGATTTACGTGATGGACCGCGACGGGGCCAACCTGCGCGCGATGACCCACGAAGGCGATTATTACGGCTCCCCCTCCTGGTCCCCCAAAGGCGACAAGATCGCCTTCACGGCCATGGACGAGGGCAATAACATGAATATCATGACCATATCCCCCGATGGGAAGGATCAGGCCAAATTGACCACCGGATCGGGGAGCAACGAGAACCCCAGCTGGAGTCCGGACGGCCGCCACATCGTATTCATGTCCACCCGCACGGGTAGCTCCGAGATATTCATGATGAATGCCGATGGGACCAATCAGAAGCGCATCAGTTTCTCGGGCGGCAATTTCATGCCCAAGTGGTCCGATTACTAGCCTCTTAACCCGTTCCGCCTTTGTTACCGCGAATTCCTTATTGCCCATTTGGGAACTGAGATTTACCGGGGGAATCCTTAAAATTCCGCCCATTCATTGTTAGATTTACCGAAAAAGGAGATGGATATGAACCTCAAGCATTGGACCCTCATGGGTTTGGGTGCGCTGGCAATCGTCGGCTGCCCCAAGCCTCCGCCCCCCGCACCCAAGCAACCGGAACCGCCCGCCATGGAAGAGCGTCGGCCGGAGCCCAAGGTCGAGGCGCCCAAAGTCGATGAAGAGGCCCTGCGTCGTCAACGCATCCAGGCCCGCATCGCCGAGGTGTTCAAGCCCATCTACTTCTCCTACGATCAGAGCACGCTTTCCGCCGAGGGCCAATCGACCCTGCAGGAAATCGGCAAGCTCATGAAGGAAGTGCCGGAGATCACCGCCCGCGTCGAAGGCCATGCCGATGAACGCGGAACGAACGATTACAATCTGGCCTTGGGCGAACATCGCTCCAAGTCGGTGAACGATTACCTGGCCAGCTACGGCATCCAGGGCTCGCGCCTGTCCACCATCAGCTACGGCGAAGAGAAGCCCGCGATGGAAGGCCATGACGAAGGCTCCTGGGCCAAGAATCGCCGCGTCGAATTCACCACGACGTTCTAAGCCTCCGTGTTCCGTTTCGCTTTTCCCGTCAAGCCGGTCGTGACAGCATTCTCCTTGCTGTTCATGACCGGCTGCGGGGCCTTTGATACCCTTCGCGCCCAGAACGATAAGACCCAGACGGACGTCAAGGCCGTCGCCAAGCAGGTCGAAGCCCTCCAGAAATCCGTCGACGAGCTGAACCTGTCCCAGGGCGGGTCTACCAGCAAGATGAAGGCGGATTTGACCATGATGATTGGTCAATTGGAGCAGCACATCACCCGTCTGCACGCCGAGATCGACGAAACCCAATACCGCCTCACCCAGCTCACCGCCAAGATCGAGAAACTGGATCAGAAGAAGTTCGTCGGCGGCGGCCCCGCCGCCCCCGCAACACCCGGCGCCGCGGCCACCCCAGGCGCGCCCGCGAGCAACGAACCTTTACGCGTGGTGGATGGCCTCGATCTGGAAGCCGTCTTCAACCAAGCCCAGGACGACTACCGCGCCGGCAAATTCGATCTCGCCCTCTCCGGCTTCAAGACCGTGTACGAGAAGGACGGAGGCGGCACCTGGCGCGAGCGCGCCATGTTCTGGCTGGGCGAAACCCTGGTCAAGCAGGACAAGACCGACAAGGCCCTTGAAGCCTATGGCCGCGTAGCCAAGGAATTCCCCCACGGGAGCAAGACCTGCTCGGCCCGCTTCAAGATCGGCCTCATCTACCACCAGAAGAAAGACAAGGCCAAGCGCGACGAAGAGTGGACCAAGTTGATCTCCGAATGCAACGGAACCAACGAAGCCCAACGCGCGCAGGAGATGCAGAAGGAATAACCTAGTGGCTCTCGCAGAGCCATTCCTCCAACGGTATCAGCCGCGCTATACCTGCCTCCGTCTTGGTTTGCTTGGTGACGACCACCAGGCGCTTACCCTTCGGAATCACGTCGCGGGCCCAATCGAACTCCGCGGGAGAAACCTGATTCTGGAATTTTACTTCCACGAAGGTTTCCCCTACGAAGTCGATCTCCTTCGCTCCCTGCCAGTATTTCAACCCACTACCTTGTCGTCTCCGCACCTCGGCTGCTACCAAGCCTTCCACCATCCTGCCGACCATCGCCGGATCACCCAGGCGCGCCCGCGCCTCCTCGAAAGCCGAATCCCATCCTCGTCCCATCGTGCATAGCACGTGGAAGAGGAAAGGATCCGCGGCATAGAATTTCCGGTTTTTCCGGATGGGTGTTTTCCCCGTTCCCGGTTCAGCCCAGGCGCACGGCAGGATTGCGTAAATCCGATCGAGCAAATCGAGATATTCTTCGGCGGTGTGGTTCGAGCCTATGTTGCAATCCCGGGCCAGCGACGAGACGCTAGTAGGGCTGCCTTGATGCGCAGGGAGGTAGCGCAATAATTCCCCAAGGCCACCTGCGTCCACGCGCCGCTTCATGAAGGTGCCCAGGATCCCGGATGCGTGCAGGTTATAGACATACGATGGGATGAAGCCGTGCCGCAGGAATTCGTTGATGGCCCAGGGAAAGCCGCCGGTGAGAAGGTAATCCTTGATGCCCAATCTGTCCTTCACGGACCGGAACGTGACGGGCAGCAACTCGAAATCGACCGGATAGCGCTTTCCGCGGCGGCCGGGGAGGAGATCGGCGCCTGCGCGCAGGTCTTCCGCGGAGGACCCTGTACCCAGGATCAGGGCGTTCCGGGAAATCCCCTGATCCGCCAGCAGCTTGATCACCAACCACCATTGCGGTACCACCGTGATTTCATCAAGCAGGACCACAATGAATCCTTTGCGCGAGACGAAGAATGCCTCCAGATCGATAAGCATCTGGTGTCGATCGATCGCTTTCTCCGCATCGCAGATCAGGAGGTTCGCGGGCGCGATCCCCTCCCCTAGGCATCGCTTGGCGAATTGCCTGAGCAAAGTGCTTTTCCCTACCTGACGAGGCCCTCGGATCAATAAGAATCCCGGGGGATGGATTTCAATGGAAGCGGCGAGCGCGGATGTATGCGGGAAAAGCATAGGCTGATCCAACGCTTCGCGCATCTTAGGGTCGTTCCGCTCCCAATCCGGATCAGTGAGCCAGGGCTGGGCAAGCATCATTTATATATAAGCAATATATGTCAATTATTCAAGCAGTATAATGCTTGAATATAATACCCACATAATTCGAAATTGTAAGTCTATATATATCTTGGGGTTAGGGTTATGCCTGGATGGCGCTGAAGTCGGCGATCTCACCCACCAAATCCTTCACGCGCCTCAGCAACAGATGCCGCTGGCGGCGCAGGGCCGGATCCGGATCGTTGACCATGGTCGCGTCGAACAGGCCGGCCACGTCGCCGCGTAAGGTGCCTACCGAATCCAATACGTCGCCGTAGCTTCGCGCCGCCAGGTGCTTGCGCACTTCAGCCTCGGCTTTGGTCACGCCCGTCAGCAATTGGGCTTCCGCGGGCAGCTTGAGCCCGGCGGGATCCAAATCCCCCTGCACGGTCGCGTCCAGGATATTGGATACCCGCTTGAAGGTTTCGGCCGCCTGGGCGAAGGTGGGTCGCTGGCGGAAGGCCTGCAGCGCCTGCAGACGTGCGACGAAATCGGTGAAGTCGCGCCAGCCCGCCTTGGACTGGGCGGCGGCGTCCAGGGTGTCCTTGGCGAAGCCGCCCGGGAGCCCGGGACGCGGGGCCTCCTGGAACAGGTTCTTGGCACGGCCCAGGAAGAATTCCAGCAACTTGTCCAACAGGCCCGCGGTCTCGGCGGGCTTTAGGATGGGGGCGTAGATCTCGGCGATGGCCCATTCCAGGGCGGCGCGGATATCCAAACGGAAACCCCGGTTGACGATCAGGGCCACGGTGGACCAGCAGGCGCGGCGCAGGGCGAAGGGATCGGAAGATCCGGTCGGGGCCTTGCCCTTGGCGAACAAGGTCACCAGGGTATCCAGGCGATCGGCGATGCCGGCCAGGGCCGCCTCGTCACTGCCGGGGAAGGTATCATCGGCGTTACGGGGGCGGTATTGATCGCGGACGCCGTCGGCCACCACGGGGTCCAAGCCTTCGGCGATGGCGTAATAGCGGCCCATGATGCCTTGCAGCTCGGGGAATTCGCCCACCATGTTGGAAGTGAGATCGCATTTCGCGAGGCGTACGATTTCTTTGACCCGGCCTATCCGCTGTTGGCGTAGTCTACGCCCGATTTCATCTGTCTCGGCAGCATCGAGTTTAAAGACTTCCTCGGCCAGATGCCCTGCCAGCTTCTCGGCGCGGGCCACTTTGCGGGCGATTGATCCGTCGGGACCCAGGTCGGCGGAAAAGGTGACCTTCTCCAAATCCGTCCCGCGCGACTCCAGCTTGCGAAGGCGATCTTCCCGCAGGAAGAATTCCGCATCGGCGAAGCGCGCCTTGATCACCTTCTCGTTGCCCTGGCGCACCAGCTCGTAGTCGGCGCATTGCATGTTCGAGATGGTGATGAAATGGTTGGCCAGCTTGCCGTCGGCTTTTTCCAGGGCGAAATACTTCTGATGTTCGCGCATCTCCGAGACCAGCACTTCTTCGGGCACTTCCAGCAGCCGGGCCGGGAAGCTTCCCAGCACGGGCACGGCGTATTCCAACAGGAAGGTGACCGTGTCGAGCAGATCCTCGTCCACGCGCCATTTGAGTCCGGCCTTGGCGGCGGTTTCTTCCGTCAGCTTGCGCACCGCGAACTTGCGTTCGGTCTGATCCACGATGACCTTGGCGTCCCGCAGGGTGGCCAGGTATGCGTCCCTGCCCGAAGGGACGGGCAGGGAGCGGTTGTGCAGGAAGCGATGCCCGCGGGTCTCGCGGCCCGAGCGGATGCCCGCGAAGGTCATGGGGATCACCTTTTCGCCCAAGAGCGCCACCAGCCAAGTGACGGGACGGACGAAGGGGGTAACATTACCGTCACCCCACTTCATGGTCTTGTACCAATGGATTTCGGAGAACAGCTTGGGGAAAAGCTCGGAAAGCAGGGCGAGCGCCCCTTGGCCCTTTTTGTCCGCCTCGGCGAACAGGAATTGGCCGCCGCCGATTTCCCGGAACTGCAGTTGATCGGGTTGTAGACCGGCCTTCTGGGCGAAGGCCAGCGCGGCCTTGGACCAGGCGCCCTGGGCGTCCTTGGCCAGGTTGGCGGGAGGGCCTTTGAGTTCGAGTTTGAGATCGGGTTGGCGCGTAAGTATGGAGCCGATGGAGATGGCGATGCGCCTGGGGGTGACGAACAGGCGGATATCCTCCGCCTTCAATTGCGTGGGCTCCAGGTGCTTCTTGAGCAGGGCCGGCAGATCGCGGAGCAGTGGGCCGAAGACGCGGGCGGGCATTTCCTCGACCCCGAGCTCGACCAGCAGGGGCGCGCGTTCCGGCAGGCCGGTGGTGTCGAAATCGACCGCGGCGGGCAGGGCTTCCGGGACTTGGGGCTTCATCAGGGTGGCGGCCATGGCATGGGTCTGGGCGCGGGCCGCCAGGGGATGCCCCAGGTCGGCGCGGTTCTTGACCCAGGCTTCGGCGACGGTCTTGGCCAGGGTGCGCACCTTGAGGATATAGCCTTGGCGCTCGTTCACGGAGATGGCCCCGCGGGCGTCGAGCAGGTTGAAGGCATGGCTGGCCTTGAGGCAGTAGTCCAGCGCCGGCGCGGGTACGCCCGCCTCGCACAGCCGCTTGCATTCCTCCGCGTAGCTTTCGAACAGCTTCAGCTGCATGGCTACGTCGGCCAATTCGAAATTGTGCTTCGAGAATTGGATCTCGTTCTGGTGGAAGATATCGCCGTAGGTGAAACGATCGTTGTACTTGAGGTCGAACACGTTGTCGACCTTCTGCAGGTACATGCAGATGCGCTCGAGACCGTAGGTGATCTCGCCCATGATGGGCGAAAGATCGAAACCACCCACCTGCTGGAAGTAGGTGAACTGGGTGATTTCCATCCCGTCCAGCCACACTTCCCAGCCCAGTCCCCAGGCGCCCAGCGTCGGCGATTCCCAATCGTCGTGGACGAAGCGGATGTCGTGCTCTTCGGGCTTGATGCCGATCTCCACCAGCGAGCCTATGTATAGATCCAGGATATCCAGCGGGCTGGGTTTGAGCACCACCTGGTACTGGTAATAATGCTGCATGCGGTTGGGGTTCTCGCCATAACGGCCGTCCTTGGGGCGGCGGCAGGGCTCGGCCCAGGCGGCATCGAACGGTTCGGGACCCAGCGAGCGCAGGAAGGTGGAGGGATTGAAGGTGGCCGCGCCCTTCTCCATGTCATAGGGTTGGGTGAGCAGGCAGCCCCGCTTGTTCCAATAGTTATGCAGCGTCAATATCAGTTGCTGGAAATGCATCCATCCTCCGGGGCTCGCGCCGCTCCGACCGCGGCCGGATCCGTGCAAGTCATTGAAATTTGGCAATTTTCACCGGAAAGTTCCAGGCCGGTTATGTCCACGCCCACTGGGACGAAACCATACGCGGACGACTGATCGCGGGCGGTTTGATGCCGTCGAAGCCATTTTGGCGCAAGCAGGCGTGGACGCTCCGCCGTGCCATCGCGCCGGTAAGCGTAGTCTCGATGGCGTTCCCGAACCCTCGGGAGCCCGCTCCAGGCGGGGCCAAAAGGGCCGATATACTTTCGCGCGCCGCCTGGAAACCGTTGCATGCGTGGAACGGGATAATCCCATAATTGAGCGACCACAACCCCGGAGGCGCGCATGAGGGGTATTTCAAGGGAGCAGGGTTACATCTTGATGCTGGTGCCGGTCATCCTGGTCGGCATCTCCGCACTCACCTTCCGCTCCATCGAACGTTCCCAGGTTTCCATGCGCATCGCCGGCGCCCAACTCGGCTACCTCCAGACCCGGCTGTGCGCGGAGCAATGCGCCGCCGTGGCGGTCAACGAGACCAACCGCACCCTCGAGAGTAACGGACATGTTACCTCGCGCGGCGAGGCCTGCGCCTGCGGCAGCGGGGATACCGTGGCGGCCATGACCTGCGGCACCTCCTTCGCGCCGCCGGAAGAGCGGCGCGAGACCAACTGCTACGGGCTGGAAGTGGCCAAGACCGACGTGGACATCGGCATCTCCTGCCGCGAAGGCGATCGCCAGGCCATCACCCTCAAAGAGAACGTCAGCTTCCAGGAAGTCCCCATCTTCCAGTTCGCCGTGTTCTTCGACAAGGTGCTGGAACTCTACCCCGGCGCCGACATGGACATCACCGGCCGCATCCATTCCAACGACACCGTGCGGGTGTTCCCCTGCCAGGCGAATATGCGCATGTACGATTGGATCACCTCGGCCACCGTCATCACGGGTCAGTATTCCAAGGACAATACCCCTTCGTGGGAAGCCTTCCCCCTGATGGATGGCTCCGGCCCGGACGCCCTGATGGCCTTCACCAACAAGACCCATCGGCCCCTGCAC
The DNA here is from genome assembly GCA_023249635.1 of Fibrobacterota bacterium. Lineage (GTDB taxonomy): Bacteria > Fibrobacterota > Fibrobacteria > UBA11236 > UBA11236 > Chersky-265. The sequence goes on from JAHFCH010000219.1 coordinate 8,899, forward strand.
GAGCTCATCCCCGATTTCGAGAACTGGCAGAAGAACCATCGGGTGGCCTACGGCGATCATGCCGGGGGTTGCGGACACGTTGATCGCCTTGATCTGCCCGTCAAAGGCCTGACCGACCCCCACGCCCTCATCGAATGGCGCGACCTTGCCGGCGACGGCGCCGAACTGAAGCGGCAGAAATACGCTTGGCGCGCCAGCCTCATCTATAAGGGCGGCACCTGGTCGGACAACGACATGCTGCCTGCCATGCTGGGCCAGGATCCGGTCGGCCATCCCGGAGGCAAGGTGAACAAGGACGCGCTGGGCCGCATTACCTTCTGGGATTCCCAGGCGCAGGCCTTCATGCGCTTGGTGGGCATCAATGTGGCCAAGCTCCAGCAGCGCGCCGGCGACTCCATCATCTACCTGTACGATAACTTCCCGGACATGGCGCAGGGCGGCAAGGACGTGGGCGGCTTCTTCCTGTACAACGGCAATTCCCTCAAGCGCCCGCTGACCATCGCCAGCAACCACCGCGTCTACAATTGGGGCGACTTCAACACGGCCATCGGATACAAGCTGCCCGACGGCACCCGCAGCCCGTATCCCGCTTCCATCGTCTCCGACTATTACGTGCATTTCTCCAACGAGTGGGACGGCGCGGCCGCGATGAAACCCCAGCCCAGCGGCGGTGTCGCCATCAAATCGCGCAACCCCTCCGCCCGCACCATCCTCAATGCCTGCGTCATGTCGGGGATGAACGAGAAGAACGGCAGCTTCACCTTGCAGGGCGGCTACCAGAACCTGATCCACTTCTCCGAGAACTGGGCCGACGTGCCCTTCCAGTACACGGGCTCCACGGTATGCCTGTGGGCCGCCCGCAACGCTTCCGGGGCCTATTCCACATCGTGGTACCATCCGCCTAACCGGCCGTGGACCTTCGACCCCATGTACAAGAAGATGGAAAACATGCCTCCGGGCACCCCGCGCCTGGTAGCGCCCAAACTCAACAACTGGGAAATCTCCCGTAACTGATGCCGATGCGAACGCTGACTGGGAATCGGACAAGTTACCGTAGCATGGGGAATACCCGTGAGCGGGGGCTGACCTTGCTGGAATGCTGCGTAGTACTCTCGATCACCGGGATCCTCATGAGCGGAGGCGCCTACCTGCTCAGCCATTTCGGGACCCGCAACCAAGTACACGCCGCCGCCGATCGCGTAGTCGACAACCTGTGGGAGCTGCGCTCCCGGGCCGTTACCGGCATGCGCAATCCCTGCATGGATTTCCCCGCGCCCGATTCGGTGCGCATCTATAGCGACACCAGCGCCGCCCCCGACGGCTTCTCCGACGGGGACCGCGTGCTGGGGGGCTTCCATTTCCGGGGGGGCG
>JAHFCH010000220.1 GCA_023249635.1 Fibrobacterota bacterium
CGGGTAGATGAGCGGTCGCCAGAACCGGAACCACAGGGAAAGCAAACCGGGCCCATCGTGGAGGGCTTCGAAGGCCACCACGGCCACCAAGGGAAAGACTCCCATCCGGGCGATGGTTTCCTCATAACGGTCCGCGATGCGATCGGACATGAAGGTGGTGATGATTTTCGATCCGTCGAGCGGCGAGACCGGCAGCAGGTTGAAAATCGCCAGGCTGAAATTGATGTAGATGAACAGGGCCAGCATGGTATACCAATGCGACCCGATGATCAGGTTTCCGATTGCGAGATAGAGAAAGCAGCAGAAAAGGGCGATCAGAAGGTTGGACATGGGGCCGGCAAAGGCGACCAGGGGCATGCCCGAGCGGGGATTGCGGAAGTTACGGGGATCGACCGGAACCGGCTTAGCCCAGCCGATAGGGGCCCTTCCCAGGATCATCAGGGAACCGATGGGATCCATGTGCACCAGGGGGTTGAGGGAAAGGCGACCAAGCCGTTTGGCGGTATCGTCGCCCAGACGCCAGGCGACCCAGGCATGAGCCGCCTCATGGAAGGTCAGGGATATGGTCAAAACGAAGAAACGGAGCAATAAAACCGGCAAATCCTCGAACATCGGTCTAGAAACTAGCAAAGTGGGATGGGAACAGACTGCGCAAGACCGGGGGCAGCCGCTATTATTAGGGTGGAGAATATTGGGGGGGCCATGCCGCCGACAGCCGGATTGCCGGTCGAGGCGGTCTTTTCCATGAAGTCACTCGCAAAGTGGTTGCTCGCATTGGCGCCTTTGGCGCCGTCTTTCGCGCGCGCCGAGTCCGCATGCGGACAAGGGACCGGGCCGGATATCGCCATCACCAATCTGGCGCAAGGTGAAACCGTCGGCTACGAACTTCTCCTGATCAAGGGCGCGGTCGCCGCGAACATCGAGAGCGTGAACCTGAACCTCGGTGACAACGCGATCGACTACGCCAGTGAGCCGCCTCCGGAAGAGGACCGCGTTTTCCTTCCGCGCATGGTGCATGATTGGCCCGCGGGCGGCGGCCGCTTCAAGGCCATCGTGCATCTCGCCAAAGGCCCCAACCGCATCGTGCTCTCGGCCCCGGGCTATCGCACCCGCTGCCTCGACATCAACTACGCTCCCAGCGCATCGACCTACCGCACGCGCATCGTCTTCGTGCTCGCGAAAGATGCGCTCGAAGACCCCTCGCTGTTCCAATCGGCGCCAGGCGATTCCTCCGGCGTTGTCAGCGCCAAACGGCGTCTGGGTTTCGGCGCGTTGCTCATCGAAACCGCCATGGCCGAACTCATGTACCAGGCGAATTACCCCCGCCGCACCGTTCACTTCCGCCGCGACTCACGCGACCAGGTCGACGTGACCCTGTTCCACAGCAAACGCACCGACACCGAATTGCGCTCCAAGACCCCCGACCAACTCTATGATCTGTTCCGTGGCGAACTCGATTCAACCCTGCAGGACGGGCATACCAAGTTCCTGTGCATGTTGGGCGGTTTCGGCTCCGGGGCCCTGGGCGGCAACAACCAGGCCATGTTCGGCACTTCGACCTTGTACAGCTGGGCCCAAGGCTTGGACGAACTCATCCCCCGCTTCTCGGACAGCCGCAAGCCGGGCGAATTCAAGCTCGAGGATGAGTCGGCTTTCCGCAACACCTTCTGGTCCAATTACAGCACCGGCATCGGCGCCACCCTGCACGAGCTGGGGCATGCCCTGGGGCTTCCTAATCTCGACGAACCGGATGACGTGATGCAGCGCGGCTTCGATCGTTTCAACCGCATCTTCATGCTCAAGGAAGAGGGCACGCTGATCACCGACCAGGCCGTGCATTACGGGACCACCAGCGCGGACCTGCTGTCCCGCAGCCCTTGGGTCGTTGCCGCCGGTCCCGTAAGCCTCAAGCCCCAGGCCCGCGCGCCCGGCACGGATGCGCGGCTCGCGCGCGTAGGCGATCGCATCTCGCTGCAACTCCCTGCCGCCGCCCGCTTATCCCTGGACCTATATTCCGCCCGCGGCGCCAAGCTGGCCCGCATCGCCACCGGCAGCATGGCCGCCGGGCCCCACAGCTTCCGGTTGCCGCACCTTGAACCCGGGGTTTACGTATGCGCCGCGCGCTTCGCGGCTGGCGCCCAAGCCCTGCGCTTGGCCATCGCCATCCCCTGATCGTAACGAACTACTTCCCGAAATCTGCCTCGTAGCGGCGGAACCCATTCAGACCCGGATAGTACGGGATCAGTTTCGGGATCAATTCCCCCAACAAGTACAACGATCCGCAGGCGACGATCAAATCGGACCCGCCCGGGGCCTCGGTCACGACCGCTTCCAGCGTAGCGCGCTCCAATGCCAGGGGTTGTACGCGCCGCCGTTCCGCTTCCGACAGCGACGCCTCCAGTTCCGCATACGGCAAAGCCCGCGGGAATTTTTCGTCCAGGGGGACGAAGCGGACGGATTCCGCGAAACCCAGTACGCTCCGGCAAATGCCCGCGTAGTCCTTGTCCTTCATGACCGAGAACAGGGCAAGGATGCGTTTGCCCGGCCAGGCCTGGGCCAGCCACCCGGTCAGGGCGGCGATGCCGTCGGGATTGTGGGCGCCGTCCAGGATCAAGGGCAGGCGGCCCTGAGCCGTGAGCAACTGGGTGCGGCCTGGAATACGGGCGGCCTGCAAGGCCGGCACCAGTAACCCGGCGGAGGGCAGGGCGCGGCCCAAAAAGGTTTCCATGGCCAACAGGGACAGCGCCAGATTCTCGCGCTGGTGCGCCTCGGGGCGCAGGCCCCCAGGTAACACGTAGGTAGCGTAACGCCCGTGGAACGTAAGGTTTTCCGATTCCTCCCGGCGGAAATCGCCCAGGGCCAGCACGGGGCTTCCGGCGGCGGCGGCGCGGGCGCGCAGATTGGCCAGGAAGGCAGGGCGGTCTTCGCGCACCACCATGGGAACGCCGGGTTTGAGGATACCGATCTTCTCGCCCCAGATGGCTTCCACGGTATTCCCGAGGATGGCCGTATGATCGAGCGAGACCGAGGTCACCACGGTCACCGCCGGCGTCACCGCATTGGTAGCGTCCAGCCGGCCGCCCAAGCCGGTTTCCAAAACCACGGCTTCGCAATCGCGGGCCCGGAAATAATCCAGCGCCAGCGCGGTAACGCATTCGAAGTAGGTAGCCCCCAACTCCAGGATGATGGCTTGCGCCTTGCGTAGCCACGCCAGGATCCATTCCGGCGGGATAGGTTCGCCATCGACCAGGATCCGCTCGCGGAAGCTCACCAGGTGGGGCGAGGTATACAGTCCTACGCGCTTGTATCCGCAGGCGGTCAACAGCCCGGCAAGGTTGGCGCAGACGCTGCCCTTGCCGTTGGTGCCTGCCACATGCAGGAAGGTCATGCCGCGATCGGGCCGCCCCAGCCGGTCGAGCAAGGCATGGATATTATCCAGGCCCAGCTTCATGGCGAATTGATTGCGGGCGAAGAAGAATTCGAGGCAATCTTTGTATGTCGAGAGGGGTGTCATGGGAGGAGCGGTTCGGGCGCCGGCAGGGATGCGGGAGCGGAAGTGCGCGCTTGTGCGCTATCGTCGGGCGTCGGGCGTCGGGCGACGGGCGTTAAGAAAATACGGGATTTGAAGATGTGGGTTGGCTTCTTCATTTTCTTAACGCCCGACGCCATAGGCCAAGGCGCGGAGGGTGGACCGTGGCGCGGAGCGCCGGCTGACCGCGAACGCGCCGTACGCCCGACGAAGCAGGGAGGCGACAAACCCCGGTGCTTAGGAAACGTGCGACAGCACGGAGGCGAGGGTATCCTTCAGCAGCTTGCGCGACACGATCATGTCGAGCATGCCTTTTTCCAGGAGGAACTCGGCCCGTTGGAATCCCGGCGGCAGGTTCTGGCGGATGGTTTCGCGGATTACCCGCTCGCCGGCGAACCCGATCATGGCGCCCGGCTCGGCGATGTTGAAGTCGCCCAGCATGGCGAAACTGGCGGTGACGCCGCCCGTGGTGGGATTGGTCATCACGGAAATATAGGGGACGCCGGCCTGGTTGAGCTGGGCGATAACCGCCGCAGTCTTGCCCATCTGCATCAGGGACAGCGAACCTTCCTGCATGCGGGCGCCGCCGGAGGCGGAAAGGACGATGGCGGGGATTTTCATCTGCAGCCCGCGCTTCAGCACGCGGGCGATTTTCTCGCCTTCGACCGAGCCCATCGATCCGCCGATGAAGCGGAAATCCATCACGCCCAGGCTGACCTTGGTGCCCTTGATCTCGCCCACGCCGGCCACCACGCCCGAATGGGCCCCGGTGTTCTTCTCGGCGTCGTGCAGGCTGTCCTTATACTTCTTCTTCGCGCTGAATTTCAGGGGATCCGTGGACTTGAGCTGGGTATCCATCACCTGCCAGGTGCCGTCATCGATCAGGAGCTTAACGTAGTCGTTGGCCCCGATGCGGAAATGGAAGCCGCAATGCTCGCAGACGTACCGGTTGGCGGACAACTCTTTGCGGTACAGGATTTCCTTGCACCCGTCGCACTTCACCCAGAGGTCTACCGGGGTATCCCTCTTGATGAACGTGCCGATGCCCGATTTAGCCTTGCGGAACCATTCCATGTGTCGCTTAACCGTCCAGGGGGAAAAGGGGAATTAAGATAACCAATGGGGGACGGGGCGTCTAATTGCGGGGAATTTGAGGGGATTTGAAGGGAAGGGAAAGGTTTAAGGTCTAAGGTTTAAGGGGGGAGGGGCTTCTGTCCGATGCGGGGCTCATACCCCACCTTAAACCTTAAACCTACCGAAGAAACCTACCCAAAGAAATCTTCCCGGAGAAAAGACCAAGTCGGTCCTAAGAGACCATCGCCACCCGCCAATAGATGTAGTCGGTCCAGCTTTGGTGCGGGGTCTTGAAGCTCAGTTTGTTCACCAGGTTCCTGGGGGCGGCTTTCGTCAGCTTGGGCGCGTAGGGTTGCTGTAGCATGTTCAGTTCGCCGGCCTTCCAGCGCTTGTTGCCCTTGCGATTGTTGCAGGTCGTGCAGGCCGCCACCACATTGTCCCACGAGGTATCGCCGCCATGGCTCCGGGGGATGACATGGTCGATGGTGAAACTGGCCATGGTCACTTTCATCCCGCAGTACACGCAACGGCCGTTATCCCGGGCGAAGATGTTCTTGCGGTTGAAGGGCAGGAAGTTGGTGAAGTTGCGCGGCATGACGCGCATGTCCAGGCTCTGGATGATGGAGGGGATGCGCATGGAAAACCGGGGCGAACGGACCACCTTGTCTTCGTACTCGGCGATGACGATGGCGCGACCGAGGGACCAAAGGGTGATGGCCTTTTTCCACGACACGATGTCCATCGGGATACCGGCCATATTGAGAGCCAATGCTTCAACCATGGGGAATACCTTGCTTATGCCGGGCGCGAAACGCCGTCTTGCGGCGTTCGGCTTCGGACCACGAAGGGTCCGCGGACAGACGGCGCGAAGCGCCGGTACCGCGGCATTGCGGAGACTTCGGCATAGAGAAACGGACCCCATGGGATCCGGTTGCCTGTGCCGATCCTGGACCTTTCCGGCGAAGCCGGAAACGCCCTGCGGCCGTCTCGGGCGCCCGCAAGGGGCAGGCGCATTCTTATTCTACTAAACATCGGTGCTTCCGACACCCGTAAAATCGGGGGCTCCAGGGCACAAGGCCCCTCCAATGATCAAATATCCTGTTATTTTTTAAGCCCGGAAGGAGGCCGGACATGTACCGTACCGCAACCGCACCCCTGCTCAAAAAGCCCTCCGGGGCAGCGCCGAAAGGCCGCAAGACCGAGGCGTTATTGGCCGCGGGACTACTCGTATCTTTTTTCCTGCCATGGATTTACTCGATGGGAACGCCGCTGCGCATCCATCAGATCCGCGAGCGGTTGTCGGGGCCGCATCGGCTGCTTTCCGCTTTCAGCAGCGGTAGTCGGGTCTCTTCCGATTACCGCCTGTCCCTCTACTTGTACGCCATCCCGATCGCCGCTGGGTTGTTACTGCTTCTCATCGGATTCCGGAAATATCGGCCCTGGATCGGCTTCGCGGTCGGCGGCTTGGCGGTGGGGGCCTTCTGGTTCCTGCGTGCCGAAGTCGCGGCGTTTCCGTTCCACAGGATGGCGGTCGGATCTTATGTTGCACTGGCCTCGGGGATTGGACTCGGCGCGGCCACGGTGATCCGTTCGCTGCGGACGTAAGGTCGGGCCCTGCCAAAAAAAATTGCGGCCGCTGGTGGGATGACCAGCGGCCGCGGGGTCCGTTCCGGTTGGTGGGAACCGGAGGGACACGCTCTGTAAACCCTATTCAGGGGAAGAAGGAGACCTTCCCGCTGAAGTCGCCTTCTGGGCTTTCCACATGCACGAAGTAAACGCCTGGCAGGGCACCGGCGAGCAGCTCCTTCACCTGGTATTCCTTGGGGCCTTCGCTGGAGAAGGAGCGGACGATCTTGCCGGTCATGTCATGCAGCGCGAAAGCGTATCCGCCTTGTGCGCCCAGGGCGATCTTGCCGTAGCCGATGTCGACGCGTAGTCCACGCGGAGCCTGTCCCATCGCGAAGCCTTCGCCCAGCGCGGTCGGCGTCTCGGGCTTGAGGTTGGGATCCTGGCAGGTTCCCTTGTACTCGATGCGGTAGATACCGGTGCATTTATCCGAGACGCGCCAGGGGCCGCAGCTGTAATTCAGGTAATACATCGCTCCGTCCGGGCCCTGTTGGATATCCAGGGGACGGACGAAGTTCTCGCTCATCCCCTTGAAAACCTCGACTTCCTTCCCGACCTTTTTGCCGTCCGCCGAGAGCGTAACGGCCTTGAGCCAACCCGCGTTGAAATCGGAAGTGAACCACAGGCGGTTCATGCTGGGCGGGAACTTGACGGTGGATTGCAAGCCTCCGTCATAGCGGTAAATGGGTCCGGTCATGGCGCAGCTATGGCCGTAGGAGTTGGTGCCTGTCTGGGCCGGAGGCAAATCGCGGATGGGAAGCGTGGTAAGCGGATTGACGGGGGCTTCGGGCTTGAGCGTGCTCCAATCCGCCCAAGCATCCTTGTCCACCTGCTCCGAAGTATACGGGATCACCTTCTGCACGTGGTTGATGGAGGTCCAGAAAGGCCAGCCGTAGTAAGCGGAAACCGGAGCCACGTTATGTTCTTCGGTCCATTTGCTCGTGTCGGTGCCGCCGCCCGGTTCCTGATCGGGACCGCAATCGCCCCATACCGCCCAGCGGCGCACGGGATCGAGGGTCAGGGTATACGCGTTACGGATACCCTTAACGTAGACTTCGCGCTTGGCCTTGGTCGAGTCGCGATAAGCGGTCGCCACCGCCGTGTTGCCCTTGGCCTGGAAGTAGGCGGCCGAGGTCTCCCAGAAATTGCCCGCGGGAATGGAATAGGTACCGTCCTCCTTGGGATGGATGCGCAGGATACTGCCGCGCAGCTCGGCCGGGTTCGCCGGACCCTGCATCAGAAGCTCGTTGTCGCCCGCGCTGATCCACAGATCACCGTAGGAGTCGAAGCGCAAGGCGCCCGACGTATGCCAACGGCCGCGCACGCTCGGCCACTCCAGGATGGCTTTTTCGGTGCCCACCTGCAAGGCCAGGGTACCGGGATCGAGGTTGAAGCGCGCGATGCGGAAAGTCGTTTTGGTGGAGTAATAGACGAAGATGCGTTTCTTGGTCTTGAATTCCGGATCCAGCGCGAAGCCCACCAGGCCGTCTTCGTTGGTGGTCTGCACCGGCACGATGCCGAGCAGCTTCACCATCTTGGTCTTGGCGTCGTAGTACTTCACTTCGCCGAGGCGCTCGATGAAGTAGATGTTCACGTTGCCCTGATCATCCTTGTCGAAATCCATCTTCAAGGGTTCAAGTAGTTCGGCGTCGTTCACCTTGCTGATGAGCGTGGAAACCGTGAAATCGGTATTCGCCGAAGCGGCGCAATTGGGATAGGTGAATTGCGCATGCGCGATACCGGCCCAAAAACCCAAACCCAGCCCCACACGGGCCCACCCTATCTTCATCATCTTCCCTGAACCTCGTTCCATCCGGATTCCCCACCCGGGATTGGAGCTAATCTAAGGGGTCAAGGTCGCGATAGCGTGTACTCTTGGAGCATCGAATTGTACGAAATGCGTATCCGGGCGCACGGATGTACAAAACTTGCAGAAGCCCAAATCGCGGTATGGGCCGCGGCCAGGGCCCCGGAACCTAGGGAGGCAATCCCAGGCTGTCCGCCAGCATCCCGGTGAAGCGAACCGCCGCCTGCGGACGAAGATGTCCCGCATCCACGAAATCCGGAGTCGTGAATTCCGGTAAGCCATGGGAGACGAAATCAAGGAAACGGAGCTTGGGTCTTCCTGCCACGGCCGTCCGAACCTGATCGGCGAAGCGTAACTCCATCTCGCCTGCCGGGGTTCCCCGCCTATTGACAACCGAGTCCGGGGAGAAGGGCGCATCGAACAGGACCACCGCTCGCGCCGGGGATGCTTCCAACCAGGCCAGCGAGGCCTGGAAAAGCCGCCAGCGCGCCCCGTCGATGAGGTAACGCGCCGGTTTCCCCTTTCCGGTCGGCACCCGAAGCCCCGTCATGGGCCGGAAGCCGCGGGAGGCGAGCAATGCGGGGGAAAGGTAGACCTCCCCGTCGCAGGCGAATCCGTCCCCGCGCCACTTATGCTGCAACCCGCGCTTCACGGCGGGCACGAACCAGGAAGCGAAGAAGCCTGGGTATTCACCGGGCATGCGCCAGACAAGCCGGGCATGCTCCCACGGCCGATAGTTGAATAGGGCCGCCCCGGGCGTATTGGGGAAAGAGCAATCGTTGACGCCGTCGGTGGAGACGCTGATCAGCAGCAAGGGATGCCCGGCCAACAGCTCGGGGCGCTGGCGCAAGACGTTCACCAAGGTGGGCAGGTCGCCGCCCAGGTTCAGGTTTTCCGCGATGTTCACGCTCGGCTTGCCGCTGCGCGCGGAGAGGATGAGGGGATCAGCCTGGCCTTTGGCGCGCGAGTCCCCGGCGATGATGATGTCCGCCGATCCGTCTTTGTCCAAGGCGCAAGCGGTGACCGCCACCACCTCGAAGCCGGCGGCCGTTTCCCGCCCCAATAAGGCGGGCACAGCGGCCAAGGCCGCGAGCGCAAGCACGACGCCTGCCATAACCATCCGGATCAGTATTCCCACGGGGCGCATAACTGCGGAATTATAGTCCTCGCGCCGACATGGGCGCAACGCGCGCTGGCGCGTCAGCGGGACAAGGCCAACAGGCCGCGCAACGGCGCGCTGCCGCCACGATAGGCCGCGTAGACGGAGCAGATGGCCCCTACGCCAACCGAGGCCGCCGCGCAGATGAGCGGGATGCGGGGATCGGGCACCCACGGCACTTGCCATACCACCATGTCGATAATCCAGGCGGCCGCCAGACTCAGGCCATATCCCGTGAGGCCGGCCGCCAGGCAGAAACCCGCATACTGCGTCAGGAACTGGCCCACCAGGCGACCGCGCGATTCCCCCAGGGATCGCAGCAACAGGATGGTTTTCTGGTTCTCGGAAACCAGCGCATCCACGATAAGCCACAGGATGGCGAAGCCGATGAGCAGCGCGAAACCGGAAAGGAAACGGACCAGCCAGGAAAGTTTGCCCAAGGTTTCCACGGTCCGGCCAATGACGTCTTTGAGATTGAGGAGGGTGACGTTAGGAAAGGCTTCACTCACGCGGTTCTGGATATCCTCCGCCTGGTCCGGGGGAATCTGCCGCAAGGTCCCGAGATAAGTCTTGGGCGCGGCTTCCAGGGCGCCTGGCTGGAAAAGCACGAAAAAGTTGGGCTGGAAAGAAGCCCAGCGCACCTTGCGCAGGCTGGTGACCTTCCCTTCCACCTCCACGCCCTGCACGTCGAACTTCAAGGTGTCCCCCAACTTGAGCCCGACCCGCTTGGCGAAATCCTTCTCTACGCTCATTTCCGGTAGCGCCCCTTCCGGGGCCGGCCCTTTCCACCAGGCGCCGGCCACCAGGGTCTCGGCATCGGAAAGCGTGTCCCGGAAGCTGAGGTTGAAGCCCCGGTTGCGGAACTGTTGGCGGTTGCGCGCCTCCAGGGTAGCGGCTCGGTTACCCCGGGAGCCCGCCGCTTTGCCCGTCGGCAGCCAGCGGCGCCAGCCCTTGCCGGCGGAGGAATCATCCTCGTCCCGCTTGAAAGGCTTCCCGTTGAGGGTTTCCAAGCGCGCGCGCACCATGGGCG
>JAHFCH010000221.1 GCA_023249635.1 Fibrobacterota bacterium
CGCGGCGTGCAGGCCATCCTGCAGCGCTACAAGGAACTGATGGACATCATCGCCATCCTGGGCATGGAAGAACTTTCCGCCGAGGATCGCGCCACCGTGAACCGCGCGCGCCGCATCCAGAAGTTCCTGTCGCAGCCCTTCTCCGTGGCCGAGACGTTTACTTCCATCCCGGGCAAGTTCGTGAAGCTGGCCGATACCATCCGCTCCTTCAAGGAAATCCTGGACGGCAAGCATGACGAGCTGCCCGAGAACGCGTTCTACATGGTCGGTTCCATCGAGGAAGCCGTCGAGAAGGCGAAGACGCTGAAATGAAGCTGCAGATCCTGACCCCGGACAAAGCCGTGTACGACGGAGAGGTGGAAGCCCTCCTGGTACCCGGTGCGGCCGGGCCCTTCGAGATCCTCAAGGATCACGCGCCCATCCTCTCGACCTTGTCGAAGGGTGATCTGCGCATCAAGGCCAACGGCAAGGAAACCTATTACACGGTTTCCGGCGGCTTCGTGGAATTCCACCAGAACCAGGCCGTGGTCTTGGCCGAGACGGCGGAAGACAAGTCCAAATAAGCGGCTTATTCTTTTACGAGAATTGGCGCGATTAAACTGCGAGTTACTTTCGCCTCGCTACGAAGGACGATAAAACTTTGTACGACGCAGGCAACATTTAAACATTTGCGAACTTTAGAACTACATTCCAAGTCTCATTGACAATTAACCATTATCCGATGGTGGAAAAATGAGAACATTAAACATTCGTACCGCACTTATTGTCTTCGTATTTCTGCAGAGCATCGCTAGTGCAGTGACTCCTGCTTGGACAACCAAGAAACTTAAATCGGCTTATTTTATGAATTCTCCCTCAACCAATAATTATGGTCTGTATGTGCAATCCAATGAAACGCCGGTTTCGGAATACAGCTTCAAATTTGATCCGAATTCGCAGGTCTCCCTTCAGAAGGCGAATGCGATGCTGTCAATCGTCCTTCTTGCAATAGCATCGAACAAATCCGTGAATTTATATGTTGGAGAGGGTACCGATCCAAGCGCCCTGCTGGCTGTGGGTATAAACTCACCTTAGCTCCTTCAAGGAAATCCTGGACGGCAAGCATGACGAGCTTCCCGAGAACGCGTTTTACATGGTTGGCTCGATCGAAGAGGCCGTCGAGAAGGCGAAGACCCTGCAGTGAAGCTCCAAATCCTAACCCCCGACAAAGCCGTTTTCGAGGGCGAGGTCGAAGCCCTGCTGGTGCCCGGCGCGGCCGGGCCCTTCGAGATTCTCAAGGATCATGCTCCCATCCTCTCGACCCTTTCGAAGGGTGGTTTGCGCCCCCGGGCCAACGGCAAGGAAACCTATTACACGGTTTCCGGCGGCTTCGTGGAATTCCACCAGAACCAAGCCGTAGTCCTGGCCGAGAGGGCGGAAGACAAGTCCAAGTAACGAACTGAGCCTGAAAATCGGGACCGACCCGCTAGAAACCCTTCTTTTATAGGGTTTAGCGATAGGTACAAATGTCACATACCCAAAGTATGTACCGTCAAAAATAGTGCTTGGCCGTTCCCGCCAATCCTAATACCTTTGCATATTACTGTTTCCTTACCGCATGCGCTTTTTCTGCCTTTCAATTCAAGTATGACGGATGAAGCGAACCGCATGACCGTGTAGATATAAGTATGAATGGGCATGCCGAACTTCTTTCTTGATGGGCCACTTCAGGTTTAGCGCGAAGCCGAAAATTCGTCAATATTACCTTGGCGACCCCGTTCCTAATTTGGCCCTGGGTGTCAAAGGCGCAGAAATCACTACTTGTTCCGTATAGGAATGGATGAATACAAATGTTTGAACTCAAGCTTAGTTCGGTTCACGATCGATTAATAATTTCGCGTCTACCTCTCCTTATTTCTTTGCATGTACTCCTTGGAATCGGTCTGTTCACTGAGTCGTACGCACAATCAGGACCGCTATATAACGTGACAAATGGAGGGCAAGGCGGAGGAAATGGGTATTCCTCTGTAGGAAGCTACTCAGGAAGCTCGAACTCCATATCCGTTGCCGGCGCAAGCACTTTGCGCGGCAAGATGATCGAAAATAATTTTTTCCAGCCTTCCGATATTTACCGGTCGCCGGGATCCGGCGCACAATCGTCGCACAATGTAAATCTGGTAACCGGCGAGCCGAATTATTCCATCGATTTGGCCCAAATTAACGCTGGAAGCGCAGCATTCCCGATTTCAATCCGCTATTCTGGTTCAAGCCGGCAGCAATGCGAAGCTGACAACCTTTCAGGACCAACGAGCTGGGTGGGTTTCGGGTGGAATATGCGGGTTCCCTCCGTAGCAGTGAACCATAAGGGGACGCCAACCGATGCCGATGACGTCTACTTTTGCAATCTCGGCCCCCTGGGTGGCGGGCAACTCCTGAAAAAATCAGCGAACCAGTTCTACTTGGCTAGCGATCCCAGCGTGGTAGTGACACCAACCCGTGACGCACTCGGCTTCATCACGAATTGGACTTTCTTGTCTTCGGGAGGAATCCGAATGGTTTTCGGGACTATGTCTTCTATAGACAGCGCCTCCCGAAAAATCATCCGCTACCCTGGCGGTTTCACGGGTAGCGCACAGGGCCTCGCCTCGGGGACGGCGTTCACCTACAAATGGGATCTCTCCCGCATGGAAGAATACGCGAAAGGCGCAAGCGTATCCCCCAATGCCCTTGAATTCCGTTACCATCGCATCGACGTGCGTCTTAGTTCCACTATCAATGCTGGGTATACCCGGGAATCATACCTGAAGGAAATCGTCCATAAAAATTCTCATGGGGACGAGATCGAACGCTATGCCTTCGAAACCCAAGCGAAATCCGGAAATGAATACGCGCACATGAGCCTCGAAGAAGAACTGAGTCAGGAGCAGTTCGAAACCCAATACCTCTCCGCGCTCCGGCACTATGTAAGCGGCAACTCCAATCCGGAGCGTTCCTGGATCTTCGTTTACCATACGCAAGCGGCTGTTCCCAACGTCATGCCTTACCCGAAGCGGTTTCTTGATTCGGTCAAGTTTGCATTCCCAAACCTGAAAGGAGGGGCCGATATCGTCGAGAACAAGAATTCATACGCCTTCAGCTATGATGCGTCCCACCATCACGCGCTAATGAATATCAATAAGCCATTCTTCGGATGGGAAGGATTCGAGTACGACACGCCGGATCTTTCAAAACCGGATTGGAAGGCCCGCACCGGCCAAGAATCGACGGTCCATACGCAAGTCAATCCCGATGGGAGTAACTACGCGTTGCCGAACGACCCAACCCAGATCGCGAATAATTTCGACAATCGAACAATCTGCTCGGAACGCTTTTGCTTCTTGGCCGTTAGGCAATCAACGAATCCAGGCGAAAACCTCACACTGGAAGTTTGGAAGAACGATGGGAATTTCTTCAAGCCAGCAACCTTCGAAAATGGGACTCCCCTGCGGGAAAAGTTTACCAGCCCCTATCAAGCCGCCTTGCAAATAATCCCTTGGAATGACAATTTCATCGTCTTCGACAGCAAAGCCAAATGGATATATCTCTATGAATGGACAGGCGCGGGGTTCAAGAAAAATACCCAAATCCTCCAGCGTGAAAATGCCACCGGTGTGCGTAGCCCCGTGCAGATGGTGACCGGCGCAGAGGATAGCTTGCAGATCTTCGTCGGCGGCGACTACTTCCTGGTCGAAGACGGCTACTTCAAGGGGTGCGGTGCTACCCAGGTGAACCCCGGTGTGAAACTTTATGTGGTCAAGAAAGTCGGGACGGTCTGGAAGGATTTGAATGAAAAGGAATGCCAAGAACCGTGCGCGGTCGATTTCGGAGTTCCATGGCCGCGGACGACCGGTCAACATTGCATGGAATACCAGTTCCAGCGCCTGACGATAACAGTGCAGAGTTCGATGTTCTATCTCGCCTACAATTATATGGATATGTCCAATTACCTGGGTGCGTTCGTGAAAAATCCCGCCGGCGATGGATTCAACTGGCTGGGCAGCGGTTGGGTTGATTTCGATCAATCTGTATCAACAGGCATCCAATGGAAGTATTCCTTTTTGGAATCGATCGAGGCAGGTGAGGACTACTATGCCGTGATCAGTATCGAGTCCCGATCGGTCGAATGGCCCATTGAAAAGAAGCGGCTGGATATTTTTCATTACGACGGGAGCAGTGTGCGCAGGGTGGGCGGAAAGGAATTGACGGGCACTTTCGCGACCAGCGCCCGCGTTTATCCTTCCAAGGACTATTTCATTCTCCTGACCGGAGGAACCCCGGAATTCTGGTACAAGAAGGTGACCCGCGATGCCAACGGGCTGGCGACGGGATTGGTCTTCCAATCCTATAACTTGCCCCTTGCAAACTGGCTACCGACGAAAGGGACACGTGTCGCCACGCATCCATATGGATTCGTGCTGGAGAAATACGAATCGGCCAATGGCGATTGGACCATCTCGCGGCCAACGTACAATTCCTTTCTCTTTCAGGTGGATCCGAATATGCGCGCTTCAGGGAACCTGCCTCAGCAGGTGCCTGTAAGCCAACTCAACGATGGCAATCCCGTTCAAGCCAGAACCCTCTATGGCATCAATTTTTCCCCGACTGAGAATAAAATCTTCGCACTGGGGTGTAAAACCCCGTCGGGCGGCGCATGCTTCGGTACAGAAGCAGACCTGGTTTCTTTCTGGTCCGCAACACTGACACCTTGGCCAGGAGTAGCTCAGGGAAATTTCATCCGCAATCTAACCCAGGCATATCTACCCTGGAATTCGAGCGCGACCAAATACAATTACGCCCAGATCAGCGCGGGATACGGATCCCATATCGCGGCGATAACCATGATAAATTCTTTTACTTCAACCCCGCGGGTTGAATTCGCGCTTTTACAAGACATGGGCATGGGCTTCACCCAATATCCCTTTCAGACTTCCGCAACGGGATCAAGCCTCGATTATGTGAAAAAGTTTAAAACCTATGCCGGCATTTCGTCGCAAGATTGGGGGCAATGGACCGAGTACCGATTCAATTACATGCCTTACCAATCGCCCTACCTGGGAGGCCAGCCGGAGTTCAATAGCCATCTCCAGACTTTCGCCTTTCCGGGCGTGTGCACTTTTTCATATCGAGGTTCCAATACCCAGACCACTCCTAAAATCGAGGGTGGCGAGCAGGTCGCCCAGATAGTCGATGTGATCGAATCCCCGCTCCTTGAATCTCACCTGGTCAAACAAGGACTGGTGACACGAACGGCCTTGATGGATATGCGGGAGACCAACGGAGCCCCGGAAATTGAACGCGAAATGACCGCCGTTTCAACAGAATATTATAACCCTGAAACGAATGTTAACTGGCCGGATCGGCTCTACGTGGTGCGCAAGAAAAAGGATGCTCAGACCACGGCTGCTCGGAATCTATCCCATCGGACCCAAGTTACTTCCTACCATAGCTATGATTCTGACAATAACCAGCCGCTGTATACGAAGTACCAGCAGGACGGAAGCTGGTTCCTCTCCCAATCTTTGTTCAACGGCACGGGCATCAACAAGGGGATGCCCATTGGGAAGGCGCTTTTCAAATTCGGCCAGGAGCCGCCGGATGCGATACTGGCCACGCAAACGACGCCAGATCAGATTTATACCAACGACGGAGCGGATCAGAAACTCGTTTCGGGTTGGGAGCAGGATTTGGATCCGACCTGGCTCTTCGAGCCTATCACAAAAAGAGGTTGGCGAGATCTGGGATTAACCCTGTCGGATACCGATTTGAAAAAGGGTAAGGATCCGGTATTCGATCGCGGTATCGGTTGGGAAGATAAGTCCACAATTGAGAAGCGAAACGAGTACGGGCAACCTCTTCAGACCAAAACGATATTGAACGATGCCGGATTGGGGACCCGGACCGCAAATTTTTACGAGGGCAGGGGATCGATCATCGTGGGTAGCGTAGGGAATGCCTATCTGGAGGATGCTGCCGTGTTGACCGCCGAAAATGGAAACGTTTCAGGACTATCCAAGCATGATATGGAAGGGCGGTGGTCCAAGGCCGACAACGGAGCGTATGCATACCTTTCTCATACCGGGCGCTATAGCATCAAGGTGGTCGACAACTGGGGCCCAAATGTCGATTTAAAATTGCAGGGCGTCGCCGAGCAGGGATACGATTACGTAATTTCGGCATGGATCTTGTGCCCTAACAATACCCCGCCCACGATACGCGTTGAACGGTATGTCAGTGGCAGCACGACGCCCCAGATCTTTCCAAAATCCCTGCCGGTTGGCGGAACTTTTACGGTGAATACCTGGCAACGCTACGAACTAACCCTTACCAACGCGGATATTAGAGGTACCAATGGCAAGTTCCCCTCGCCCAACACCACGGATTACCTGAGGGTCTACGTGGGCTTTGGGGCTGCGCCCTCCAATCCAGTTAATACAACCCGTGCGGCATACGTGGACGACATTACATGCAGGCCGTCCAATTCGATCTTGGCTTTAACCGCATACGACGAGAGAGGCAAGCCTACATCTGAAACAAATAACAACCATGTTACCCGTTTCCTCGAATACGACGTATTCGGAAGCCTTGCGGCGGTTAGGGATGACAAACAACGGATATTCAGTTCCCAAGCGACACACTTCGCCGGGGAGAATGATTGATGCGTACCCTAAAATTAATCTCGTGGTTAATCATTTCTCTCACCATCTCGGGATTCTCCGCGTCGGAACTCAGCCGCCAGTATGTTTTCGGATTCGAACCGGGTAACCTATTACGTAACTGGAGCTTCGAGCAACGAGGCGATTTCTGGGGCGATGTGGCCGGCGTGACATCTCGCCTACTCGCGAAATCCGTAGGCATCAGCCCCGTCACCGGTTCATACATTGGGCGCTTCGATCTTCCCATGCCACTTGGTACATGGTCAAAATTCTCATCTCCGATTTTCCCCATCAACCCATCAACCCAATACACCTTCTCGTGCTATGTGAAAACGAATGGCAATACCGGTACCGTGGTTCCGTACATCAAATTCTACTCGGACAATGGGCTTACGGCGCTGACTGGCATTCCCGGGTCCGCGTACCCGCTGACCACCGACTGGTCTTTGCAATCCTTTTCGTTCACCACACCGGCCAACGCAATCACGGCCGTGCTCACCCTGGTGCAAGTGCAGGGAACCGCCTCAACGGGGACGTGGTATTTCGAAGACGTGGTCCTTGAGCCCGGTTCGGCGGCAAGCTCCCGATCCCGAATCGGCGAAACGATGATGCTTCTCAATGATCTTGGGCAAACCGTCCAGGCCGATCTTAAGATCGCAGGCGGAGGCAATAGCTCTTCGAGCCGGAAATACCTGGTCACCGCGAACCGCTTCGACAACAGCCGGCGCTTGAATCGGCAGTATTCGGGATACCTTGCATCTGGAAATCCGGTGTTTGACGCGAACTATGCAACCAACAGCACGAACTACAATGATGGCGTCGGCGGTCCAATTGGCAAAGGGACCACCGGAGGTTTCCCTTACGCCTCCATCTACTACTGGGACGAACCCGGCGCGCAACCTTCCCAGACCTATATGAGTGGGTCCGCTTGGCTCAACTCGACTCATATTATCGAAACCGGAGAGTACTTCACTTCGAGCCTATTAGTACCCTCCGACATAAAGAACCAGACAGCGGATAATGCAGAAAGGCCATACCTGCTCAAATGGGGCAAGGACGTCGATGGCAAGTACAGCCTTTCGTGGTCCAATCAACAAGGACAAACACTACAGAATGCCGTTTCGAACGGAAGCGTATGGATTTACACGAAGTACGAATATTTCCCGAACGGAAACCTTAAGAAGGTATTAACGCCTATGGATGTGGCCGGCGATGAAACCCAACAGGAATTTCGCCAGATAACCAATTACAACTCTGCGGGAGAAATCACCAGCGACTATTCGAAAGATCGCGGCCTAAAGAAATACTGGTACAACCGGCAAGGACAATTGCGATTCTCCCGGCATGAAAGCCAGACAACGGATGAATACGAGTTCACGGAGTACGATTTCCTCAACAGGCCCATCCTGGCCGGTCTCCAGATCCTGAATCCATTCAGCTCGTCCATGGCCGATCAGCGTTCAACAACTTCCTCATCCAAAACCGTAATGCGCGGCATGCTTTACGACAACCTGACGGCGTTCCAATCGCGCATGGGATTTCCTCTTTCCGATATCATGTCCGGAAAGACACTGGGTGTGAATGGCCAAGGGCAATTGGTTTGCGACTACAATCTGAACGCGGAAACGAAAATACCCGCCCTGGCTGTAAAAGACCGCGCAGTCATCAACTTCTACAACTACAATACCTACGGCGAGGTCTCGGAAGCTTTCCGGTATATTGGCGCGGTTAAGACAGCCGCACAACGAGTTGTGAAAGCGACATTTACCTATGATGCGCAACACCGATTGGATGTCCTAGGGTTATTCGACAACCAATCCACGCCTGTGCAGCTGACCCAGCATAAATACTCCTACGATGCGTTCGGACGGATCGAAAAGGTGACGGGACTCGGGAACAAGAATATCTGTACCTATGCCTATTACGATTGGGGCGGGCTGAAATCGGTTACTCTCGGAGGGAACGGCGGCACGACTACGGGGACGCGCCTCGAGTACCTCTATCACTTGCACGGCTGGCTCCAGGAAATCAAAGCCATCCAGCAATCAACGGGCAAAGTTTTCTATCAGGAAAATCTCGGGTACGAAAAAAAGGGGTTGGATTCCACCAAAATCCCCGCGCCACCGTTTCCCGCGTTCGATGGGAAGATTACCCAGCAATTTTCCCGCTTTTCCAATGAAATCCCCGCGTCGGGTGCGTTGCGCCTGGCGGCCTTCAAGTACGATGCGCTGCAGCGCATGTTATCCGCCGATGTGCAGAAGAACGGGAACGCGAATCCGATTTCAAGTTCCCAACTCGTTGATTGGGCGAACCTGTCGTGGACGGATACCGACGATCTGGATACGCGAACGAATTATGATGATCTCGGCCGAATCACCCAGAACCGTGCCGGAACCGTCGTGGCTGATCAGGCCGCCTATTCCTACCAGGCGGGCTCGTACCGGCTCGACCATGTCACAGGCAAGTTGAATCCCACCTCGACGCGCGACGCCTCGGCAGCCGGAACCTTCACCTATGATGCACGAGGACGCATGATCGAGGACAAATCGAAATCCTTGAAAGTGGCTTACGGCTGGGACGATCTTCCCGTGGAGTTCGACATGGAGATGGGTGATTCCACCCTAACCGAAACCAATCTTTATGATGCTTCGGGTTCAAGGGTGGCCCGCTTATTCACGAAATCACGGACGACCCAATACGTACCCATAACAAGCAGCGACGTGGATTTCTTCGTCCCTGTCAAAGTCGCGCCCGCCATCGAGAACGGCAGCCTTAATTCCGGTGTCTTCGCATTCAATTTGATCGGATCGGGTGACCGGGGCGTGGAAGAGGCCTACTCATCCTCAGGCTCGGTGGCATGGATGCATAGCGACGCCAGCCTGTTCGGCCGGGGCGTTGTGGTGGGAAAAGTGTCATCTAGCAGCAATGGAAACCGCTTCTATATCAAGAGCCACAATGGCTCCACGATGCGCACAGTGAATGAGACCGGCGACTATACCAATGGTGGTGAAAGCGTCACGGATTACCTGGCCTACGGCGGCAAACGCGATATCGTAGTCGGAACTGAAAAAGTCCAGGAAAAGTTCACCGGCAAGGAGTATGAAAACGAATCGGGCCTGTATGCTTTCGGCGCGCGCTGGATGGATCCGGAACTGGGGATTTTCCTCACCCCGGACCCCGCGAACCAATATCTGAATCCGTACTCATATGCCGGTGGTGATCCGATCAATCTTGTCGATCCGACCGGCATGATGGCTGAGGATGGTGGCCACAATGGGGGTTGTCAAGGCGGTTGCGGAGCTCCAAGCGGTGGAGGTGGCGGTACACTTACTTTGGCACCGGCTTATGCATATAGCCATGGGTATAGTGGCCCGAGCGATGGGATGGGGCCTATGTCTGCGGCGGCACAGGGATTTGCCGGCGCGAATATGAGCGCCCAATGGGTCAAGGACGGAGATGGAGCGGAGAAATTGATATTCCGACTCCCTCAGGAAAATTCGGGTGAAGGACTGGATCCCGAAATG
>JAHFCH010000222.1 GCA_023249635.1 Fibrobacterota bacterium
GCGTCTTCCAGGATAAGATAAGGGTCGCTGCCGCCCAGCTCCAGCACCGATTTCTTGAGCAAGGCTCCGGCCCTGGCCGCCACCGCGCGTCCCGCCTCCACGCTACCGGTCAAGGTCACCGCGCGCACCCGCGCATCGGAGAGCACGGCATCGACTTGCCGGGTGTCGATGGGCAGATTGCGGAATAGTCCCGGCGGGAACCTCGCGCGCAGGAATACGCCTTCGATGGCTTGCGCGCAGCCCTGCACGTTGGCTGCGTGCTTGAGCAGGCCGGCGTTCCCCGCCATCAGCGCCGGCGCGGCGAAGCGGAACACCTGCCAGAAGGGGAAATTCCACGGCATGATCGCCAGCACCACGCCCAAGGGATGGAAGCTGACATAACTCGCGCGCGCTTCGGTTGCCACCTGCTCCGGGGCCAGGAAGCCCGCCCCCTGGCGCGCATAATATTCGCATCCCGCGGCGCACTTCTCCGCCTCGGCGCGTCCGTCGCGCACGGGCTTGCCCATTTCGTCGGCCATCAGCGCCGCGAAAGCATCGGCTTCGTCCCTGAGGATTGCCGCCGCCGCGAGCAATCGCTCGGACCGGTGTCGCATGGGCGTCAGCCGCCATGCCAGGAAAGCCGCATGCGCTTCCGCCACGGCCTGCGCGGCCGCGAGCGCATCCATCCCGGGATATTCGCAAAGGGTTTTCCCGTCGGCGGGATTGATGGAGATCAATGGCATGGGATCAAGATAATTTCCGGGGCGCCGCCGGGCGCGCCCAAGGCGGCATCCGCGGCGCGGGTCGGCGCCGGGGTTCTTTGCAACGGTTAGGGAGCGGGGGGGTCGACGGGCTCTACAGGCTCTACAGGCTTAAGCGTCTTGCAATACGCGCATTTGGTCTTGCGATCGAAATCGCGCACCCAGGTATGCCCGCCGGCGCAGCGCTCCACCGCTTCCTTGTTCTTGCCCGTGCCGCCGAACAAGGTATCCAGGTTCTTCTTCACCTCTTGGCGATTGATGGGCTTGCCGTCAAAGCTTTGTTGGAAAAGCCGATCGCGTTCATCGTAATTGCCCTTGCCGCCTCGGTACCCCATGGCCGTCTCCCGGAAAATGTCAGGTGGAATACCTTAAGTTTAACAATATCCCCCCCGCCGGGGCTAGGCCTCATCTGCGGCATCCTGGGGTCAGGCGGCCCTACGGAACCGGGGCTCCCGGGCAGACCGGTTATCTTTCCTGGCATGCCTGAAAAACCCCTAATCCTGGCGCGGGCCGAGGCCTTCGTGCGCGCCCGCCTGGAGGCAGATGCCGGCGGCCACGACTTCCACCATATCCATCGCGTGCGGGCCCTGGCCTTGCGCATCGCCCGGTCCAACGGTGCGGATCCCGTCCTTACCGAATTGGCGGCCCTGCTCCATGACGTGGCCGATCCCAAGTTGAATCCATCCCCCGAAGCGGGCCGCCGTGCCTTGGCGGAATTCCTGGACGGGACCGGTTTGGAGCCCGGTGCGCGGGCGCGTGTCGAGGATGCCATCGAGCGGGTTTCTTTCGGCGCGGAGCTGGCCGGTTCGGTCGCGGTTCTTGCCGCGCCGGCCCGGCCGAAATCACCCGAACTGCAGGCCGTGCAGGACGCCGATCGCCTCGATGCCCTGGGGGCCATCGGCATCGCGCGCGTGTTCGCCTATGGGGGTCATAAGGGCCAGGCCATGCACGATCCTGAAATACCGCCCCGCGTGGGCCTCGATCAGCAAGCGTACCGGGGAGGCAAGTCGACCAGCTTGAACCATTTCCACGAAAAATTGTTCCTGCTCAAGGAGCGCATGAATACGCCTTTGGGCCGGGAGATCGCGGAAGAACGCCACCGTTACATGGAGGCGTTCCTGGATCGGTTCATGGGCGAATGGGCAGGAGAACGCTGAGCGTCCACGGGCGCGCCGAGTCCATGCGCTTTCCCAACGGATCGTAACGGCGCCAGGCCTGCGCGGCGCGCGCAGGGGCCAGCCAGGTTACAATACCCGAACCGGGCATGATGGGGTCGCCCTTGTCGTCCACGCTTTGCACGGCTTCGAAATCGCTCCCCTTCACTTTCTTCAAGGCATCGATCTCTTCATCGGGCATGCTTTCGTCCGGCGCGCCGGAGAGGTACCAATTGCCCCCATTGTCCGCCACGATGGCCCCGTATTTCTTGAGCGCGGTCAGCACCACCTTGGCGGCCGGGGGATAGGACGAAAGATCGAACGAGGCCTTTAGGCGGTACCGTTGCCCCATGGGCGGCGCGTTCTGGCTGGAGGTGGAACCGGCCTGGTGGCGCGCGGGCCAGATGTAACTCTTGCGCGAAATGTCCACGGTCATGCGGATCGCATGATCAATCACTCCGCGCTTGATCTCATCGTAGCGCACCAGCCCGGGCAGGATGGGAAGTCCCGCCGCATCGGCCGAAGTCCAGGTATCCTGCCGCAACTTGTTGGAAGTCAGATCGAATACCGCCCCGCAGGCGGCGTCCCAATGATCCGCGAGCGGACGCGCGACATAAAGTTCGTACAGCAGCTTCGCGTCTTGATCGACCGCGAGGGTATGCCGATCGCCTTTGAGCGGATTCCCGCCTTCCACGAAGGCGTTCAGGGGAATGGGGTAGGGACCGGGATCGCTTTCGTCCCCGAAGTCGGTGAAGTTGATGGCGATCTTGGCCTGCGATTTCCCCACCAGGATATACGGTATGCCCCAGGGCACGCCTTCGAGCACCGATCCGAAATCGGGATGCACCGAGGTGCCGTTGCCCACCGAAGCGACCAGGTTGGCCGAGTTGGGGTGCACCGGGTATTTGGAAATGTCCCAATGCCAGTAATTATCCGCAGGGAACAATTGCACGCCGGAAAGGTCCGGTGATTTCAACGCAAGCGCCGCTCCGCCCAATCCCAGGATCAGCGTTACGGCATTGCGAATTGCATTCGGATTCGGCATGGTACCCCTCCAGGCCCGTGTTTCCGGGGGTTGGCGGCCACCCCTCGCCCCCCGGGATTGTACCCCACCGTCCCGCGTGAGTAAAGCGCGGGGTCGGCGTGGCATGTTCGGCGTTTGGGAAAATTAATGTTCCGAAAGATCGCGCGCGGCCCAAGGCGCCGCGATATATTGATATGGAGCGGAACGAATCGTACCGGTCCGACTGGGGAAACACCCCGGTTACCCCGGTCGCTCGTGCCCGTGTAAGCGCCGTTCCCGTCATTCGCCATCCGGTCTCGGAAACCCTATCCCCTTGGGAGGACGTTGCATGTCCGGTGAGAACGTATTGCCTTTCGTGAAAAAGACCCGCCTCGAAGAATCCCTCCGCATCGAAGACGATAAGCGGTTGTACCGTTGCGTTGCCGCCGGTTCCGTGGCCGGAATCGGTTTCGCCGCGTGGGCCCTGACCGTCAGCATCATCATTCCGGTGGTGATCTGCGTCCTTCCACCCCCGGACGGTGGGCGCACCCTGCCGTACATCATCAAACCTCCCGATGACATCCATCGAAAGCTGCACGGTCCGCCCCTCGCGAAACACCATGCCCCGCCGGGTGAGACCGGCCACCATGGCCGCAAGCCCGTCACCGATCATCCTGCCGAAGTCACGGGCACCTTGGGGCAAAACGTGGTTACTTCCCGCCGCGGCGATGCCAACTATGGCGCGTATGATCTGCTGGGGAAAACCATGCGTGATATCGACATGGACAAGCTCCTGGGGCAAGGGATATTGAAACGTACCCCGCACTCCGAGAATATCGGCGGCCGTCGTGCGCCCATCAGCCATGAGTTCAATGTCGAATACAGGGACGACGGCGATTGCCTCAAGGATTGCGACGCCGGTGTCATGCCGACGGGAATCCCCGGCGGCCCCATCCCCACCGCGACGCGTCACCCGGACGGTCCCGCGAAGAACATCGTAATCGACCATGTCGAAGGAAGCAATGCGCGCTCCACCGCCTCCATCCTCTCGGTCATCCGCTCCCATTCCCCGGGACTGCGCCATGTCTACAATGGCTACCTCATGAAGAATCCCGGTTTCGCGGGCAAGATCAATCTGCGATTCGAGATTGCGCCCAGCGGCGATATCGTGGATCTGTCGGTGGCTTCTTCCAGCACCGGCATGCGGGATTTCGACGCCGACATCGTGCGACAGGTGAAGTCGTGGCGCTTCGACGCCGTCAAGGCGGCAGGTAACGATCTCGTTACGGTTCCGTTCACCTTCTCGGAGTGACCGCGTCCCGCCTCGGGCCATACGCGTCCGAAGCATTACGTATGCGGCCCGGGTGAGCTGGATGGCCGAGGTACCCGCTGCGGGCTCCCCGCCCGTCACCTCATCCACCAGCCCCCGGGCCCGCGGATCTCCGTAACCCCGCGGCTTCCGCCCTGGAAGCCGCCGCCGGAGCGCCCCAGCGGACCAGGGGCCCTTCCGGCACCCCCCCGAAAAGAGTTATCTTATCCGGAAATCAAGGCGCGCAAATCCACGTTAAACCAAGGTCAGCTATGCAAATCGCCAAGAACAAAGTCGTTTCCATCGACTACACCTTAACCGACTCCAAAGGGGAAGTGTTGGACAGCTCCTCCAAAGGACGTCCGCTGCAATACATCCAGGGAATGGGTCAACTCATCCCCGGCCTCGAGAAGGCCCTGGAAGGCAAAACCACCGGCGACGCGCTCAAGGCGCAGATTCCCGCCAAGGAAGCCTACGGCGTACGGGATGAAGAGCTGATGCAGATCATCCCCAAAGAGAACTTCGCGGACATTCCCGATCTGAAAGTGGGCATGGAACTGGAAGCCGAAAGCGATGACGGCGTACGCGTGATTACCGTCGTCGGCGTCGAAGCCGATCGCGTAATCGTGGACGGCAATCATCCCTTGGCCGGCATGGACCTGACCTTCGACGTAAAAATCGTCGGGGTGCGCGAACCGACCGAGGATGAGCTTGGCCATGGTCACGTACATGGTCCCGGCGGCCACCACCACTGATTTCACGGGCGTAAAGCTGCGATCGGGGGCCATCTGCTTCATTGGCCTCGTTGCGGTGCTCCAGCACCGCGCCTCGGCCGGCTTCGCACCTGACCCCCGCTCGCTTCTTTCCGCTCCGTGAAATCGTCTGTCCTTCGGGCAGGATGCCCGGAGGATCAGATTCCGGTCAGGCCACCCGCTCGGGCAGCCAGGCCACCACTTCCGTCTTCAATGCGAATTGCAGCAAGGGCTCTCCTTCCAAGGGGAGCCCGATTTGTTCGGTCATGGTATTGAGCGAGACTTTGGCCCAGGCGGGTTGCAGGCGCCAGGGTTTATGGTGCACGTTGGTGCGGTAGATGCCGCCTTCGTCGTCGGCGGCGTAGAAGCAATAGCGCGCGGTGAGCCAATCATCGAGGCTGCCGTCGGCGGCGCGGTAGACCGGGCCGGTGGGGCCGTACTCGGCGGCGAAGCCGGCCGGGGCCGCGCCCGTGTGGGTGCGCAGGCTCTGGTAACGATACTGGTCGCCGGAACCGGTAGCCACCATGTCGGCATCGAAATAGGGCAGATGGAAAAAGCGGCGCGCGGCCCGTACCGCCACCGGGTTCTCGGCATCCAGGCTGAAGAACCACACGCCCGGAATGCCGCCGCGGACCACGTAGGTACGTACGTTCAATTCGGCGAAGGCGTGGAGCCCCGGAAACCGGGGCAGGAAGCGCGGACGCACATGGGACATGCGGAACGGGACAACGCTGATCCAGGCCTTGCCATCGCGGGTGTCCAATTGCAATCCGGCCGGAATGAATTGGGCCAGGGATTCCGGCGCCACCGGCCAATGCAAAAAGAGCAGATCATCCCAGTCCATAGCCATCAACCATCCGCGCGGGTGGCGGAACGCCGCATTGGGCAGAAAGGGGTTCACGGAGTGGCGACCGGGAGGGGAGCCGATTCGGCAAGGGTCTTGATGCCGGCCAGGGATTTCTCCATGGACTGGGCGATCATCTTCGTCAGCAGCGGAGCCATCAGCCGTTTGCCGGGGTCGCTCCCGGTTTCGGCATGATCGGTCCAGGTGACACGCGTGCCTTGGCCCTCGGGTTCCATGGACAACGTCCCTTGCATCCGGAACGGGTCCTTGCCATCGCCGACCACCTGGTCGAATGCCACGCCTTTCAGGGTGTCGGCCGAGACCAGGGTCATCTGCCCGTTACCCCGCTTCTTCGAGATCCAGGTTTGCATCGCACCCACGCCCGTTACCGCGCCCGAGTACGCATAAGCTATCCCGGGGTCCTCATCGTCGGAAGCGTCCCAACGGGTCCACCCGTTGCGGAAATCCGCCAAGAGCGGGTAGATGGCCTGGGGAGTCGCTGCGATCGTGATGCTGCGGGAAACCACGACTTGCTTGGGCATAAAGCGCCCGACAAGGAGGGAGGCGCCCAGGGCCAGCGCGAGAATGAACGCCGACCACCTTCCAATCTGCCCGTATTTCATGGACCTAAGATAAAAATCTAAGTTTGAGGGGGTCCTTATGCTCGACTTGCGCGCCTGGTTCGGCGACATCGACCTGTACCTCTTCGACCAGCTCCTCAAGGGCCGCCTCGCTCCCCCCATGCGGGTCCTGGATGCCGGCTGCGGTACCGGTCGGAACCTTCCCTATTTCCTGCGATCCGGGTTCGACGTTTTCGCCGCCGACGAGGATGAGGATGCCCTGGACCATGTCCGCGAGCTGGCCGCCTCCCTTGCTCCCGGCCTTTCCGCCGACCATTTCCGGGTTGAGAAGATTGAGGCCATGAGTTACCCGGAGGGGCATTTCGGGCTGGTCATCTGCAATGCGGTCCTCCACTTCGCCGAGGACGAGGATCACTTCCAGCGCATGCTGGACGGGCTCTGGCGGGTGACGGCCCCGGGCGGGATGCTCTTCATGCGCCTTTCCTCCACCATCGGCATCGAGGATCGGCTTACCCGCCTGGAATCGGGCAAATACCGTATGCCGACCGGGGGCGAATGGTTCCTGGTCAATGAGGCCAAGCTGCTCCTGGCCACCCAGCGCCTGGGGGCCACCCTGGCCGAGCCCCTCCGGTCCGTGAACGTCCAGAATCTCCGTTGCATGACGACCTGGATCCTCCGCAAGCCGCTTGCTTCAAAACCGTTTTAGTCCGATAATGGGATCGGGAGTTCCGGATCCCGGCCGTGAGGCCTTAGACCGGATGTGCGGGCGCGGCAGCTGAGGGGACTGCCGACTCGCCTCCCATCTTTTTATATTCGGTAAAGCCTCATGTACCAATCCCAACTGCTTAAAATCAGGATCCGTCCCGGGAAAACCCCCGCGGTCCTGGATTTCATCCGCAGCTTGCGGGATCGCAAGGATCTGGCGCTGGAAGCGATGCGCCGCGAAGGCATGGTCGTGGAAACCATCTTCATCGAACGCCGCGACGAGGCCGACTACCTGTATTACTACGCCAAGGCCCGCGATCTGGCTTACGCCGCCCAGGTTAACATGGAAGCTACCGATCCCCTGAGCATGGAGATCCGCAATTTCATCGCCGAGACCTGGGACCATATCGTTTCGCCCGAGCCCGTGCTGGAACTGGATCTGATCCGCGAGGAGCGTGAAGATCGCGACGATGCGGCCGCCAAGCCCCGCCCCCGCCGCAAGGCGAAGGCGCCCGTTACCTCCGGTTCGATACCCGCCGTCCCGGCACCGCATGTCCTCATCGGCTGAAGCCGTCGCCGTCGCTTTTCCCGCGGCCATGCGCCGCAACCCCCGAGTTACCCCGTACCATGACTGAAACCGAGACCGCTCCCGGCATCGAGTGGAACGACGGTTTCCAGGAGGCCACGGAATGGATCGAATCGGGCTGCCGCTGCCTGTTCGTGACCGGTAAAGCCGGCACCGGAAAATCCACCTTGCTGCAGCATCTCAAGCGCAAGGTCCTCTCCAAGGCGGTCGTGCTCGCCCCCACCGGCGTCGCCGCCGTGCACGTGGGCGGCCAGACCATCCATTCCTTCTTCCGCTTTCCGCCCCATGTGCTTTTCCCCGAAGTGGTCGCGCGCCTGGGCGGAGGCCGCATGTACCGCAAGCTCTCCACCCTCATCATCGACGAAATCTCCATGGTGCGCGCCGACATCATGGACGCCATCGACATCCATCTCCGCAATCACGGTCCCGACGCGCATGCGCCTTTCGGCGGCGTGCAGATGATTTTCTTCGGGGACCTGCATCAGTTGCCTCCAGTGGTCTCGCCCCATGAGGCCGAAGCCTTCGCGTCCCTCTACGAAAGCCCCTGGTTCTTCAAGGCCAAGGTATTCTCCAGGTTACCCTTCGACAGGGTCGATCTGCGCAAGGTCTACCGCCAAAAGGAGCAATCCTTCCTTTCCCTGCTCAACGCGGTACGTACCGGTGAAGCCGAGGAAGAGGAGTTGAACGCCCTCAATATCCGCGCCGCGCCCGCCCTCCAGTCGCGCCCCGCGCGGCTGAGTACCCCGGAAGCATCCGGAGCGGACGAGCCGGAAGCCGAGGAGGCCCCGGTCATCACGCTGACCTCCACGAATGCGGCCGCCGATCGCGTAAACTCCCGGATGTTGGATTCCCTTTCCACCCATCTGGCCCTTTATCAGGCCCAGATCCAAGGCGATTTCGATCCCCGCTCCTTTCCCACCGACGAACCGCTGGGACTCAAGCAAGGCGCGCAGGTGATGCTGCTCAAGAACAATGCCGCGGGCAATTGGGTCAACGGCACCTTGGGCGTGGTGGCCGCCATGGAATCGGACGCCATCTGGGTGGACATCCCGTCCCGCGGCGGCCAGGGAGGCAATCAGGATCCTGAGGCCGGCCCCATCGGCGCCGTGCGCGTGGAACGCGCCATGTGGGAAAGTGTGAAATACCAACTCGACCCCGAAACCGGCCGCCCCGTACCCAAGCCGGTGGGCCGCTTCACCCAGTTCCCCCTGAAACTCGCGTGGGCCATGACCATCCATAAGAGCCAGGGAAAGACCTTCGATCGGGTCGTGATCGATTTGGGTTCCGGGGCCTTCGC
This sequence comes from Fibrobacterota bacterium, assembly GCA_023249635.1. Classification (GTDB taxonomy): domain Bacteria; phylum Fibrobacterota; class Fibrobacteria; order UBA11236; family UBA11236; genus Chersky-265. The sequence continues at coordinate 8,972 of JAHFCH010000222.1, forward strand.
CCATGGTCAATCCTACGTGGCGTTGAGCCGCTGCCGCACCCTGGACGGCATCACCCTGCGCCGGCCATTGTCGGGCCGCGATTTGATGCTCGATCCCGAAGTCCGGGACTTCATGTCATGATGGGCATACGCAAGGTAATCGGATGGCTCATCATCGGCATCTCGGCCTGGCTGATGGGCAAGTGGGTGTACCGGCAAACGAACGAAGAGAACTGCAAAGAGCGTGGCGGAGAGTGGAGCGTGGCCGCCGATTCCTGCGCGCATCCCCTCAAGGCGCGCGCGAAGCCAAGATGAATCCCCACACGGAGAATGCGAAGCAACCGGCCCCGGCCCCGATGAACAAAGGGTTCCAGTAAGGGGTCGCAATCAGGGAGAACGAAATCGCCAGCGTCGGCATCAAAGCCGCGATGGCCGTAGCCCTCAGGAGATTCCGGCTTACCGGCTCGCGGGAAAGGGCGAACAGCAGGACGCAGAGCGCGACGATATCAAATCCCCCGTGCAGCCAGACATGATTCGAGAATGCCGATTTCGCTTCCACTCCCGAACTCGTCTGGAACAGGTCCATCAGGTTGGGATAGAGGATGGTGATCAAACCGAAGGCGAGCCAGTAAGACCCCATGGCCAGGAAATAGATCCGGGTCCGCTGCAGTACCGTCATTTCCATCCCCTCCATCGCGTGCGGTTAAGTTTTCGTAACGAGAATCACGAGCATGATCAGCGATCCGATGGCTCCGACAGCCATCAGGGCGGTAAACAAGGCGTGCGGGCCCGCAATCAGCACGCATTCCTGCGGAGCCACCGGATTGACCCGGATGGGAACCGTTTTGCCTACCGGGTACGGCCCGAGGAATGCCTTCACTTCCGTTTCGATTTTGAATACCGGTTTGCTTTTGAAATAGATCCCTTTACCGGTATTCGCGCGTCCGCGGAAGTGGTAGGTATACGTGATCTTGGGAGTGTAGTTCGTGAATCTTTCCGAATCCATGGATACGGTAAACGCGCTTTCGGTGATGGTGGCATCCACCTGCGGCCATTTTTCCGTAGCCTTTCCCTTCCGTATCCAATAAGCGGAGAAGGCCGTGATCGCGAGAAAGATCGCCAGGAAGAATAGGGGCCCCGTCATCGCGCGGCCCGCGCCTTGGCCACCGCGTCCCAGGTGTACAATCCCAATGCCGCCCAGATCAAACCAAATGCAGTGCCGTGCATGCGCGTGAACGGTTCA
>JAHFCH010000223.1 GCA_023249635.1 Fibrobacterota bacterium
TCCACCTGCACTACGCCGCCGGGGCCGGCGGGTTTCCAGATGCTGAAGGGGAGGCGGTTGGCGGAGAGCTTTTGCATGGTCATCCATTGGATAAGGGGGACGGTAATGTCCTGCCAGCCGGGTTTGGCAGGATCGAAACCGATGTCCGAAAGGGGGATTTCCACAGCGTCGGCGGCGTGCTTGGATTCGATCTTGATGCGCAGATTGGGAACCTGGCTCTGGATGGAGAACTTGAGGGACGAGGCGATCCAGGCGGAGAGATCAACGGTGTCCTGGGAGCCGTCGTTGCGGAAAAAGATGGTGAAGGCGATGCCCCAGGCGTCGCTGAAAGTGAGCTGGCGGCAAAGGGGCTCGCGGCCGCAGGCCGTGGTCTCTTCGCTATGGCCGGGTTGGAAGCCCTTGAGGCCAAGGGCGTCGGCGCCGACCGCGTCCCCGCCGTTGTAATACCAGGTGAGGTTGAAGGGCGGCTGGGAGGCGTTGCGCACGGGGGCGAGTTTGCCTTGAGTCTTGTAGCCCAAAAGCAATACGGTGTCCTGGGTGGGGTAGGAGCAGACATAGAGATCCTTGCAATCCGGATCTTTGCAGTCGATGAGGGCATCGCCGTCGTTGTCCTTACCGTCCTTGCATAGGGCGAGGGTGTTTTCGGTGGGGTTGCACACCGAAAAGGCTTTGCAATCCGAATCCTTGCAATCGATGAATCCGTCTCCGTCATTATCCATGCCATCCTGGCATAAGACGGGATCGTTCTCCACGGGTTTGGACGAGTCCTGGGGCGGCACCGCGGGGTTGCAGGCCTGGAAAGCCTTGCAGGCGTCGTCGGCGCAATCGATGAGGCCGTCGCCATCATCGTCCAGCCTGTTCGAACATTCCTTGAGGGTGCTTTCCAGGTACTCGGGTTTGAAGCGGCCGGCGGGCCTGAGCCTGTATTGATCCTGGTAATCGGCCAGGCAGCCGATCAGGACCAGGGCGGCAAGCGCCCAGGCCCAGCGCGCCGCGCGGGATCGCGGAGCGGATACCGTCACAAGGCCGGGAGCCGGAGTAACCCGCATGTTTCGCCCCTCAGTCATCGTGCCCGAACCGGAGGGTGAAGTCGAATAGGAATTCGGCCGCGGGACTTCCCGGGGAGAAGGCTACGCCGGCGGAAGCGTCCGCGCCGACCCATCCGTAGTGCGCGCTCCGCGCCAAGCCCAACCCGATGCGCTGATCGAAGCGGCCGTGGCTGTGTACGTGGTCTTCTATGCGGTAAAGCGGGCCGCCGTAGGCGCCGTAACCCAAATGGATCCACAGGGCGGACTCGAGCAGGAAGACTTCATTGGTTCCGCTGCCGTAGGCATCCACCAGCTTGCGGGCCCCGTCGTCGCAGGCGAGGAAACCGGCGACCAGGCTGTCGGTCCGATCGGTGCGGGAGCGCAAGTCCTGGAGGCATTTCTCCAGCCGGGTGTTTCCCAGATCGTTTTGCCGGTAGTCCTGCGCATCCATCAATACGATGCCCTGGCGGGCATGGTAATGGGCGCGGTATCGGAAGACGAGGCCGTCCTCGCCGAAGCGCCCGTAACGGCCGTCGAGACCGGCCATGAAGCCGCCGTAGGTGATACCGGATTTGCCCTGGGCGTTGAAACCGAGATCGAGGAAGAGGGAATGCCTGCCTGCGGCGGCCTCCGGGATGGGATTGAACCCGAAGAACAGGAAGGGCGGGTTGGTATCCCATGCACCCGCGTGCAAAAGCCCGACGCGCGAGCGTCCCAGGCGGTATCGCGCTTCAGCCAGGAGCGAACCGGATCCCGTTCCGCGGGCGGCAAACTCGGCGCTCTGCATCATGCCCGGCCGCGGTGAGACCTGGTAGGAAAGCAGTTGCCGCGCCTGGTTTCCGAGCTCATCCCGTGCGGTCACCTCGAGCACGTGGACACCTGTGACATCGGTGGCCAAGGCCAGGCGCCCGTCCTCCACGGCAAGGGTTCCGCCCCCGTCGTTAGCCGCATATCGCACATCACGACCGGGTCCCGTGGCCACCGGCGCATAATACGAGACCTGCCCCTGCTGCAGGTCGGGGGAGTTGAGGGCGCTGCGGAAGAGCATGCCGTCGGCGGGCGCCGCCATGTCGAAGGTCCGCTCCTCGGAAGCGCCCAGAGGGTCGGTCGCCTTGAGGGAGAAGCGGAGGCGGGCGAAGTCCGCACGGTCGCAGCCTTTGCATACGAAAGCCCGCGCCGCAGCATCAAAGGCCAGGCCGGGAGGAAGCGCCGTGGCTTCCACTTTGAGTTCGGAGGAAAGATGATCCGGATCGGCGATGATGGGTTGGAAGCGCCACGAGCCATCGGCGGCGGGGGCGCGCTCGGGCTCGCCCCAGATGCGGGGCTTTTGGTTCGCGGCGATGGCAAGGGTAAAGCCCAATTCATCGGCACGTTTCACCGCGTTGCTCGCGCGTACCTTGATTTCATATGCGCCTGGGCGCGTGGGGCGGCCCGTCAAGGCATGGCGCTCGGCGTCCCAGTTGATCCCGGGCGGCAGCTTGGAAATCGGCGCGTAGCTTAGCGCAGCGGAAGGGTACCCCGGATCGACGGCCCATACCGTCCAGGCGAAAGTCTCCCCCGCGAAGGCGCGCCGCGGCGGCTCGGAGATGATGCGCGGCTGTGAGTTGGCGGGGGCGGAAACCTGTTTGCCCTTTTCGTTGCGGGCGGTGAAATTGAGGATGCCCAAAACCTCGGTGGGCGCGAGCACCGTCATACGGTCGCCGTCGAAGCGGAAGGTGATTTCCATGCGATCAGGAACCGAACCGAAATAATCCTCAAGAATGTTGATGAACTCTGCCCCCAGTGCATAGCCCGTCTTTTCGCGACCTTCCGCTATCTCGGCGCGGGATTTCCAGATACCGCTTGAGGCCTTCGCCGAAAGAGCGGCCACTTGGGCGCCGCGGATGCCGTCCAGCACCCCGGTGGCCTTCATGGTCTGCCACACCTCTTCGTTGATGAGCACGGCCTTGTCGCGGAAGCGGATGATATCACCGATGGCCACGCCGCGCGCCAGATCGCCGATGAGGAAAAGGGGGCGCCCTTGCGCATTGAAGCGGGCGGCGAATTCGGTTTCGGCGCGGCTGTCCTTGAGCACGGCGACGCCGTAATGGTGCAGCGGTTCGCTCTCGGCGGAAGCAGCGGCGACCGGTGCCGTCCAGGCGAAATATGCGGTCAGCAGGGCCGCCCACGGGGTCCATTTCATTTTCCGCCCTCACGCGTCGCGGCCCACTCCCGATATTCGTCGAGCATGGCCGCCGATTCCGGCGTTTGCGCGTAGTCCACCTGATCGTCAAGGGTGAACCACTTCCGTTCGCGCGGGCTCCACTTGATGCGTCCATGCCGGAAGCTGGGTACGTTGCTGAATTTTTGGATGAACAGGGAGCGATATCCCTGGCCGCCAAGGTCGTGCCGGATAACTGTGACGTTCTGATCGGGATCCGCGATTTCCAGGAAGCGGAGCTTTCCGCCGCCGGCCGCGGAGATGCGCGCCGACTTGCCGCCCAAGGCGAAGGCGTCCTCGTAAGACGCAGCCATGGCGGCATCCGGAGGGGCCGAGCGCAGGCGCTCGTACAATTGTTCCCAATAGGTTTCCTTTTCGGCATGGTCGAGGCGGGCCCGGTCAAGGTTCATCAAGGGGACGAACAGCACCAGGCGGAGCACCAGGATCACTACCATCACGGTCAACGCGTCTTCCACCTGCAACGCGGGCCCAAGGTCGTCGGCTTCGGCCGTGGAGGACATCAGTTCAGCTCCGGCTTGAGGCGGGAAGGCACCGTGATGCCGTCGCGCGCTTCCAGGAAGGATCGGTACTGCCGTTCGTACGCCAGCAGTTCGTCGAGCCGGCGGCCATAGCCCTGCTGGATGGGTATGGTCTGCTGCATCCCCTCGGAAACGCCGCGCACCAGGCGGCCCAACGATTCCACGCTCCGGGCCAACCCGGCCTGGATCTCGTGGACCTGTTGCCGCGCCTCCTGCTGGGACTCCAGGAAAGCCGCCGTGGTTTCCCCTTGGGCGCGCAGCCATTGCTCTTGGAACTGGCGCTCCGCCTGCAGTACTTGTTCATGGAACGCCCGCTGCCTTGCCAGTGTACCTTCGGCATCGTGATCCTTGCCGCGACGGATGGCGGGTTGCAGCTCGGATACGCACCATTCATCCACGCCGGCATTGACGGATTCGAAGCGCCCGCACACGGCCCGCAGGATCTGCACGGTGAGCAATTCGATAAAAAGCGAGAACCCGGTTGCGATCAAAGTGGTGAGGATGGCGTATTGATCGCCGTCGATGGCGCCGGCGATATGCTGGACGAAGCTCGCGCCTTTCTCCACATTCTTGGGGTCAAGGGTGAGGATGGCGGACTTCATGGGCGGAAAGGTGACGATGAGGCCGATCAGCGTTCCCAGGAAACCGAGCTTGAGCATGATTCGGTTGAGGGTGGCGTGCAGTCCGATTTTCCTTTCCACCGCCTTGCCGCGTTTCCGTCCCGCGCGTTCCATGAGCGAGTTCACCGCTTCGGCGTCCCCGGCCTGGCCCAACCGCAGCCAGCTTTGCACGAGATCGAGCAGGTGGCCCGGTGCGTTCACGGACTGGAGGCGCGCCGACAGATCCATCGCAGAGGGGAGGGCTCCGGATCCCGGCATCGCCCCCAGTACCGCTTTCACCTTACCCAGGCCGAGGCGCATATCGCGCAGCTGCAAGAGGGCGACGAGCTGTCCGAACGCGTAAACGGCGAAGAGCGACAGCAGGAATGCGTCGCGATACCAGGGCTGCACCGCCTGCCCGTCGGGACCCGCGGCATGTCCCCCTGCGAAGATCTGGAGGAGGAGGACTCCCAGCGCGAAGAGCGGAAGCGGGGGAAGCACCGCCCATTTAAGCAGGCGGCCGGTCCGCTCCGCATTCGCGCGGGCCAGGTCCAGGGGGAATTGGGCTTTAAATTGCATGATGCATTTCCTCGAGTTACAGGTCCATGGCTACTGCGCCGCTCCAGGCCAGGCTGAATTGGCTGCGCACGGCGCGGAAATAGGCGATCCGTCCGGGGACGAAGCGCAAGGAGCGGGACGACTGCCCGAAGCGCATGCGCGCCAATTCGAAATCCCGGCATTGGAACCAAAGGCCCGGAATGAACCCGTCCGGAGTAATCAAGGCACCCATTCCGAATGAGCCGAAGCCGGCAGGGAGGCCATCCAGGGCCGCGAAATGCAGCGGGGATTTATATGCGCCCGGCGCGAGGATGAACGAATAACGGAGCGGCCCCGCCTTGGCCGCAAGCGTATGTTCCAGCGAAGGTACCGCCCCGTTTTCCAGGACGCGGACCACCTTTTCGCCTCGATCAGGCGAGAAATATTTCCCTTCCAGATCCCGTTCCGCCCAGAAGTATTCCGGGAGCGCGTACGGCGCCGATGCGACGCGGTAGCGAAGGAAGGGGATGCCGATTTCGACTTCCCACCCGAAACGGGCGGCTTTCCGCGCGTAGGGGACGGAATCGGCGAGGTCGCCCTTGAAGGAGGCGTACTCGGCGCCCGTTCCCATGTAGATGGGGCCGAAGCGATCCCGGAAGTAAGCTTTGGCTTTGTTCCGGCGCACCAGCACGCCGCTGTAGAGCCAGTCGACGTCGTAACCCACGACGGCCTCCTGCTTCCATTCGCCCCAGCGTGCCCACTCTCCCGATGCGAGGGCGGTCGCCGGACTTTCCGGACCCTTGGCCATCGCTGCGGCCGCCGGCGCGGCGCGCACTCCGCTTTCCACCTGGGGGTGCGCGGCGAACAAGATCGCCGCGCGGCCCTTGTCCAAGCGCCCGATCTCGGTGCCCTGGAACATTACAATCAAACCGCCGCTCCGGTCGCCTGCTTCCGCCAGCGCCACCGTGCCGCCGTACCAGGCATGGGTCGACTTTCCCAAGGCTACGGCGAGATCGCCGCGGCAAGCGGGATCCTCGACGGGGTACGGGATGCGCAGGGGAACGGCCAGGGGCGCCGCCATGACGGCTTGGGCCGTCGTGAGGATCGCGAAGAGAAGGGATTTGATTTCCATGATCGGCGCCTTTGCTTCGGCCGAATATAATCCGGCTTCCACGCGCCGCGCTGCGCATATTTCGATTCCAGTAGCATACATGTTACTGTAGGGAAGGAATCCATGAGCGCCTTGTGAGCGCTTCCTGCCTAGGCAACCGTTCTCCCATTGCGGAGATGGTTGCTCACGATTCGCTCACTCCCGCCGTGGCGATCGTGGCCTAGGTAACATTAATGTTACTAAAGGGGCGCGGGTTGAACGGGAATCCGTCCGGCTATCGGGATGGCGTCCCGCGGGCCTGCCCGCGCAGGTCCCAGAGCGACTTCGCGGGCAGGCGGGACCGGGACCACGGAATGAGGACCGCGCCGGTTTCAATCCCGGGCGCGATTTTTTCGGGACGGGGATGACGACTGTCGGGCATGTCCAGCCCAGTTGCGGCGGTGTCCGAAGTGGCGGCCCACATTACCGCATCGCGTACCAGATTGGAGTAGCCGGCATTGTTCCAAACCGAAGAATCGCGCCCGACGCCGATATACATCATGCGGGCGAAATCCGGGTTGGTCCAGATCAAGGGGTGATCACCCATGGGCTTTACCGGGGAATAGGATTTCTCGTCCGCCGAGATCAGGACATGCACCCTACCGCGGGGGCTACCGGAGAATTCGTAAAAATCGTCCTTGACCTGGAAGGCCGCGGGAAGGCTACGGGTGGCGGGATGGAAACGGTCTTCCACGATGAGGTTTCCCATTTGCAGGTCGGGATGGGTGACGTATTTTACGCCTCCGAAAAAGTCCTCATACCATTTCCAATAGGGCACGTTGGCCGGTTGCCAATCCGGTTGCACCAGCCCGGCGGCATGGATTCCCACCCAGCCTTTTTTCTGGGCGATGAATTTTTCCAATGCCTTTTGCGCGCTGAGCGAAAATTCGAACGGCGCCAGATGCATCTGGAAAAATACCCGGTAGGGCGCGAGGGTCGCGTCGTTGATGAGGCCGGTATCCGTGGTGAAATCCACGGTAAAACCGTTCGCTTGCCCCATTTTGATCATCGCGGCCTTGGCTGCCAGGCTCGAAACCATATGGTCGCCGCTGGGGGAGGCGATCATGAACACCTTGAATGGAGCGGCAGCAATCGGTGCGGCAGAGAACAACCAGAGCGAGGAAAGGAAAGCGTATCGCAGGGAAGATCTATTCATCATCATTCATTGACGCGCGTCGGGGAGCCGGATAATGCGGGCGCCTTCCGGACCTGCGGTTGTTCCCGGCATCCGGATTTGCAGGCGGTTCCGGGCCAGTTCCACCCGCGGTCCGCCGGAAATCCGGCGGGACGGAGGTCGGGACGCCGTGAAGGTCGCGGGCGAAAAGGCATACCATTTATCCGGGGTGAAGGCGCCGGGGGAACCGGTCACGGAAATGAAGATCCCGTATCCGGGATCGTGCTTGTAGCTGTCGAAGTGATCGTAGAGGTAACGGAGCTCCACATCCCCGCCGCCATTGGTCGACAAATCGGTGTATCGGAAAGCCATCCGCAGCATCCTCAGGTTATTCCGCGAAGTGCCTTCCGCCTCCGCCGCGAATGCGCTGTCGAACCATGCGTAAACCTTCCTCTTATCCGCGTTCTTGGCCAGATAGGATCCGGCCTGGTCATAGGTCGCCTGGCCCTCCAGAACGCCTTCGGCATATCGCAGGTAGGCGGCGACGTAAGGCGCGCCTGCGCCGAAAATCTTCGTGAACCGGGTGAGCAGATCCTGCAAGGCCAGCGCATTGTCGTAACTCGTGCGCGCATGCGCATAGAAATTGAAAAGGCAATTCCATACGTTGAAGGGTTCCACTTGCGTGCCCGATCCCTGGTATAGGTCCGAGTTACGGAAGTAGTTGAATACGGGCTGCATCTCGTCGGCCATGGGGACGTATCGCTGGCCCGCGCCGAAATTGCCCATGAAATATTCGTAGTAGACCACCTTGGCCCCGGTGGCGCGCCACTTCTTCGCGCTGAGTTCGTACGCTGTGCCGATCAGCGAACTGCCGTCCTTTTTCCCCACGGTCCGCAAGCCGGCGGCGCTCCAAGTGGATACGTCCACGACGATGGATGAATCCAGCTTCAGGCCCGGGGGGCAATCCGACAAGTCCTCGTACGCGAGCATGTCGATCTTCACGTTGGGATTGGCCTTGGATACCTGGATCGCCACCTGGTTCACGAAGTGGGCGTAGTTCTCGACCTTGCTGTACGGCTTGCACAACGAATCCTGGCACTGCTCCGCCGTCGCGTCGTTGGGCCAAATGCAAATCGCATCGACATAAGGGTTCCGCCGCAGCCACTCGTTGACATTGGCCGCGAATTGCTGCTGACCGGTCTTTCTTCGGCTGCAGAAAATCCATTGGTCGGTCCATTTCGTCGTCGCATGGAACCGTTTTCCGTCGCTTTGAAGTTTATAGTACTCGGGATGGGTGGTGAAGTATTTCTCGGCGACGAGATCGTTCCCGTCCGGCGGCAGGAAAAGCAGGGAGGATTCATGGTGGCCCACCGTGAATTGGATGCCCCGTTTCTGGGCTTCCGCCAACATGCCATTGCCCTTGTACGCGGTGTAGATGCTTTCCATGGTGAGGATGCGGTTATAGCGGGTCTTGCCGAGCCAGTCGAGGAAACCCCCGTTCAGTCCGTGGGTCGGCGGGATGGTGGTGTTGTAGTATTGCACGATGGCGGTCCGGTAGGGATTGTCCGCTTTGGCCTTCCGGTAATCCAAAGGGCCGATCCGGATCGAGGCGGCGCGGGGAACGAACTCCCCCATGCGCGCGCCCGGAGCCCCATAGGCGCCGAAGCTGCACCCCAGATCGGCTTCCAGGAATTCATAGACGGCATAGAGGGTTCCGCGTTCGTACTCGAAAGGGTTCTTACTGCTTCCCGCCAGTACCAGTATGGAGTTCCCGAAGGTTTTGATCAGCATGCCTTCGGGGCCGGGAACGGAAGCGTCGAACTCCGACGAGGAGATGAGGCTCGCGGTGAGGATATTCCGCTCCGGCCCGCCGATCAGGATCAGGTTTCCAGCCGGCCTCTCCGCATCGGTTCCAATGGGAAGCGTGGCGCCGGAAATGGCTATCACGTACCGTTGCAACGCTTCCGCGGCGAACGTCTCGCGCGGGGTCGCGGCGGCGGGCTTCACGATGGTGGCCGCGGCCGAGCCGTTAAGGGTGATTTCCATTTCGTCGCCGGCCGCAACGCAAACGGCCGATGACTTAGGGGCGAAAGGCATGAGCAATGCCAAGAGCAGCGCGCGAATGATTACGGGCTCCATCTTTCTCCGATCAATTTTACGGAACCCGGGAAATCTAGAATGTCCATGCATGCCGTTTCCCGAGGCTCCAGCCTTTCCGCTTCCGGAAAAAAAGCGTACTCAAAGCGCTCACATCCGGACCTGATTTTCCCGGCTTTTTCCCCGCTTCCGAAAATCGGTTCCGCATTTCTGCGGATTGAATGCTTGGGCGCCGATACCACGCAGAGTATTATCCGGCCGGGAGGGGATAACATTTAAGGAGTCTTCATGCTTATCCGCATTATCGGCTTCGCTTTGCTTTTGACGCAAGCGCTTAATGCCGGGCCCGTGATCGCGGCGTATTATTCGCCCTGGAGCCAATTGAGCTTCAAGGATGTCCCGTACAACAGGTTGACGCACCTCTACCTGTCTTTTTTCATGCCGGACGGCAACGGCAATATGCCGTACGACGGGACCGCGACCATCGATTCGGTGGTGTCCCGCGCGCATGCCGCGGGGGTAAAGGTGCTTCCGGCCCTGGGTGGCGGGAACACGGCTCCTACCTTCGCAGGCATCGCGGGATCGGCGTCCAAACGGGCCACCTTCGCGCATACCACCCGGAAATTCCTGGAGAAGAACAAATTCGACGGAATCGATATCGATTGGGAATTTCCGACCATAGCCGATACGGCAGGCCTACGCTTGCTGGTTTCCGTACTCCGCGATACCCTCGATGCGATGGGAAAAGGCAAACTGATCACCCTCGCGGTCAATTGCGGAACCTATTACGGGCAGTTCTACCGGTTGGAGCGGTTCGTGGACAAATACGATTTGATCTGCTCGATGACCTATGACATGGCGGGGCCGTGGTCCGCGACGACCTGGTACAATTCCCCGCTCTACGGCGACGGCAAGCC
>JAHFCH010000032.1:0-11841 GCA_023249635.1 Fibrobacterota bacterium
TCGGAATACATATGCATCAGGCGTATCTGGCCGATGGCGGCGCAAGCCTGCTTTTCGGGAAGTTCCTTGGGGCGGGTCTCATATCCCAGCGCGCCCATACCCACGCCCACCGCGCCCGATGTCACCAGCACCACGGCATATCCCCGATCGTGCAATAGGGAAAGCTGGCCGGAGAGGTGGTCGAGTTGATCTTTGGAAATGGAATTCCCGTCGTCGACCAGGATCTTGGTTCCCACTTTTATGACTAGTCGATGCAGGGAGTGGAATAGGTCTTTGCGTATATCGTCCACGTAGGCCAAGGTAGAATTACATTTCCTGGCGCGTCCACGTCATATCGCTTTCCGGAGGTTCCATGCCAGCCGCCATCCGCCTGATCCTGACCGTCGCCGTATGCGCTTTCGCTCAGCCGGTCGAGCTGGCCGCTCCCATCGCCTTTCCGGCCGGATCCGCTTTCACCTCCCCCCTGCGGGTGACCTTGACCGCGGCCGACTCCGCCGCCTCCATCTACTACACCCTGGACGGCAGCAATCCCGGCACCAAGGCCTCGGGCAGCACGCAACGCTACTTTATCCCGCTTACCCTGACGGTGTCTACCGTGATCAAAGCCATCGCAACCAAGCCCGGATCCGTTTCCGCCGTGCGTGTCGAGTCTTACGATTTTCTCGATGCGCCCTTGGTGGGCGATGCCTGGTACCGGGACGCCGACGGCGACGGCCGCGCGGAAAAAGCCGTGCTCCTCTTCACCAAACCCCTGCCCAACAGTCCGGAGAAACTGTCCTTCACGCTCTTGGACGCGGAAGGGAAAAGCTTCGAGCGCACCGCAGGCAAGTCCGAGATCGGTTTCGCGGCAGGCTCCAAGACCCGCATCGAAGTGGACTTCGCGCCCCCGCTTCCCTTCGGCGCCACCAGCATCCCGGATTCCGAAACCAATGCCCGGACCTATCGCCAGACCGATATCCCGCTGCTGGACGGGAGTTTCTTCGTGATGGACTCGGTGCCGCCCGTGATCGTGAAAGCACAAGTGTTGCCAAGGACGGATGCGCTACCCTATGCGCGCATCCGTGTCCGGGTATCGGAAAGCATGCATATCGGGAGCGGACCCTACGGCATCTGGGCCTATAAACGGAAGTCCGAAGAGGCCGGGGAAAAGGAACTGAAGATATTGCGGCTGGCCAAGCTCAGCGATCGCACTTACGAAATCACGGTGGATTCCACCTCGCCCTGGCAACCCGCCAGCGGCGATTCCATCGCCTTCGACCCGCGCGGGAATTTTTCCGACGGCTTCGAGAACACGGTTACCCGCAAGGCTTTCATCCTGGTGGGCTCGGAATCCGTAAACGGGATCGCTTTCCGCATGGCGGCGAACCGCGTCTCTGCTCCCAAGGCGGTCATCGTAAGGGGAAGATGGTTGGCGCGGGATCCGGGCGGCTCCCGGTCGCAGGTCGATGCCCGGGGGGCAACGGTGCCGCAGCCCTTGCGGCCTTAGTGGCCTTTGCGGCCCTAAAGCCACGGCCGCTTAACGGATCGTTTCCAGATCCTTAAGCAGCTTTTGGTATTTTTCCTTCTCGGTTTCCAGGCGCTGGTTTTCCGCGCGCAGGTCCGAGCTCTCCTTCTGCAGCACATCCACCTGGTTCTGCAGGTTCTTCTCGGCCGGGGCGGCCTTGGGGACCTCTTCCGGGCGCCAATGGCTGGCGGCCTTGGCGGCGGTGCCTTCCCGCGCCAGCTTAAGCAAAAGGGCCCCATGCACCTTACGCAGACCGGCGGTCCACTTTCCCTGCATCGGATCCAGGATGGCGAGCGCGGAGTCCGGTTCGTCCCGGTATAGGAACGCCACCGACTCCCAGTAGGAAGCGATCTCGCGATCGCCCGCATCCTTGCCGGCGATGACGCTGTCGGCCAGCTTGATGGCCTTGTCGTACTCCGCCTTGTTCACCATGCGCGCCAACACCCGGTCCAGGGATGGACGAGCGGATTCGTCGACGGGAGCGCTTTCCTTGGTCGACGCGCACGCCCACAGGGCGGCGGCCGCGGCCAGGCACAACGCGGGATGGAGCAGGGCGGGGCGCATCAGTAATCCCTCTGGCGGACTTGGCTGGCGCGCGCCAGATCAATCATCTGATCTTTGCTGCCGATGTAATCCTGGGTAATCGGCTCCTTGATCTCCTTGAGGCGCTGGGTCACCAGGAAGATGCGGCGCACTTCGCCGACGATGGAGTTGAGCTTGTTCTTGAGGCCGTCGTCGGCGGACTCCATGATGGCGAGCAGGTATTCCGCGTTCCCGCTGATGATCATCAACGGGTTGTTGATCTCGTGGTTCACGCTGCGCACGATCTGCTCGATGGCTTCCAGGCGCTTGAGGCGCATCTCGGCGTTGCGCTTCTGATCGAGCTGCAAAGACATGTGGTTGAAAACCTCGGCGAGCTCGCCCATTTCGTTCCGCGAAGTGACGTTCACCTGGTAGCCCAGCGATCCTTTGCCGATTTCCATGGCGCCCTGCTTCAGGCTCTTCATGGGATCCAGGATCTTCCATTTCAGGATGATGGCCACGTAACCGACCATCGCCAACAGGAGCAGCAGGGAATAGATCAGGCGGTCTTTGGCGCGGCCCACGCTGTTGCGCAGGCTATGCAGCTTGTCCTTACGCTCGGCGCGCATGGTCTCCTGCGCCATATACAGGCCTTCGCGCAAAGCCTGCTCGTATCCTTTGAAGGTTTCGTTTTTGGCCGAGTCAAGTTCGATCTGCTTGACGGCCTCGGAAGCGGGAATCGGCGAGGTGTGCCCTCCGCGGTAAGGCGATTTCCTGGCCATGCGGGGGGCGGGCTTGCCGTGTTTTCCCAAGCGCTTGCCGGAAGCCTTCGCGGAGGTACGCTTGGCGGGAGCCGCGACCGTCGCGACCGGGACCGCTTCGGCGCGGGCGCGCGCGGCGAGCATCTGGATGGTCTGCTCCCGGGCGAAACCGTCCAGCAATTCCATGTACTCCAGGTGCTTGTCATGCAGGCTGCGCAATTGCTGGGTCGAACCCGCGGCGGAGTCCGGGCCGATGCGTTCGATCTCCCGGTAGAGATCGTTCACCTCGTTAAGGGTAACCTGGAAGGAACGGAGGTAGCTCTCGTTGCCCAGGGACATGAGTTTGGTGCGTTCCCGCGCGCTCGATGACAAGGTCGTGAGCCAACTGACCACGTAATCGTTTACCTCGGCCGATTCCGCCAATTGCCGGGTCTTGACCAAGATGATGGTCATTTCGTGGAAGAACAACATGAGCAGGAACAGGATGCCCACGAACACGCCCAGCACCACGGCGGGGAGCTGGAATCGCAAGGTATGGATGATCTTGGGCAACATCGCTGTGACAACCGTCCTGTTCGCCGGGAAATGCCCGGCTTAACTTTCCCCAATCTTAGGGCCTGGATTCAGAAAGGGGCAACATTTGAATTCTTTCCACAAACCCCAAAAAGACGCGTTTTTCGCCGCCATTGGCCTCCTTGCCCTTCTCCTTTACGGTCCGGCCGCCGGCTTTTCCCCCGATGCCGAGGCGGTACTCGAGCATTTGCGGGAGCGTATCGCGGCGGGGCTTTCCGGAGAAGCGGGCTACCAGGCCATGCTCGATCTTTTGTCCGGAAACCCCGGAGCCGATTGCGAAGAGGGGCCGGGACAGGGCGACGAGGAAGCCGACGGGCTCGCGGAGGCATGGGCGGCGGTTTGCCCTATAGTCCTTCCGGAGCCGTCTGCGCGGACCAGGGGGGATTTCCGTGGCCGCGCGCGGGCTTCCCAATCCGTCCGCCCCAGACGCGGCGACAATCCTATCGAGGCTGCGCGCGGCACGGTGGAAATCGCCTCCCCCTACTTCCGCGGCGACTATGCCTGGCGCGGTTCCGATCCGGGCCGCCGCAGCGTATCCCTGGGCGGTCCCCGGCTGGCGATCACGGCTGGCCATATCACGGCGGCCTTGGCCCCGACCCGCCTGGGTTGCGTGGCCGGGGCGCGCTTCTATGCGGGCGGGGCGGGCACGTCCGGTGTCGAAGGCCCGTTCGCTTCCGCCTATTCCGGTCTCGATGGCCTGGCCCTGGCGACCCGCGCGGCAGGCTGGGAACTGCGCTCCGCCGGGGCATGGAACCGCTTGCCGACCCTAGGTAACCTCCCGGCTACCCTGCGTCGCGATGCCGGCCTGTTCCTGGCCGGGGCCGGCCGGGAAACGGGGGCCTTTGGCGCCAAAGGGGCGGGATTCCGGGCCCAGGCCATGGTCCTGCGGCTCGATCCGGGAAGCGAAGCCTCCCAATGGCTACCCGTGGCCGGGGCGGCAGCCACCCTCAAGGGCGGGCAAGGTACCCTGCGGGTTACGGGAGCGGCCTCCTGGTTCCGCGGGGTCGGAACGTTCGGGGAAGCCTTGCTGAAGGGCGGGGAGGAAAGCTGGAGCCTGCGATTGCGGCAGGCGAGCCCGGGTTGGGCCAACCCGCTGCAGGCGCCCCTGGGGCGGGTGAAGGATACCCTGGCTGACGAATGGATCACCACCGGGGGCGGGGAGGGCGGGCTGGCCGCCGCCTCGGCCTTCCCCCTTTTCGCGCCGGGAGCCTGGCGCGGCGGGATACAAGCGGGCAGCCGGTTCGATTGGACTTTGGAGGGGTTTCCCGAGGGGAGCGGCAACGCCGCCTTACTGCAATCCTTCGGTCCATGGCATGCCGCCACGGGTGCCTCACTGGCCTCGCGACGGATGGGTTCTTCCGGAACCCCGGCGGGCTGGGGGCAAAGCCTGGAATGGCAAGGTCGGGCGTGGAACTTGCGAACGGCCTGTTCCGGTCGTTGGGAGGGGTATTCGGGTACCCGACCCCGTCCGATCAGTCTCGCTTGCGCGCACCGTAACCGGGCATCGGAAGCCTCGCTGGAATGGTCAACGGGGGATTTTTGCCGGCCTACGCGCTATCAACGCGTGGAAGTACGCCAAGGATGGCCTGCGGGTAACGGATTACGGGTGGAGCAGCGGTTGCGCGTGCCGTGGACGCCGGGCGGGATGGCCGGCGAGTTCGCTTACCAGCTGGCGCTGTCGGCGGAATTCTGATGGGAACGGGAGGAAACCAGCTCTTCATCGCGATGGCGCACGGCCAGATCTTCAGTGGAACGGCTGGTTATGGATTGGATTTCAAGATCCCGGATGAAACGGGAACGGAGATTGCGATTGGTGAGCAATGACCTCCAGAATTCCTGATCTTCTTTTTCCATAGACCCTCCTCCCTGGAAGACTAAAGCAAAGACCGTTCCCAATCCGGATTCCCCCGTTTCCGCACCGTAAAGCCGGGCGGAGACGGGCATTGTCAACTTTTAGCCCGACTTGGTTGGATTTGGCACACGCACTTTCGGGTGCGGGTTCCAAGCCGTAACACGCACGTTGCGTGGTGGGGCATCATGCCGCCGCTCTTGAGCCGCCCTCGGCGGCCATGAAAAGCTGTTCCAGGGAGCCGAGGCTGCGACCGTCATAACGCACGCGCGGATTGGCGATGCGGCTCCACTTGTAGATCTGGCTGCGCTTGCCGTCGGGCGAACGTCCCTTGAGGAAATAATCGCGCCCGTAATGGTAAATCTCATCCACGTCCGCTTCCACGAATTCGGGCAGCAGGGTGCCGCCGGTATTGTAATCGAAAGCCAGTGAGATGGGCCGGCCGTAATAATCGGCGATGCGGTTGTAGCGGGCCAGGTTCGCGGCTTCCAGTTCCAGGCGGGCCCGGTACTTGCGCTGGAAGCCCAGGGCCAGGAACAAGCTGAAGGAGGCGAAAGTGAAAGCGAGCAGAAGCATGCAGTTATAATAGGGCCGTGACGGAAAAACGGTGCGGGAATTTTCATCCCCATTCCCCTCGTGCGGGCGTTGGGAAACCGGCTCAGCGCGCCGTCCGGATCCGCGTTCTCTACACGCTTCCGCGAGATTCCGCTGAATTCGGTCATGCCATTCCCAAGAAACGGAAACGCCGCCAATCCACCGAAACTACTTGCATCCGCAGCTTCCAGGGGATATGGATTTGGGAATGCGGCTTACGCAGACATTCGCGACGGCATTACCAACGGAATCAGGATTGGAATCCGGCGCGGGATCGCGCGCGGCTCAGAACGCGATCTTATAGGTAACTTGCGAGTTACCCAGGACCGGCGATTCCACCCGCAAAAGCCCCACTCCCGAGCCATGCGGCAGCGGCATGCGCAATGCGTCTTCGCCAGCGGCTTGGGCCAGGCGCGAACCGTCGGGCGCGTACAGCGCCGCGGTAAAGCGCGCGCCGGTACAAGCTCCGGTTCCGCATGCCAGGGACACTTCCAGGGCTCCGCCGCGCGCGATCCAAGCCACCCGCGCTTTCGCTACCGGAGTATGCGCCGTCCCGATGGCTACGGTAGGGGCGTTCTTATCCCAGACGCGATCGCTCAAGGCGTTCAACGTGAACCAGGCTTCATCGTTCCAGAGCGCCATGCCTCCGGATGACGCCAGGCGCTCAGCCTGGATATGGATCACCCGATCGATCGTCAGCCCAGGTATTTTCAAGTGCACGCGCTTGCGATCCTTCGACGCCTCGGCGGCGGTGACGGCGCGGGTTTCCGTGGGTTGCTTGCCGACGCCGTATTCGCGTTGCCGGATGTATTGCCATGACTGTACCGTGAAATGCTCCGGGCCGATGGAATCGGGATTCACGGGCTGGGTGAAATCGATTTCCAATCCGTCGTCCATGGATCGCACCGCGCGGATATCGAAGGCGCCGCCCTGTTCCTTGGCCGTCAATCGGTAGAACGGCTTCTTCTCCCCCGAAGGCCAGTTACCCCCGATGGTGGTGAGGGTCCCCAGCCACAGCGCCCCATCGGGACCGGGCACGATGCGGTTGACGGCGGCATAACCCATTCCCTTGGTGAACCAGAAGACCGCGCCATTGAGGGCATCGCCGACGCGATCAAGATATACGCGCACCAGCCCGGGATTGTTCACGTCCCCGATGACCCAGTCGCCCGCGAAGGGGCCCGTGGGAAGCTTGGCCGGCTGGCTAGGGGAAGAACGTACGGTGCCATGCGGCAGCCAGGCCACCGGCGGTTCGTAGGGATAAGCTTCCGCGAAGTTGGGAGCATGGGTCCCCACCACCAAGCCATTACTATCCAAATCAGTGGGCGTCTGGCGGTGTCCGTAGAATCGATCGGGACGCATGCGCATGAAAGTCGAAGATGGCAGCCAGCTTCCCTGGTTGTCGGTCACGAACATTTCTCCCGTCGCGGGATCGAGGGCGGCCCCGTTGGGCGAGCGCAGTCCCCCTGCGAAGGCGGAGAGGTTTCCCTGCAGATCCCATTTCAGGAAGGCGCCGGAGAGCGGCGTAGTGGCTTCGACATTGGACCAGCCCCCGGTGAGGATGGAACCGGAGTAGGGCGCGTAGAAATAGCCGTCGCGATACAGCGGGGTAAAGCACCATTGGTGCCAGAAAGGCCCGAAATTCCAACGGGTGGATACGGGCCATTTCACGATGAGCTTGCGGTTGGAATCGAGATCGCCGGCGGGATTGTTGTCCACGATGGCGTAGAAGCCGTCCCGGTCGGCGACGTAGATGCGCTCCCCCACCGCGACGATGCCGGAAATCTGCTTCCAGCCATGGGAGATTTCCCTGAGCAGGGAGGGAAGTGAATCCGGCGAGGCGCCGCGCAGCAAATAGACCTTGTGCTCGGGAGAAGGATCGGGCACTTCCCCCCCGCCAACGGCATCCGTGGTCGCCAGGGCCAGGGAACCGTCGGGAAGGAAGGCCAAGCCCATGGTCTTGAATTGGAGCGGCATCGCCACGACGCGCAGATCGTAATCCGGATGGGTGGAGTCGGGGATCTCGGCGGAAGCATAGGCGCAAAGGAGGGCTAAGGCCCCGAGGGCGCGGAAAAACGGTTTCATGGAGTCCCTAGAATATACCGCCTGGGGCCGATCGCGCCCGCAAGGATGGCGGTAAAAATCGGGTTACAATCGACCCCGCCCGCCCCTCAGGCCAGGGTTTTGGGAATTCGCTCGAACTGGAGGATGGCTTCGAAAGTCTGCCGCTCGCGGATTATCTCGGCCGCGCCGTTCTGGATCATCACTTCGGGGGCCAGCTTGCGGGTATTGTAATTCGAGGACATGGCCGCCCCGTACGCGCCCGCATCATGCAGGATGAGATAATCGCCGACCACGGCCTCGGGCAACTTGCGGGTGGTCACCACGCCGCCCTCTTCCTGGGTGAACACGTCCCCGGATTCGCACAGCGGTCCCGCCACGATGGTATCCACGGCGTTGCCGATGGTGCGGCCGTCATGCGCCGCGATGGAAATCTCGTGGTAGGAGCCGTACATGGCGGGGCGGATCAGGGTATCGAAACCGGCGTCCACCAGGTAGAATTTGTTGCCGCCGGAGGATTTCACCGAGCGGACCTGGGTCAGCAGCGAGCACGATTCGGCAACCAGGTAACGTCCCGGTTCCACTTCCAGGGAAACCGGATGCCCCACTTCGCGTTCGATGGACTTGCGCGCCTTGTCCCATAGGCCGTAGTAGGCCGCGATATCGATGCGCGCCTGTTCCTTGTGGTACGGGATGGGCAAGCCGCCGCCGGCGCTGATCACCTTCAGGGGCGCGCCCATGCGCTTGGCCGCCTTGACCATGGCGTCGCAAACCGTGGAGAGATGGTGGTAGTCGCTGCCCGAACCGATATGCATGTGCAGGCCCTGGATCTTGACGCCCGCCTCGTTCCCCAGGCGCAAGCATTCTTCCAGATCGGTATGCCAGATGCCGTGCTTGGAATAGCTGCCGCCGGTATTCACCTTGCGGCTGTGCCCGTGGCCGAATCCCGGATTGATGCGCAGGGTGACCTCGGCGCCGGGATAGGCTTTGCCCAGCTGCGTGATCATGTCCGGCGATCCCACGTTCACGGGAATCTTATGTTCGCGGATCAACTGCAGCGCGTCTTCGTCGAACAGATCGGCCGTGAAGACAATCCCGGAGGGATGGCCCCCGCCGGTATAGCCGACTTTGAGGGCGCGGTAGATTTCCCCGGCGGAAACCGCATCCACCACCACCCCGTTCTTGCGCATGAGCGCGAGGATGGCGATGTTGGAGCAGGCCTTTTGGGCGAAGCGGATGACTTCGAACGCCTTCAATTCGGCGATGCGCTTCTCAATCACGTCGCGTTCGTAAATGAAGGCGGGAGTGCCGAAATTCTTCGCCAACTGTGGCACCGGCATGCCGCCGATGTGCGTAACCAGATTCTTCATGGGCCGGGTTTCCTTCGGCTCGCAAAGATAGCAAGGATCGGGGACGGGGCCGGTCAGCGAGCGGAACTGGGGGGAGCCCCCAGCGGAGGAATGGCGATGCCGCCGGTCCCGGTAGGCGCGGGGCCGGGCGGAGGCTCATCGGGCTTCTTTTTCGACTCATTGCCCAGGGAGTGTTTGACCATCATGAATTTCTCAAGCAGGGTCACGCTTTCGTTCATCGACTTCTCCAGCCGCGCGACCTGGAAGAACAGGCTCAGGAAATAGAGCCCGAGGCAGCAGATGAGGAGACCGAGGATGAGGGCCATGGGACGAAGTATAGGTCTTACGGGGAGGGGAAGGCAAGCCTGGGGGGCGGCTCTCCCCCAGCCTGGCCGCCGTAGCGCCTTCCGGTCAAGGTCGAAATCGGCCGGCCTTCCGAGAGGATGGTCAATGTCGCCCCATGGAAACCCAGCTTGTAGGCCACTACGCCCTTCCGCACCGGATGCGCCGCGCCCAGGGTGGCAGTGGGGTAGAGATCCTTATAAAGCGGATCCTCCGGGAGCAACTTGATGCGCCAACCCCGATACCACACTTCTCCGCCTTCGGACTGGACCGTGACCATGCCTTCCGTAAGGTTCTTTACCACCGCATTCGCATCGTTGCTCTTCGCGATGCGCGGGTTCCAATATTGCATCACCTTCTGCCCGTCCACGAAATGCCGCGTGGTGTCCTTGCCGTGGACTTCGGTACGGATGGTGACCCAACCATGCGCGTTCACGGAAGACGGGTAGGGTTTCTGCCATCCGGGGAATCCTACGACGCAATTCTGGCCTCCCGAGCCCCCGAAACTCATGACGGGCTGGGTGCTGTCGGCGATGGCGCCGTGCGAATCCGATTTGCCTTGCAAGGTTATCCAGGGCCGGGCGCTTCCGGGGCCCAGGCACCAGACCTGGCCGATACCCTGATTGGGATCTCCCTGGCATTCGATGCAGGTAGGCAGTCCACCCCCTTGGCCCACGTCGTTCCATTGGGTCTTTTCCATCGTCCCGGTATTGAAGACGTTTCCCGGCCAACGTAGCTGGACTTCCATGACGTAATGGGAAAAGTTCTGCTTGAAGATGAGCTGACCGTTGGGCTGACCCGAAGTGCGAATGGTGTCCCCGCCCTGGATATAGAAGGGGCCGCCGAAGGGAGGCTTGCCGGCTTCCTGCGCCGGCGAACCGTTCCCCGTGTACACGGAGAAGTCGGATTGATTGTCGCCGCGCCAAATCCGGATCCAGCCGGTCGAATCCGGTTTGGGCAACTTTACGGTTGGGACGGTCTGCGCACCCAAGGCCGCCGCCAAGCCCAGGATTGCTTGGGAAATAAAGCGATTTTTCATTTCAGGGCTCCGGAATAGGAATCCGCCAGAGCGAATTTCAGGTGATATTCTTGGTTGCCGCCATTCATTTTGCCGGTGATCCGCAAGCCGTAAACGCCCGGGGCAAGCCCACGGGTGGAAAGCATGGCCTCTTTCCCCGAGGCCCAGGTAACAGTCGTGTTACCTTTGAGATCGATCATCTCGAGGCGATAGCGAATGCCGCCGCCTTCGGGCAGGAAGAGGCGCAAGCCGCCGGGAAAGGCGGACAAGTCGAACCCGGCGGCCGAAGGCGCGGCGACGGCCCGGGTCGTCCCCGAGCATCGTGAGGGATTGCTTTTCAGGAAATAGGCGCGATAGTTGGCAGCCTTTGGATCCATGCAACCCTCCAGGTCCAACACCTCGATGGATTTGAACTTGGTGGGGGCGGTCTCGGACTGGATGGAGATATACCCGTCCTTCAGCGGCTTACCGTCCGCCTTCGCGATGAGCGACGTGTACTTGAGTACGGTATCCCCTTCCACGATATGCCGGGAGATGGAGTCGCCCAGCACCAGACCTTCCACCTTAACCCAGGGCTGGCCGATGATGTTATGGGGTTTGGCCTTCCGGCACCAGTAATCGCCCCGCACCCCATCGATGATCATGGTGGCGCCTACGCCGCAGACATTGGCCGTGGTGCCGTCGTTGTTCTGGTTGTTATGCTCGCCCAGCAGCTGGAACTCCACGGAGGCGGGAAAATCCTGGTTCAGGCTCATGCTCTCCATGGACTGGGAATGATACAGCAGCCCATTGTTCTCCTTGCCCCAGTCCGGCCCGCCGGTAGCCTGGGTCCCGCAGAACTGGTATTCGGCCCGCATCAGGTAGTAGGAGAATTTCCGTTTCTGCCAAGCCAGATGCCCGAAGCGCTGATTGAAATCGCCGGTATAGTTCTTATAGTCCACCCACAAGACGCTGTCCTTGACGTACCAGGTATCGTAAGGGTCCTGGCCAACGGTCTGTCCCGAGATCTTCTTGACCCAACCCTCGAGATCCTTCTTGTTGAAGATTTGAATCCAATCGGAAGCCGGTACCTTGGACAGGTCCAGCGCCGGCGCGCCCATGGCGGCGGCAAGCAGCAGCGCCAACCCGCGCAAGCCGGATAATACCAAGTCGGATAATACCAGTGGGCTTTTCCACGATTCCATTTGTCCCCCGGGGTTGCGATTATGGATTGATGAATTTCCGATGGCAGGATCCGTGGGAGTCTTCCAGGGTCAATAGGTAGAGGC
>JAHFCH010000032.1:11851-40412 GCA_023249635.1 Fibrobacterota bacterium
AATTGCATCGGTCCCATGCCGATGCGCCTTTCCCGGATCTTTCCCGAGGCATCGCGGATGCTGAGCTCGAAGCGGCCAGTGCCGGGCACGCGGATTCCGATTTTGCCTGCACCCAATGGACGTGCCTGCATGCGAGCGGCGGGGGCCCCGGCCGGGATCGGATCGGCCGTGGCCACGGTAACGCCGGGCCCGAAGGCGTTCTGCGTATACCAAGCCTCCGTGGTCCACGAGGCCGCGCCATCGGCGGCCTTCACACCGCCCAGCTTCAGGTAAACCACGTTCTTGACTCTCATCCCCGTAACTTCCAGGGTAACCCGCAGCTTGTCCGCGCTGGGTTTGGCAGAAACCACGGCAAGGGTCTGTACGGGCTGCTTGCCCGCTCCATAGGCCTCTTCCGGGATGTAGAACCATTGCTTCAGCGCGTAGTTGGCGGCCACGTCGGCCCCCGCCCCTACCGGCGCGGTGAACTCCAACTCCAAGCTGGTGGGGCCCATCGATCGCACCGCCAGCAGATCGAAGAAGGCTTTGCCGTTGGGCGCCAGGCGCTGCAGGCCATAGTCTTTACCGGACCAGTCCCAGCCGCCCCATTCCTGCGTACCGATGCCGCCCACGTACAGCGCGCCGTCCGGCCCGGTGACGATGCGGTTGGCCGCCGCCTGCAGCCCACCGGTGAAGTACATGACCGCGCCTTGGTACTCCCCGCCGATCTTCTCCAGGAAATAGCGTTGCAGCGTTCCGAATTGGGCATCGCCCGCGAGCATCTGGCCTTGGTAGACACCGCTCTTGAGATACACGGGCTGGGTGGGGGAAACCGCGATGTTACCGTGATCCATCCAGATGGCGGGCGGCGTTTCCGGCTCCTTGTCGAAAGGGCCCGGCGCCTTCTTGTGCACGCCATAGAACCTGCCTTTGCGTATGTTCAGGAGCTTGGACGAAGGCACCCAATTGCCTTGGTTCTCGGTAACGAAGATTTCGTTGTCCGGCCCCAGCGTCATCCCGTTGGGCGTGCGCATGCCGCAGGCATAAGGGGCGAACCCGCCGGTTTTGGGTGACATCTGGATGATGCATCCCCGCTCGGCCGTCTCCTGTGAGCCCCAGGGCCAGGCCGTCGCCAGGCCGCCGTAGAACACGCTGTCGCGATAAACCATCCCCATGGCGAATTCCAGGTTCTTGGAACCGGGTTGCACGGTCCAACCCGAGGCGATCTTTTTCACCTCGTCCGCCAAGCCGTCGTTGTTCTTGTCCGGCAGCTGGGAAAGCTGATCCTTTTGCAGCAGGTAGATCTCCCCGCCCAGCACCTTCACGCCCAGCGGTTCGTTCAGTCCGGCCGCGAACTTCTTGTAGGTGACCTTGGAGGAGTCCCCGCTTTGCGCGTTGGCGACCAGGTAAACCGATCCTTTGGTGGCGCCGAAGCCCTCCCAGGTGGAAACCACCAGGCGGCCATCGGGGAGGAAATCCAATCCGCTCACCATGGGATCGAATCCCGGCGGCCGCAATGAGGTAAGCGTAAATCCCGGATGCACTCCTAAGGCCTGGGCGGGCGCGGCGCCAAACGCGCAGAGTAGGGAACCGGCGAGGTAGAAAGGGGCCGCGAACAGGTAAGGGAAAGGCAAAGCGATTTCAGGGGCAGGCTTCATGGAGGCCTCCTTCGGAAGGGTGGAACGGTTATGGAATCCTGGGGCCGAGGCGCATCGCGCCCCCTGCCTTCAGGGGAAAGACAACAGTCGCGATCCCGCTTTCTGGTTTTCGAAAAGCAGTTTCACGAAATCATCGGAACGTTCGGCATGGGCGATCCAGACTTCGTCGAGCGCGCCCTGCCAATAAAGACTGGTACCCGCCGGCGCCCACTGCGAAAGGAAGCCGTAGCCTAAGCGCCAATATCCGCGGACGTTTTCGCCTTCCACGGTGGCGGGATCCTGGGAGACCCGCACGCCATCGAGGAAGAAGGCCTGACCCCGCGGGGACAAACGCGCCGCCAAATGATGCCATTGGCCGTCGTTCATGGGGGAGGGGCCGGAAAGGATCTTGTACGTCGAGGTCGTGGGCATGGGCGTACCCGACACGGTGGGCGGATAGACCCCGAAATGCGCCGTGCCGTCTGGATGCATTTCGATGAGACGATCCCAATAGTTCGGGGTCAAAGAGGAATCCTTGTCGACGAAATCGATGAGCCGTCCGCCGGAATCGCTGACGCTGCGGAACCAGGCTGAGAAGGTGAAGACATTGGGATTGTCGAATGCCTGACGCGAAAACAGGAATTGCGTCTTGCCATCGAAGGCGAGACCGTTGCCGATCACGCCGGGCACGTTGCCTCCCGTGGCCGCATAGTTGACCGCCGTCCCCTCGTTGCGGCGCCCCGATTGATCCCGCATCGACGCGGCGGAGAGGAACGGATCCTCGTCCAGATGCCAGGCGGCGGCATACCCGTCGTCCAGCGCGAAGACGGAACCGGCGGGCCAAGCGCCGGTGGGCGCGTCCGCGCCCGTGTATCCCCAGTACAGGCGGAGCTTCTGGAGGCTGTCTCGGTAGACCGTATCGACCAAGGCCCAGATGCGACCCGTGCGCGCGCCGGCGTCCCACATTTGCAGTTCGCAGGGCAGGGGCAGCCCTTGTTCGTTGGTTACGCGCAGATCCGACCCATCGGGTCTGGCTTGCGCGAAAACGGAGGGGAGATTATCCAAGGCGATGCCGAGTGGGAAACGCGGGACCGCGCCGGAAAGCTTCACGGCGTTTTTGGTATCCAGGGAAATCGTCGCGGAATGCTTCCAGGCCAGGTAGGGCCCGGCGACTTTCTGCTCGCCATCAGGGAACACGGAAACGTTCCAGGCGAAAGTCCTTGGGGTCAGCATCCCTCCGGGATCGGCATAGACCAGGGAATCGATCCTGCCTGCGGGGAGGGAATCGAAAGCCACGATCCCGGAAGCATGGCCGACCTTCTCGTAAAACGTGGTGCCGGGGATGTACACGTACCCCGCAACCGTATCGGAAGCGCCAACCAGGGTGGCGGCGATTTTCCCGGGGGAAAGCAGGGTGGCGACGGGCAACTCGGCTATCGTCCCGGCGACTGCGATACCTACGCGGCGCGAGCGCGTACCGTCGGAAAGATTCACCGCCTCCAGATTGTAATTGCCGCTATCGATACCCGTGAACCGGTAACGCCCCTGTGCGTCCGTGGTATCCATCCGCAGCGGCTTCGCGGACCCGGAAATAAGTTCCAAGGGATTGAAACCGACGGGAACCAGAATCACCCGCGTATGCGCAGCCGGCAATCCGTCCAGGGTTTTGAAAGAGCCCGTCAGGCCCCGGGTGGGATTTCCCGTTTCCGATCCCGTGTTACATCCGCCCAGCCAGGCCGCCAACAACGCGCCCAGGGCGATTCCGGTCCGCCACGTGATCATGACTTCCCCTTCGCGGAAAGCTTGGACAGCGGGAAGAAATGCGTATTCAGCTGGTAAACGCGATCGGGCTTTGGGAAACGCCGCTCCAGTGCGAGGAGATTCTTGCGGAAGGAAATGAGCTCATCCTTGAAGGCCGCGAAGGCTTCCTGGGATAGGCTCAAGGTCAGTGTGGACATGTCGCGCACTTCGGGCTCATGCCGGTCGATGGCTTCCTTCGCCAGGTCCATGCAAGCGATCTGGTAGTTGGCCACGTTGAGGGATTCGACCTCGGGGCCGGTGGTGATATGGTTCTGGGTCTGCCTGTACACGCCTTTCGCGTCCGGAGCGATGAACTTCAGTTCCTCCAGGACCTTGATGGCCTTCTCGGCCTGGTCGGGGCGGATGGGTGGATCGAGCAATCTGCCCAAGGAGGCGAAATCATCCTTGAACCGGATGATGCCGATCAACTCCCGGATGGCGCTGTAGTACCACTTGGAATAGAATTCGAATTGGCTGCCCTGCACCAGATAAGCATCGACCTTGCGCAGCGCCATCATGCGCTCGAAGAAGATCCGTTTCTCATCCACGGTCTTGGCATCGTTGAAGCAGACCATGTTCTCGAAGTAATCCGCCTCTTTCTTGCGCAGTTTCATGGCTTCGGAAAACCGGACGATAAGGCCGCGGCCCAGGCTCCGCTTGCCGTCCATCACGTTCTTGTAGAATCCCGATGAATTGATCTTGGCCCGCAGGGCGAAATACCGGTAGGAAAAGGCCGGCGTTTTCTGTTTCTGGAATTGGTAATAGGCCCGCAGGTAGTGCCGATAGTCGGTGAAATCGAAAACGCTGGGGGTGTCCATCACCCTCACAATAATAGGTCGCCGGTTCTTTCCGCCCCGGCCAATCCGGGAAAGATCTGTTTCCAGATGGAAACACGCTAATTCCACAAAACCGGACTAATCAGCCCGTGATGCCGACTTTATCCAATAAAAGTGCGGATATTATACATAAGGGTGTTTCCAGATCCGCTTAGAAAAGATGGAAACGGGAAACGACGCGGGAGCCGGGTTATTTCTTGAAGAGCTTTTCCGCGATTTGCACCGCGTTGAGCGCCGCGCCCTTGCGGATCTGATCGCCTACCACCCACAGGTCCAGCGTCCTGGGCTGGGTCAGGTCCTTGCGGATGCGGCCGACCAGCACGGGGTCGCGGCCGGAAGCGTCCAGGGGCATGGGCCAGCGGTTCTTGGGGCGGTCTTCCATCACCTCGACGCCCTCGGCGCCCTTGAGGATGCGGTAGACTTCTTCGATATCGGGCTCTTGCTCGAACTCGATATTGAGGGCCTCGGAATGGGCGCGCAGCACGGGCACGCGCACGCAGGTGGCAGTAACCTTGATGTTACTGTCGTGGAAGATTTTGTGGGTTTCCTTCACCATCTTGATCTCTTCCTCGCAATAGCCGTTATCGGTCATGGGCGAGTTGTGCGGGAACAGATTGAAGGCGTATGGATGCGGGATGACCGTGCGGTTGAAATCCTGGCCCTTGATGTAGGCGGCGGTTTCGCTCACCAATTCGTCCATGGCCACGGCGCCGGCGCCGCTGGCGGCCTGGTAGGTGGCGGCCACCACGCGCTTGACCTTGTAGCGCTTGTGCAGCGGGAACAGGGGCAGGGCCATGATGATGGTGGAGCAGTTGGGATTGGCGATAATGCCCTTATGGGTGGCGATGTCCTCGGGATTAATCTCGGGGATGACCAGGGGTACGCCTTCGGTCATGCGGAAGTAGGAGGTATTGTCGACCACGACGGCTCCGGCCTTGACCGCCGAGGGCGCGTATTCCTTGCTGATCTTGCCGCCGGCCGAAGCCAGCACCAGGTCGATGCCCTGGAAGGAATCGTGGGTCAGTTCCTGGACCTTGACGTCCCGATCCTGGAACTGGAGGGTCTTGCCGGCGGAACGAGCCGAAGCCAGCAGCCGTAGCTCGGAAACCGGGAATTTGCGCTCGGCGAGGATTTCCAGGAGTTCCGTGCCTACCGCGCCCGTGGCGCCCATGATCGCGACCTTGATTCCCATACCTTTTCCTTTTGATTCTCCCCGGACCGTGCCGTTTCCAACGTTGGCTGGAATCGGCTTCCGGCCTTGGCCTGCGGGCTTCCCGCGGCTTCGGCAATCCTGTGGAATTTAGTAAAATTGTTGCCGGGTTCCCGGTTCGCGCCGGGCCCCCCCCAATCAAGACGGTCGGGGATTTCCACGCGGGTGAGGCACATGGAATTGAGCGTTCAGAACCAAGGCGTATTCGTATCCCGGCACATCGGTCCCGACGAGGGCCAAATCCGCGACATGCTAAAGACCGTAGGAGCCGAAAGCCTCGATGCGCTCGCGCGCAAGACCGTGCCGGCTTCCATCCGCCTCAAAGCGCCGTTGGAATTGCCCGCCTTCGAGAACGAGCACCGCTTCCTGCAAGAGGCCCGCGCCTTGGCATTGGAAAACCGGATCCTCAAATCCCATATCGGCCAAGGGTACTACGGTACCGTGACTCCGGGAGTCATCCTCCGCAACGTGCTGGAGAATCCGGGCTGGTACACCGCCTACACGCCCTACCAGGCCGAGATTGCCCAAGGCCGCCTGGAAGCCCTCGTCAATTTCCAGACCGTGGTCATGGACCTCACGGGGATGGAAATCGCGAACGCCTCCCTGCTCGACGAAGGCACCGCCGCCGCCGAAGCCATGACCATGCTCTTCGCCCTGCGCGAGAACGATTCCGCCACCGCCTTCTTCGCGTCCAAGCGCTGCCACCCGCAGACCATCGACGTGCTGCGCACCCGCGCCGAACCCTTGGGCATCGAGCTGCGCATCGGGGACGAGAACGAAATCGCCGCCCAGGCCCCGTCCGACGTATTCGGCATGCTGCTGCAATACCCGGACACCTTCGGCAACGCAGCCGACTACGCCACGCTGGTGCAGAAGGCCCATGCGGCCGGCATCAAGGTCGCGGTCGCCACCGATCTCCTCTCCTTGCTCCTGCTCGCCTCCCCGGGATCCTTCGGTGCCGATATCGCCGTCGGTTCGGCGCAGCGCTTCGGCGTGCCCATGGGCTTCGGCGGCCCGCATGCCGCCTTCTTCGCCACCAAGGACGCCTTCAAGCGCCAAATGCCGGGCCGCATCATCGGCGTTTCCGTGGACTCGCACGGCCATCGCGCCTACCGCATGTCCCTGCAGACCCGCGAACAACACATCCGCCGCGACAAGGCCACCAGCAATATCTGCACCTCGCAGGTGCTCTTGGCGGTGATGGCGGGCTTCTATGCCGTATACCATGGCCCGCAAGGCCTCAAGCACATCGCCACGCGCACCCACGGCTTGGCGCGCGCGCTCGATAAAGGCCTCGCCTCCCTCGGCTCCCGTCAAGGCAACGCCGCCTTCTTCGACACCGTGCAGATCCCGCTTCCCAACGCCGCCGTGCAGGCCAAGGTCCGCGAGGAGGCGCTCGCAGTGGGACGCAACCTGCGCTACAACGAGGACAATTCCGTCTGTGTCACCGTCGACGAGACCTCCACCCTGGAAGACGTGGCCGGTATCGTGGGCATCTTCGCCGCCGCCATGGGCAAGGCCAAGCCATCCCTGGCCGACGCCGGGACCTGGGCCGCAGGCCTCAGCCTCGCCTGGCCCGCCGCCCTGGTCCGCAAAGACGCGGTGCTCACCCACCCCGTCTTCAACAGCCATCGCAGCGAAACCGAGATGCTGCGCTATATCAAGTCCCTGGAGAACAAGGATCTCTCCCTGACCGCATCCATGATCGCGTTGGGATCCTGCACCATGAAGCTCAACGCCACCGCCGAGATGATCCCGGTGACCTGGCCCGAGATGGGCAACCTGCATCCCTTCGCCCCCGCGGATCAGACCAAGGGCTACCAGCGCATGTTCACGGAACTGGAGCGCGACCTCGCCGCCATCACCGGGTTTCCCGGCGTTTCCCTGCAGCCCAACGCCGGCAGCCAGGGCGAATACGCGGGCCTCATGGTCATCCGCGCGTACCACAAGAGCCGCGGCCAGGGCGCGCGCGAAGTCTGCCTCATACCGCAATCGGCCCACGGCACCAATCCCGCCACCGCGGTCATGGCCGGGTTCAAGGTGGTCGTGGTCGCCTGCGACGCCAAGGGCAATATCGATCTCGCCGATCTCAAGAAACAGGCCGAGCTGCACAAGAACGATCTCGCCGCGCTCATGGCGACATATCCATCCACCCACGGCGTATTCGAAGAAGGCATCAAGGAAGTGTGCGAAGTCGTGCACGCCAACGGCGGCCAGGTATACATGGACGGCGCCAACATGAACGCCCAGGTGGGCTTGTGCAGCCCCGGCAGCATCGGCGCCGACGTCTGCCATCTCAACTTGCACAAGACCTTTTGCATCCCGCACGGCGGCG
Source organism: Fibrobacterota bacterium (assembly GCA_023249635.1). Taxonomy (GTDB): domain Bacteria; phylum Fibrobacterota; class Fibrobacteria; order UBA11236; family UBA11236; genus Chersky-265. The sequence continues at coordinate 19,649 of JAHFCH010000032.1, forward strand.
GCGGCCCGGGCATGGGCCCCATCTGCGTGGCGGCGCATCTCAAGCCTTTCCTGCCCGGCCATGCCGTGGTCAAAACGGGCGGAGAGAAAGCCATCCACGCGGTCTCCTCCGCGCCCTGGGGCAGCGCCAGCATCCTCGCGATCAGCTGGGCCTACATCCGCATGATGGGCGGCAGGAACCTCACCCGCGCCACCGAGGTCGCCATCCTCAACGCGAACTATATGATGAAGCGCCTGGAGTCGCATTACCCCGTGCTCTATGTGGGCAGCAACGGCACCGTGGCCCATGAGATGATCCTGGACTGCCGCAAGTTCAAGCAATCCGCGGGAATCGAAGTGGAAGACATCGCCAAGCGCCTGATGGATTACGGGTTCCACGCGCCTACGGTCAGCTTCCCGGTGGCCGGCACCCTGATGGTGGAGCCCACCGAGAGCGAGTCCCAGCCCGAGATGGATCGCTTCTGCGACGCCCTCATCGCCATCCGCAAGGAAATCGCCGCCATCGAAGACGGCCAGGCCGACAAGCAGGACAACGTGCTCAAGAACTCCCCGCATACCGCGGCCCATGCCCTGGCCGACGAGTGGAAGCATCCCTATGGCCGGGAGCAGGCGGTGTACCCGCTAGCCTGGGTCAAGGCCAACAAGTTCTGGCCGGCAGTGGGCCGCTTGAATGCGGCGTACGGGGACAAAAACCTCGTTTGCGCTTGCCCTCCGATTGAGGCGTATACATAAGATCGGGCTCAGTCTTTTCTTCGATTAGGTTTAAGGTCTAAGGTTTAAGGGGGGAATCCTTCCCGAATTCTCTTAAACCTTAGACCTTAAACCTTTCCCCTTCCCCACCCCCAAACCCGGGTCCCGGCGTTATATTTCCCACGCCGGGTGGGATGACCGGCGCCATCCTTGGTGGGGATCGGGAGTCCGCGATGATACTTCGTTTTTCCAGCCGCACGGCCCTATGCGCCGTCTTGTCCATCCTGCCGGCTGCCGCCCAGCATTCCGCCACCATCACCCTGCCCGATTCCATCATGGCGCCCGGCACCCAGGTAAAATGGATCAAGAAGATCCAACAGTACTGCGAAGGTCCTTCCGTGGACCTGAACGACGGTACGGTGTATTTCACCGAGCAGCGCGACAACAATACGTTGGAATGGCCCATCTGGAAGATCGACCCCAGTAACCCCAATGATACGGGGTCGCGTTGGATCACCGCCAGCAACCAGAGCAACGGCCTGTTCGTGGACGGTCAGGGCCGCGTAATCGCGGCGCAGAAAGGCAAGATCGTCCGCTATAAGAAGGACGGGAGCGTGGACGCCACCCTGGCCACCAGCGGCAACGGCGCCAGCTTCGGCCAGGCCAACGATTTCAGCATGGGCAAGGACGGCTCTTTCTACTTCACCGATCTGGGCAATAACGTTTTCTACGTGGACGCGGCCGGCAAACTCAAGATCGCGGCCAGCGGACTTACCAACGCCAACGGCATCGAGTGGATCGAAGAAGAGAAGGTGGTTCATCTCCAGGCCGGGCAGAACCGCCGCCTGCCGGTCAATACCGACGGATCCCTGGGCGCTCAAGCGAATTTCTTTACCGGCGAGAGCGGGCCGGATGGATGCGAGGTCGACAGCCACGGCAATTTCTACCTGTGTGATTATTCCGCCGGCTGCGTGCACGTGGTCAACCACGCCGGGACCGGCATCGGGAAGATCACCTTCAACATGCAATCGGGTGTGTACGACGCCCGGAGCGGGCAGCAGGGTAACATCGACAATTGCCATTTCGGAGGCGCGGAACGCAAGACCCTGTATTGCACCGGCGACGGCGGGCTCTACTCGCTCGAATTGAAGATACCCGGACGCCTGGCGCCCGCGGCAACGCCGGTCGGGGTCAGGCCCGAGCGCCTTTTCGGCAAGCCCGTCCTCGCGGGCAAGGCGTTCCTTGCGGATGGCCGTTGGTGGCGCAGCGAAGCCGGGCCGAATCCCAGCGCGGTCCGCATGCTGTTTGGACGAAAAACGGAACAGTAGCAGGAATCCCGGAACCGATCGCGAAATACGCGACGATTCCGCCCGCCGGGTCGCCCCGCACCCATCAACCCAGGTATTCCGCAAGTTACGGCTTGCGCCCGAAGGTAAGTTAGGTCCCGCACGGGGGGACTTATGCATTCGATACGACGTTTCCCGCTATGCCTGGCCCTGGCGGCGGCGCTCGCGGGCCTGGCGCAAGCCCAGAAAACCTATCCCGGCTGCGGCCCCTTGGCCGACGCCGATTTCCGCATGACGACGCTCATCTCGCGGGACGCGCAGAACCAGTTGGAAGAGCCCATCAAGATGGCCCTGGACATGGACGCGCAGGGGCAGGTGGATATCTACTTCGTGCAACGCTACGGCCTGGTGCGGAAATTTTCCGTGGCCACCAAGCAACTGACCACCCTCGGCGAGATAGCCGTGGCCGACGTCAAGCTGGAGGACGGGCTCACCGGCATCATCCTGGATCCGGGCTTCAAATCCAACCGCTGGCTGTACCTGTACTACGGCAACGGCAAGGATCCGGATTTCAAATTCCACCTGTCCCGCTTCAAGCTCGATGGCGCGGGCAAACTCGACATGGCGTCGGAGAAACCCATCCTGATCATCCCCGGGCAAAAGGGCCAATCGCATACCGGCGGATCGATGCGCTTCGATGCGCAAGGCGTCCTCTACCTGGGCGTCGGCGATAACCATCTTCCCATCACCAACGGGGACAACTCGGCGGGCGAGCTCACCGCGCCGAACACGAACGACCTGAGGGGAAAGATCCTGCGCTTCAAACCCATCGCCTTCCCGGACGCGCAAACGCCGGCGCCCGGAGCGGGGAGCACCTATACCATTCCCGAAGGCAATCTGTTCGCGCCCGGCTTGGCCAAGACGCGCCCCGAGATCTACATCATGGGCGATCGCAATCCTTACACGCTCACGCTCGATGACAGGACCGGCCGGCTGGCCTGGGGTGAGATGGGACCCAATTTCAAAACCGCGACGGAAGAGCACGATATCACCACCAAGCCCGGCAATTACGGCTTTCCCTATTATGCCGGCAACCAGCTGGTGATCACGCCCAACGCGGGCACGCCGGATAAGCCCCAGAACAACAACCCCAAGAATACGGGCCTCAAGGATCTGCCGCCGGCCGTTGCGCCCGCCCATGCCTACATCGAATCCGCCTCGCTCACGGGCCCCATCTACCGCTACGACCAGGCGCCCAAGGGCTCGCTGGTCAAGTTCCCGCCCCAGTTCGACGGGCTGTGGTTCGTATCCGATTACCTGACGGGGGAAATCGACACCATCCAGCTGGATGCCTCGGGTACGCGCATGGCTTCCATCGGCTTGGTCTTCAAGGCCTGGCGATTGTCGAGCGCCCTGGACATCCAGCAAGGGCCGGACGGGGCCATCTACGCGGTGAACTACGGCGGCTACTTCTCGTCGACGGCGGCGACAGGCCTGGTGCGTCTGGAGTACGCAGGGGATTGCCGGCCCGACCCGGCGACGGGAATCGACACTCCCGTAACGGGGGCGTTACGGAACGGGAACGTGCGATTCCGGGGATTCACGGCGGAAGTCTCGGAAGCGGGAAGCTACCGTCTGCGCTTTGCCGGGGCAGACGGGCGCACCGAAGCGGAAATCCGCGGGCATGGGGCGGCTCGTTACGATTTGATGGCTGCACTGGGAGGGCGTACCGGGTTATACGCGGTGCGCCTGGAAACCTCCCACGGCGCATCCGTGGGGATGGTCGTCCTGGGCCGTTGAAGGGCCCCCGGCGGCTAGATCAGGGCTTTGTAAGCCGCCGCGTCCATCATCGCTTCCTGCGCGCCCGCGACCTTCACCTTGATGATCCAACCGTTCCCGTACGGGTCCTGGTTGATCACGCCGGCGTCGGCGGAGAGAGCGGTGTTGACGGCTTCGATGGTGCCGGAGACGGGGGCGTAGAGCTCGGCGACGGTCTTCACGGCTTCGATGGTTCCGAAGCTTTCGCCGGCCTTGACGGAGGCGCCTACCTTGGGAAGCTCGACGAAAACGATGTCACCCAGCTCGCGTTGGGCATGGTCGGTGACGCCGACGGTGGCGACGGCGCCTTCGAGCTTGGCCCATTCATGATCCTTGGTGTACTTCAATCCATCGGGAACAAGGGACATCATGTCCTCCTAAAATGCCCGCGGAGCGGGCGTGTCTCTCAGTCGCCCGCGTCCGAGGCGCCGACCATCTCGCCGGCCTTGCGGAAGGCGGCGTTGGCGTCCTGGGTACCACGGCGGAAGGCGGCAGCGTGCTGCTTCTCCTCGGTGTCATTCTCCGATTTGAAGAAACGCTCGGCGTTATAGGCGGCCGTGACCAGGGCTTCGATACCCTTGGCGACCTGATCCTGCGCGTCCTTCAGCTGCGGCGGCAACTTGGCAGCTGCGGCGGTAAGCTTATCCTTGGCCTTGCGCGCTTCGCTCAGGTAACCCACGGAGCGGTTCTGCAGGCCTTCGTACTCTTCATCCGAGATGTCCGCCACCGCGCCCAGGTTCAGGGACGCCAGGCTGCGGGCCACGCGGCGGGCGCCTTCCAGCACGCCCTTCAACTCGATTTTGCCTTCCGCGATGGCGGCTTCGTTCTTGGAAGCGTTGAGGGCGGCGGTGTCGGGAGGCGGAGGCGCGGGCGGCTCTACCGGCTTCACGGGCTCAGGCGGCGGGGCCACCACCACTGCGGTATCGGTCTTGAACAGATCGCCGCCGGCGAGAAGCTGGCTGGTGTGGAACACCGCGGCGCACAAAGTAAGGATGGCGAAGAAGTAGGATAAGGCGACCCTGGCAGGTCCCCGCGAGTTGATGGCTCCTATGAATGCGCAACAGGAGACGGCGTACAGCAGGGTCAACAGCAAGAGGTCGTTCTTCATCTACTCTCCTTCGACTACCACACCCGAGAAGCACCCGGAAAAAACCAGGCCTGAATATAAAATCAAGGCTTAGGGGCTCCAAGCGGCGGGGGTTGCTATTTTTCGCCCCCATGCCCCCCGCCACGCCCCTGGAAAGCGCGCAGCCCGCGATTACCGAGCCCATCGGCATACTGGGATTCGGAGTGGAAGGCGCCAGTACCTGCCGGTACCTGCTCGCGCAAGGCTTCACGGACATCACCGTATTTGATCGGAAACGGCCGGATGCGCTCCCTGCGGGAGTCCATTACGCCGGTGGGGACGATGCGCCCGCAGGTTATCTCGCCGGATTACCGGCCATGCGCACCGTGTTCCGTTCGGCCGGGGTGCGCCCCGATCTTCCCGCCATCGCGGAACTGCTCGCCGCGGGCGGAACGCTCACCTCCCAGACCGGGCTCGCCTTCGCCCGGGCCGGCCGCCACCGTATCATAGGCGTTACGGGTACGGTCGGCAAAGGCACCTGCTGTTCCCTGCTCGAAGCCATGCTCCAGGAGGCCGGCATTCCGGCGCGGCTGGGGGGTAACATCGGCGTTCCGGCCCTGGATCTGGCCGACTCCCTGGCCCCGGATGAGAAGCTCATCCTCGAGCTCTCCAGCTTCCAACTCTCCACCCTCGCGCAAAGCCCGGCCCTGGCCGCCGTGCTGCGTACCACCAGCGAACACCTCGACTGGCATCCCGACCGTGCCGAATACTGGCTGCACAAATCCCGCCTGGTCTCATTCCAGCAATCCGCCGACGCGGTTACCCCTGGAGACGTACTCACCTACTGCGCCGACGCCGAAGGCAGCGCCTGGATTGCCGGTCATTCCCCGGCCCGCAAACTCCCTTTCGGCGCCGGCGCGGAGATCCGTCTAGATGCCGATGCCGTGGTCTGGAGCAAGCGCGGCTTCCGCATCCCCCTCGCCGCCACGCGCCTCACCGGCGCCTTCAATCTGGAGAACATCGCCGCCGCCGGGAGCCTGGCCTTGGAGCTCGGGGCCGAACCGCGGGACATTCTCGCGGCGGCCATGGCCTTCAACGGCCTCGAGCATCGGCTGGAACTCGTCCGCGAACGCGCCGGCCTCGCATTCTATAACGACTCCTACGCCACGCGCCCGGAAGCCGCCATCGGCGCCATCAAGGCCCTGGCGGGCAAACCCACCGGGCTCATCCTGGGCGGCTCGGAAAAGCACGCCGACTTCGCCGAACTGGCCCAGACCCTGGCCGCCGCCCCGCACATTCGTGCCGTCGCCCTAATCGGCCAGACGGCGGCGCGCCTCGAAGCCGAGCTGCGCAAAGCCGGGCTGCCCCATCCCGACGGGGCCCCTGCGCTTCGCCCCTGCGAGAGCCTGGAAGCGGCCGTCGCCTTCCTCATGGATAGCGTTCCCCAAGGCGCCCTCGTGCTTTCCCCGGCCTGCGCCTCGTTCGGCATGTTCGAGAATTACAAGGAACGCGGCAAAGCCTTCAAAAGGCTCGTAGCGGGCCTGTGAGAATCCCGGCTGCGGCGAAAAAGGCAATAGTTATATTACCGCAGGGTCCTGCGACGAACCATCGGGCCCGTAAAAGAGTGGGAAGATAGCCGGCATGCTTTCCGAAGACTACGAAAAGATGATGCTCATCTACCTCTCCGGCTTGGTGGAAGGCCCAGGCTTCCGCAAAACCGAAGACCTCAACCGCCTTTCCTCCCGCGAGCTCCTGCAACTCTCCCAGAAGGTCGACGACTCCGCCCTCGGGCTTTTCGTCCAGCTTCTCAAAGGCGGGCAGACCGGCGAGCGCCTCTTCGAAAAACTGATGGGCGATCACGAAGAAGAGAACCGCGCCCTCGTGGACGCCTTCTTCCAACGCTATCTCAAGGTCGTCCTCTCCAGCGTGCAGGACGGCGAGCACTACAATCCTCTCGAAGTCTACATGCCCAGCCACACCTTCGACGATCTCGCGTTCGTGCAAAGCCGCCAAGCCTTCTTCCTCCGTCAGACCATCGAAACCATCAATGAATACCTGGATAATGCCTTCAAGAGCAAGCACACCTTCGGCGTGGGCGATCAGCAATTGGCTTGGGAGTATTTTTGGGAGAAGGTGATGGAAAAATGAGGGTGATGGAAAAATGAAGGCGATGGAGAAATAGCATGGGCGATCTCGATCTTCCCGGAAAAACATCCCCCGAGTCCGAAGGCGAAACCGGCACCGAGACACTCGCCAAGCCCGCCCTCAATTGGAAAGTCGTGCTCTTCAACGATGAGGAACACACCTACGATTACGTCGTGGAGATGCTCACTTCGGCTTGCAAACTCTCGCGCGAAAACGCCTTTCGTTGCGCCGTCGAAGTCGACATGACCGGCAGAACGATCGTGTACTACGGCACGCGCTCCAACTGCGAAGGCGTGTGCTCGAAAATCCTCGCCTACGGCCCTGATCATCGCCTGCCCCAAAGCATGGCCTCCATGAACTCCGAGACCCAATCAATTTGAATCACTCCATCTTTGATGGAGCTCAACCAACCCTCTGACCGCCGGCCCTGCAGCCACCGGACGTGGCGGCCGATCAGGGGGATTTTCGATCCCGCAAAAATTCTCAAAATGTCCTTGCAAGGCCCCACAGGGGGTGTTACATTCAGGCTGTTAACCACAATATCTAGGGGTAGGGAGGTTAATTTGAAGAATGTAACCAAGCAGGACCTGGTTCAGGAAGCGGCCAAATCGAGCGGTCATCCTCAACTGGAAATCAAGGAAGTCGCCGAGCAGTTTATGCGTCTCGTCGGCGAATACTTGGCCCAGGAGAAGACCATCGAGATCCGTGGATTCGGTACCTTCTATACGAAGGTCCGGAAGCCCCGGCCCGCCCGGAACCCGCGCACAGGGGAAATCTGTCCCCTCGGACGCCGCAAGGTGGCCCTGTTCCGGTTCTCCGCGGACATGAAGACCCAGATCCGGGATGTCCCGGAACTGACCGAGGTCCTGTCCCAGTCGCGGACTCAGGAAGCCAAGGCCGTCTCTCCCGAGACTGTCCAGACTTCCTTCCTCGCCGACTGACCTGCTGAAAAGCACGAGAAGGCGTTCCACCGGGGCGCCTTCTCGACATCTGCCGTAACGTTTGAAGCCCGGGCCCACCGCCCTACCTTCACCCGCCCACGGCCGCTCCTCCCCGGAGCAGCGCTTCCTAACCAGCGCCAGAGCGAAGTCTCCCCAATTCTGACCACCCCCCAATCCCGAACCGATCGGGCCCACTTGTAATGTCATTGTACCGACACGCGTCGTAATGACAATGACTTTACTCCCCGCAAAGCCCCACCGACCCAGCCTGTATGGCCCACAAGCCAAGTGACCCACGCATTCCAGGGCGGCCGCATCCGCCCGCCCCTCCCCCGCACCTAACCCCCCGTGTTAATTGGATTTAGCTCTTCGTGAAATGATAAACTCAACCCGTGCCCAACCATTACGCCAAGCTGCTCCTCGCAGCCCTTCTCGCCCTATGCACCACCGCGCACACCCAACCGTTAATCCTCATCGGCCAATCCAACGCCGAACTCTCCGGCGCCTTCTCCTACGAATTCCTCAAGTCCCCGCTCTCAAGGCCCTACGACGAAGCCCTCGCCAACGTCTCCTTCAACCTTCCCTTCCGCGCTTCGGCCCAGGCCAACCGCTTTCTCAGCACCAGCAGCGACTCCACCGTCGTCATCCCCGATCTCTTCGCGCGCATCAGCCAGCACGTCAACGCGCATCTCGACGTTTCCGCGCCCGTGTTCGGGGGCGTCCTCTTCTTCGCCGCCCGTGAAAACGCGAGCCTCTCGGTTACGGGCGCCCTCGGCAACACCCGCTTCAACCTCGACACCACCCTCGCGGGCACCGGATCCATCCTCCTCAAGGGCACCATCCACATGCCCCTGGCCTTCGACATGGAATGGCGCTCGTTGAGTTTCGGCTACGCGTTCAAGCCCGCGCCCCTGATATCGCTCGGCTTCCAGGTGCACAAGCACACCTTCATCGCGCGCACCGCCGGGGATCTGCGCCCCGATCTCTCCGGCCGCATCGACGTCGGCGGCGACGCGGGCAATACCTCCTTCCTGGTCGAATACCCCGACAGCAAGGTTTACGGCGTCGCTGACGGGCATTACGAAGGCACAGCCTGGAGCCCGGAACTGGCCGTCGGCATCGGACCCGTGCGCCTGGTCTCGCGCATGGGCGCGCGCATGGCGGCCCGCGGCCATCTCGACGTGGCCTACAGCGTTCCCTACTTCATCAATCCGGAAACCTTTGAACCCCGTTTCACCGCGCCCGATTCCTTCCTAGCCGCGGGAAACCTGAGCCGGCTCCTCAACGGCGAAACCGGCAAGCGCAACATCCATATCAAGGACCGCCTCATCCTTTCCCTGCCGCAATCCCATTCGCTCAGCGTCGATCTGTGGCCCGGCAAACTCGCCTTCAGCTACACCAAGGTTTTCGGCCATGTCTCCATCCACAACGAATCCTCCCAAACCGAGCCCTCGCCTTCCGGTACCGACACCACCAGCGCTTCCGACAGCGGCGGTGTCGACACCGAAGGCTTCGTCGACCTCGACGTCTTCCCCGATCAGGTCATGTGCCTCAGCGCCCATTTCGGCTGGTTCCACGGCGACCTCGGCGCCCACAGCCTCAACCTCAGCTACCGCAAGCACGGCCACCTGCTCTCCGGCCTATCCCCCTTGGACTGGAACGGCGATCCCATCGTCCCCATTTTTGATTTCGGATTCACCTGGGGCCACCCCATGGTGTTCACTACGGACTTCTTCATCGTGCCTTTGCCCGCGGTGAGGAGCGGAATCTCATATGCCTTCTGAAAAGGAAATGGGCGGCTCGGGCGCAGGGCGGGGCGTTCTCCAGCCGCGCTGGGTTGGGTCGCCGCAAGAGGAAGACCGGTTCGGGAAGCGGAGTGGAGAATTGAAACGGGGTACGTGCCTGGGAGACGGCGTTTGGCGTCGGGCGTTGGGCGTCGGGCGTAAGAAACGGGAGCGGATTGTCCGTCCCGGTTCTTACGGCGAGCGCGCAAGCGCTGCGCCATTTTTGTCTTCTCGCCCGACGCCCAACGCCCGACGCCCAACGCTGCGCTTCTCGAACCTCATCCGTTTCAACGCGGCGCTTCTCTTTTTCATTGCGCTCTTCGCCACTTCCGCGACTTCCCAGACCCTCATCTTCTCCGAGTTCCCCCGCTCCGAAGTCTTTTCCGACTCCGCGATCAAGATGTCGATCATGCTTTTGCCGCCGCCGCAAAAGGCCCCGGTCGCCTGTTCCCTGTACGCGGCCAACGTTCCCTCCGGCAACAAACTCGCGGGGCATACCGCGCGGCTGGCGGTCACGCGCGGCTTCAATCGGGATTCCACCGCTTTGGAATTCACCTTCAAGCCGCAGGACAATGATTCCGGCAAGACCGGTCCGCAGTTGGGGCTGGGGTTCCATTACCTGGTGGCGGCCTGTAACGACGGCGGCTTGGTCGCGCCCGAAGTCCCGGTCTGGGTGGTGGCGCGGCAATCCGTTTCCATCACCAGTCCCAAGGCCCTGGAAACCTCCTCCAGCCCCACCTTCGCATGGTCCGCGGTGCCGGGCGTCCCCGCCTACCACCTGCTGTTATCCGATCAGGCCATCAACATCGACGCCGACAAGGGCACGGTGGCCGGGGCCAGCATCATCTGGCAGGCCATCACCACCCAGACATCCATCGCGTACGGCACGCCGGATCCCTCCGGCAACTATGCCAAGCTGCCGGCGCCGCCGCTTTCCCCGGGCGTGCCCTACAACCTCGTCATCCTCAACAACTATGACGGCCGCAGTTCGCTGTCCACCTCGTCCAAATCCCAGGGCTTGAAGCTGTTCACCATCCAGCCTCCGGCCCAGCCGCTCAAACCGCCCAAGAACCTGTTGCCGGTGCAGAATAAGATCCTCACCGTAGGCGTCGACAGCAACATCACCTTCCGTTGGACGCGGGCCCAGGCCACGGCGGGCGGCGCGGTGGCCAATACCTACCAGCTCTTCATCTACTCGCTGGAAACCCAAGACGAACTCGACGTGCTCATCCCCATCTGGCATACCGAGGTTACCGATACCTCGGCGGTTCTGGACGCGAAGCGCACCCTGCTCAGCCGCCGCTACGTATGGAAGGTGTTCGCGCTCTCCGAAACCGGTGCCGGCACGGTTGGCGACACCACTTCGTTCACCTACCGCAACGACGTCCAGACCCTTTCCATCACCGTGCGTTCCTCCGCCGACAATCAACCCGTCGGTGACGTGCGCATCGGCGTCGTCCCCGTCGACGGCAGCGCCGATGCCCTACCCCTCTTCAGCCTGAATTCGGGCGAGGCGGAAAAGGTACTCGCCGTTGGAGGCTACGCCCTCACTTTCACCAAGGATGGCTTCCTCTCGGCGACACGCAACGTAACCCTTTCGTCCACCGCGCCGCTGGAGATCGAGCAGGCCCTGGTCCCGGCCGCTTGCCGCATCACAGGACACATGCTCGACGCCACCGGAGCCGATCTCGTCAACGTAACCGTCACCGCCACCGGAGGCGGCCGCACCGTCAGCGCCCAGTCCGATGCGCAAGGTTTCTTCCTGCTCGGCGTGCCGGCGGGCGGTTATGCCATCTCCTTCGCCAAGCCCGACTACCAGCCCCGCCCCGACACCACCCTGGCCCTGGGCGCCGGCAACAACACCGATCTGGGCCGGCTTACCCTGGCCCAGGCGCAGGGCTCGCTCACGGGATCGGTCGCGAACGACAAAGGCGCGCCCCTCTCCGGTTGCCAGGTCACGGTAAAGACCGCGGGAGGCGCCGTACTGCGGACCTTGCTCACCGACGACAAGGGCGTCTTCTCGGCCTTCCTCGCGCCCGGCACCTACACGGTCGCGGCCTCGCGCACCGGGTTCACGGGCGAACAGAAAACCGTGCAGCTCACCGTGGCCGCCAGCCTCGCCTTCACGCTAAGCTCGGGCGCATCCGTGGTCAAGGGCCGCATCAGCCTGCTGTCCTGGGCCGTGCCCTCCGCGCCGACCAGCGCGCCTCTCGCGGGCGCGTTCCTGGAACTGGTCGATCGGGTGCGTAAGACCTCGCAGAAGGGCGAAAGCGATCTGCGCGGCGAATACTCCCTCTCCGCCGATACGGGCCTATACCTGCTGCGGGTTTCCAAGCCCGGCAAGGGCCTTCCCGATTCGGCCCTGGTGCACGTGGCCGCGGCCCGCTCCACCTACGTGGTCGACGTATCCATGCAGGGGTTCGCTGCGGTGCTCGGTGTGATCCATGTATCGCCCGATACGGTATTGAATCCCGCCCAGGTATCCGTTAACCTCATGAACCCGGTCACCCTGGCCGTCGTGGCCTCGGCCGTCCCATCGGCCGTGCCCGCGCCGGGCGATTCGGGAGCCATGGCCTATTCCCTCAACGGCGTTCCCGACGGGACCTACCGCATCTCGTGCGGCGTGCCCGGCTACGGCCTCGACACCGAGCCTACCGTCACCGTCAAGGACGCCCTCTGGAAAACCGGGCAGGATCTGACCTTGAAGAAAGCCAACAAGATCCTGGGCTTCGCCTTCACCGCGTCCGGAAAAGGCGTCAAGGGATCGGTCCGCATACTCACTCCCCAATCGGTGGATCTGCCCATTGCCGAAAAGCTCCAGCCCGCGGCGGCGGGAACCTATACCCTCGATGCCTTCCCCGACAGCGCGGCCCTCATCCCGCTTTCCCGCTTCGCCTTCTTCCTGCCGAGCGCGGGCGCGGCCGATACCACCCTCACCCTCGCCTTCCCGTTCTCGCACCAGCCCGGTCCGCTTACCTTCACCGACGGCCAGGCGCAGCTTACCCTGGAGGCCCAGGCGCGCCTCGACTCGGTCCAGGTCATCTACGGCTACGGCGCGCCGGTGGATACCTTCCGCGTTCCCGCGGCGCAACTGTTCGGTCCCAGCGGACCGCGTACCCTCAAATTCAAGCCCGGGCCCCAGGGTGGCCTGCTCACCTACTATTTCCGCATCCGTTCCAACGGGACGCTGTATTCCAATGAGGACGCGGCCCGCCGCTTCCAAGCCAGGGTGGAGCCTTCGCGGGATCTCGCCATCCTGGAACTGGCCTCGGGCGATAGCCTGCGGCTGCCCAGCCATACCAAGGGCCAGCTCTTTCTGCATGCCTTCGACGCGGCGGGCCGCCGCCTCGACTCCCTGGTCGATGCCGACGCCGAAATCCATTGGCAAGCCGATTCCACCCTCGATCTAAAGCTCGACAAGCGATCCAAGCGAACCCTCACCTATCTCAGCAACGGTCCTACGGCCCTCTTCGCCAAGCGCAGCGCCAATGGGAAGACGGTCGTCGCCGCGCGCCGCGCCAAGACCGCCATCGGCGATTGGGATACCTTGCGCGTTACCGTGAGCCTGGAGGGGATAGAAAAATCCCTCAGCCTGCCGGCCAAGGTGGTGGACGCGGTAATCAACAAGCTGGTGCTCACCTCCACCCTGGGCGAAGTCGACCGCCTCCCGGCCCCGGGTGCCTTCGGCCTCTTCGCCACCGGCTTCGATACCACCATTACCCCACCCTTCCCGTTGGTTCCCAATCCCGCCGTCACCCTTGATCCGCCCCAGGCCGGGACCATCGCCGAAATGCGCGCTTCCCTGCATCCCGGTTTCATCGGTCCTCTGCGTATCCTGGCCCGGCAGCTCAATACCGACGGCTCCGAGGCCACGACCGAGTTGGGGGCCTACCGCGATTCCGCCGCGCGCGGGCTCAACGTGGGGCAGACTCTGCTTCCGGGCGACACCGCGCGCCTGCTTTTCCACGACCCCCGCTTCGAAATGACCGTGGGGGATTCCGCCTTCTCGGATAAGAGCCAGGCCGTGCTCCGGCTCTATCGCCGCGGCGTAGCCAAGTCCTTCGCCAGCGGGTTCGACTACGCCGTCGACGGGCCGCTATGGGAAATCTCCAACCCCTCGGGCGCCTCTTTCTCCAAGCGTCCGCGTATCTCCGTCGGAGTTCCTTCGGACGGGCGCTCCCATAAACTCAAGCGTTTCGACGCGTTCAAGCTGGATTGGAAGGATCCGTCCGACTCGGTATCGCGGGATACCAATTCCTTCGGCGTGGCCGCCTTCTCCGTCGATCTACGCGACATGGACGGAAGCTTCTACGGATTACTGGGCGCCTCGCGAGGGCTCACCGCGGGCGAGGTTCAGGTCATCCCCAACCCCTTCAGCCCCCTAGTGCTGGCCAGCCGCGACGGCAACACCCAGTACGGAACCCGCATCCGCATCCACCCGGAATCGGATCGTAGCCCCGAGGTTACGGTAACCGCCAAAATCTACACGCTCGACGGCGAGCTGGTGCGCACCCTGGTCGACCACAAGACCGTGCCCAAGTCCCCGCAGGATTTCTATTGGGACGGCAAGGCCGACGGCGGCCGCTGGGCCCGCAACGGCCGCTACCTGCTCAAGGTGGCGGTCAATGCCACGGGCTCCAACGACATCCGCTACACCTTGAAGCCCGTGGTGGTGTTCCGGTGAGCCGGCGCCAACTTGTCTTGCCGGCGTTGCGTCTGGCCGCGGGCCTGGCCTGGGCGGCCTGCGGCTTGTCACTGCCGCATGCGGCCGAAGTCCCCCAGGCCGTCACGCCCCCGCCTCCCGTCGCGCCCATGATCATGCCTGCCGTTCCCGACGGCGAGGGCACCGTCGATTCCGGCGCGACCGGTTTCGAACCCGACACCGCCGAACTCATCCGCAGCATCGTGCCGCATAAGGAAACCACCATCGAAACCGAAGCCATGGCCGATCTGGCGGCCATGCCCAGCCTCATCCTGCTGCCTGCCGCTTTCCCGCCGGGCGCGCGCAAAAGCGGGGACAGCGGAGCGCTAGCCAAGGCCGAAGCCGGCTTGCGTCTAGGGCTGGTACAATCGGGGCGCTTCCGTTTATGGTCCCGCGAAGAGGCCATCAAGGCTTGGCCCACGGGAGCCGCACCGCCCGGGGATTGCTTCACCCTGCCCTGTCTGGAGAAGGCCGCGCGCCAGGCCCCGGCGGCCCTCATCCTCGCTGCCCAGTTCGCCACCAGGGACAGCCAGTGGGTCATCAAACTCGTATTGGCCCAGACGCCCGGAGGCAAGATCAGGCGGGCCATGCAATTGTGGGCCAAACCCACGGTCGATGGCTTGGTCCCTTTCGCGGTGGAGTGCGGGCTCCGCCTCGCCAATCCCGATCGCGCCGGTCCCGGCGTCGACGGATCCTTTTTCGCGACCGGCGAATGGAAAGCCATTTCCTGGCTCAATCCGCGCGACTCGGTAGACAACCGCAAGCCCTGGGCCTGGACCGGATCGGCCCTGGTGGCGGCGGGCCTGGTGGCGGCCTATGCCGAAGGCCAACTCACCGGCGCGGACGGGAACCACGAGAGCCCTGCGCGCGGCATGCTGTCCGGTTCCGGGGCCGCTTCCTTCCTGCGCGGATTCTTCGCCGCCCCTACCTTGGGCGCGCGCTACGCGGCCATGGGCGGCGCCGGCATCGCCGCCGTCGACGATGGGCTTGCCGTGCTCATGAATCCCGCCGGCGTGGCCGCCGCCGATCGCCAAAGCGTAGTGGCCGCCAAGCGTAGCCTGCCCGACGGTACGCCTTCCATCTTCGCCGCCTACGCGGGGCCGGGGTATCAGCGCTGGTACCAGGGACTGGGAATCCAGTTCGAAGGGGATCGGCTCGCCAACGAGACCACCCTGCACGGGACCGTGGCCTGCGACCTGGAAATGTTGGGACCGACATGGGCGGGCATCAAGGCCGGCGCCCAAGGGAAAATCTACCTGGCCCAGGTGGGCGAAACCGGCACCGGCGTCGACCGTTCCACCGGGCACAGCTTCGGCGCCGGCCTGGACCTGGGATTGCAGGCTCCCCTGAACGAGCACATCACCGCGGCCCTCTCCGTCCGCGATGTGGCCGCATTCCTAAGACACAGCAATACCTTCACCGATGAGGCGTATTCCGAGGCGCTGCCGGTGGAATGGAAAATCGGCGCCGCCTACCGGGCCGGCCGCAACCTCACCTTGCTCATCGACGGGCAAAAAGGCGCCTGGGCCGATCAGGCCGATCATCTGCGCGTCGGCGGCGAAGAAGTGCTATGGGAATTCCTGGCCTTGCGCGGGGGCCTGCACGAAATCTTCGGGCGCGAGGCGGTGCGCAAGATGGCGCTGGGCTTCGGCCTGGACACGGACGGCCTCAAGGACAAATCCCTGCGCATGCATATCGCGCTGGACTACGCTTACGAATTCGGGTTGAACGAAGACGCGCCCTTGGCGGGCGGTCAGCAGTTCAGCATTACGGCGGGGTTCTGAAGCGGAGTTTCGAACCTGGATTCCCAGGTGGTAGCCCGGAGGCCGGACGAAAGCGGCTAGGGTAACCCAAAAGTTACCCTAGCATTACCAGCGGAAACCGAGGCGGTTGAGCAGCTCGGATTTTTCCTTGTCCAGCTTCTTCAGCTTGCGCTTGTGGCGCTGGGCGCTGCACCAGGAGATGAGCTTCTTGTCCTGCAGGGCCGCGGCTTCCAGGGCCGGCCACTTGCCCGGATTCTTCTTCTTGTAATCCTTGAGCATCTCGTAGTAGCGGGTCCAGCCCAGGTTCTTGACGCTCCACTGGAAACCGATGCGATCGAGCTTGTTGCTGCGGTCCGCGTCCAGCTTGTCCGCCTTGTAGGCGCAGCGTTGCAGATGGCACCACAGCCCCAGGCGGTTGCCGGCGGGGAATTCCTCGCGGGCCTTGGGCCACCGCTCGGGATGTTTCGCGCGGTATTCCTTCAGGGTCTGGAAATGGCTTTCCCAGCTGTCCGGCAATACCAGCGGGAAGCCCATGCGGGCCAATGCCTGCTGGCGATCCTTTTCCAGCTTCTTGCGGGCGAAGTTCTGGCGCTGGCGCCACACCCACAATCCCAGTCGATTGCCCTTGGGGAATTCTTCGCGCGCGAACGGCCACTCGCCCGGATGCGCCTTGCGGTAGTCCTTGAGGTACTGGAATTGACGGCCCCAATGCGACTCGCGCTCGTCGGTTTTCTCCCAGGGGAAGTCCACCTTGTTGAGCAGCTTCACCCGGTCGGTTTCCAGTTTGCGGCGACCATGCAAATCGCGTTGACGATGGGCCCACTGTCCAAGCCGGTTCCCTTTTGGGAACTCTTCCAGGGTGGCCGGCCAACCGTCCTTATGCTTCATGCGATAGCGGACCAGGTGGCCGTACTGACGTACCCACTGCTCGTCCCAACGCGTGGCGAAAGCGACGGCGGATGATCCTTTTCCGTTTTCGAACTTACTGCTCAATTTTTATTTCCCTGATTGCTTGTTTGCGTTCGATGCCGTGGTGGGCGCCAATCCGACGCAACCTGCAGGCTACCCCTCGCCCAAACCTGCGCACGTGAATCGATTATGCTTTCAAAGTAAGCCAAAACACCCCGGGAGCCAACAGGGTGGGCGGGAGAATTTACCATCATTTTACCCAATCAAACCGGGGTCGGGAAGCGTGTCGGAGCCCACCGGATCGGGGTCCTCAAAAAGCGCTCGTGCGCATTCCCCGAAACGGATTTTTTTCCTTGCGCAAGCATATCCTGGTACTCCTGGGCCTGTCCCCCGGGTCTCGCAGCCAAGCGGACCTTTGTGCAACCGCGTGTTACCCAACTCACGTATTCATGGGATGCGCCCTGATTGCGCCATGATTTTACCTGCCCTTGATTCCCTGGCCGGTACCGGTTGTCCCGATCCGGTCCGGAAGGGCGAACCGGTTCCGCCGGGGTTCACAGGGCGGCTGAGGCAACGCATGGGTAACGTAGGGGTTACGGGAAGGGGCCCGGAGGGGTCGCGGAAAGCGAAGGGGGAGCCGGAAGCGGGGATGACGGGGGGTACGGGAGTGAAGGAGTAAAGGCGGAGGGAAGCGACGGGGGGAGGGGAAAGCTCAGGGTTCGCGCAGGGAGGCGAAGCCGACGGTGCCGACCACGGAACCGTGTTCGGAGAAATAGGTCTTCATGACCTCGGAGCCATCTCGATAAAGGATTTCCACTTCGCGCTCGCCGTTGGGGAACCAGCTGGTGTACAACCCGTTCATAACCTCATGGCCGCCCTCGCGGTACACCCAGTAACGCTCTTTCAGGAACCCGTTGGGGTACGCGGCCTGCCGTTGTTCAGGGAGCTTGCAGGCCGAAAAGGACGAAATGGCCATGACGACGATGCCCCAGCGGAAAATACGGACGACATTCAAGGAGTGCATATCCAGGATCCAAGCTAATCCCGTTCGCGGGGGGATATGGGCGGATTCCTGTCCGGTTTTTCGGGAATATGCCGTTCTCGCAATTTGTCGCGACTTGAAAATCATCTTTACCTCGCGCGGGAAAAGTAACTCTCCATAGGATTTGGTAAAGTGGTTTCTGCGTTGCGCATGACGTTTTAAGCTATTAATCCGCCGCTTTTATCCTCAATGCGATTTTTTCTTTCCTTTCGAGGCCCGGATGTTAAGGACCTCGACGACCATGGAAAAGAACATCGCGAAATAGATGTACCCCTTGGGGATATGCGCCCCGAAGCCTTCCCCCACCAGGGCCGCGCCCACCAGGATCAGGAACGAGAGCGCCAGCATCTTGATGGTCGGGTACTCGTTTACGAAGCGACTGATGGGATTCACCGCCAGCAGCATCAAAATCACTGCCAGGATCACGGCCGCCATCATCACGTACAGGTTGTCCACCATACCCACGGCGGTGATCACCGAGTCGAGGGAAAAGATGACGTCCAACAGCATGATCTGGACGATGACGGAAGCGAAGGACAAGCCCTTTTTGGACTTGCCCAGGGGCGCGCCCGACATGTCCTCTTCGTGGGTCACCTTCTCATGGATTTCCGTGGTGCTTTTCCACAACAGGAAGAGGCCGCCCAGGATGAGCACCAGATCGCGGCCGGAGATTCCATGCTGCAGCACGGTGAAGAGCGGCGCGGTGAGCTTCACGATAAAGGATAAGGAGGCCAGCAGTAACAGGCGGGTAACCAGGGCCGCGGCCAGTCCCATCTGGCGGGCTTTGGGTTGTTGGGCTTCGGGCAATTTGCCGGAGAGGATGGTGATGAAGACTATATTGTCGATTCCAAGGACGATTTCCAATAACGTCAAGGTTACCAAGCTGATCCAGATTTGCGGGTCGGTGAGGGCGTGCATGGCCTATCCTGGTTCGGTGTAGCCGGAAATAATACTTTCTTTACCACCAGGAGTTCACCACACATGGGTAAACGCATCTTTTTACTGTTGGCCACCAATCTGCTCGTCGTGCTGACGCTGAGCGTCATCATGCAGGCCCTTGGCATCGGACGCTACCTGCACGGCTACGGGGCCAACTATTCCGGCCTTTTCCTGGCCTGCCTCGTGTGGGGTTTCGGCGGCGCCTTCTTCTCCCTTGCCATTTCCCGCATCGTGGCCAAGATGTCCATGGGCGTTCAGGTGATCGATCCGCGCCAACCGGGACAGTTCGCCGACCTGGTGGAAACGGTGCACGCCCTCGCGCAAAAGGCGGGCCTTCCCGCCATGCCCGAAGTGGGCGTATACCAAAGCCCCGAGGTGAATGCCTTCGCCACCGGTCCCACGCGCAGCCGCGCCCTGGTCGCCGTCTCCACCGGCCTTCTGGCGCGCATGGACAAGCATGCGTTGGAAGGCGTGCTGGGCCATGAGATCGCCCACGTCGCCAATGGCGATATGGTGACCATGACCCTCTTGCAGGGCGTCATCAACGCGTTCGTGATGTTCTTCGCCCGCATCATCGCGGCGGCCCTCAGCTCCCGCGGCCGCGATCGCGATGAAGGCGTCGGCTTCGGCGGCAACTTCTTGCTGGTGATGGTGCTGGAAATGGCCTTGGGCGGATTGGGTATGTTCGTGGTGGCCTGGTTCTCGCGGCGGCGCGAGTATCGCGCGGATGCCGGCGGCGCCGCTTTCGCGGGTCGCGAGAAGATGATCGGCGCCCTGCAATCGCTGCAGCGCGCCTTCGGCCGCCACGATGCCGAAGACGGCCGCGCGCCGGGGCTGGCGACCATGAAGATCTCGGGACGGCCCGGCGGGCTCATGGCGCTGCTCTCGACCCATCCTCCCCTGGAAGACCGCATCGCGCGGCTCCAGGAATCGGTCCGCTAGGACTTCCGTTCAGTATCTCCGGAGTTACGGGGCGGGCGCCAAGCCCGGCCCCGCCAAAAGCAGGTACAAGGCCTGCGTCCCCTTTTCCCCCATACCGGTCCGTTCCAGGGTCGCGTACAGTTCCTTCGCCAGGGCCATACCCGGCGTAAAGGCGCCCATGGCTTCGCCCTCTTCCAAGGCCAGCTTTATGTCCTTCAGGAAATGGCGCACGAAGAATCCCGGATTGAAATCGCCTTTGATCACGCGCGGTCCCAGGTTGGCGAGGGCCCAGCTGGCCGCGGCTCCCGCGCCGATCGACTCCAATACCTTTTCCGGATCGAGGCCGGCGCGAACCGCGAAGGCCAAGGCTTCGCAGGTTCCCAGGGTGCTGCCGAAGCCGGCGATCTGGTTGCATAGCTTCACGCGTTGACCGCTACCGGCGCCGCCCTGCAGCACGCAGCGCGTCCCCATGGGTTGGAAGAGCGCCTGCGCCGCCGCGTAGGCCTCCGCGTCCCCGCCTACCATGATGCTCAGTTTGCCTTCACGCGCGCCGATGTCACCGCCCGAAACCGGCGCGTCCAAGGCCGCCACGCCGCGCGCCTTCGCTTCGGCATGGATGCGCCGCGACAAGGCGGGCCGCGTGGTGGTCATGTCGATCAAAAGGGAACCCGGTTCGGCCGCCGCGATCAATCCCTCCGCCCCGGCGCCGGCGCCGGCCCCGAAATACACGGCCTCCACGTCCTCGGGGAAACCCAACAT
>JAHFCH010000224.1 GCA_023249635.1 Fibrobacterota bacterium
GGGAGGTTGGAGCCCGGGTATACCTTCGGGGGAGAAAAGAGGTGGGAGCTCGGGGAAGCGACCTACGTCTTCCCGCCTGTAAAAGTTTTTGCTGGCGTGGGTGTAGTGGGAGTGACCTGCTTTCGGCCGGTTCGGCGGGTACGGCCGCTAAGGCGCAAGCGGCCGGTCTGTCCTGGTCTCCGCTGTTCGACCGGGGGCGTGGGTTGGGAGGCGGAACCGCGTTTCAACAGGGGCGGACGGGACCGGGGGCGCGGGTTCTCCGAGTCGACAATCCCGCGTTTTTACGCGGATGGGCGGGCGGGGCGCAGCCATGCCCGCCCAGGGCGCGAAGCGCCGTTGGCGATCGTCAGCGCGGTACGCACTGACAATTCAAGGCGGCGGGCGGATTACGGAAGGGAATCGATTGGGGTATCGATAGCCCGCGCCCACTAGGCTGCTTTGAGCCGGGCGTAGCGGACCCAATCCTGAATCGCGGGCGTCCCCTGCCGCAATCCGCCCATCGACCGGGTTTCCTCGACTAGCCTTGTCTGAGGAGAAACCGTGCCCCCGGTCCCGTCCGCAGACCACCCACGGTTCCACCCCCCAACCCACGCCCATTGACCGGATCTTGCGGCGACCCGATTCAGCGCGGCGGGATATGCTCCGCCCTGCGCCCGAGCCGCCCTACTGCCGGATTCTGACATACCCGATACCTATATTCATAGCATGTTCAAACTTGAGAGCCCGTTTCAGCCGGCCGGGGATCAGCCGGCGGCGATTGAGCAGATCACGGCAGCCTTCCTTGCCGGGGAGAAGGCGCAGACGTTGATGGGCGTGACAGGGTCGGGCAAGACCTTCACGATGGCCAACGTGATCCGGAACATCGATAAGCCGACCTTGATCATCTCCCATAACAAGACCTTGGCGGCCCAGCTGTATCAGGAGTTCAAGGCCTTCTTTCCCAAGAACGCCGTCGAGTACTTCGTCAGCTATTACGACTATTACCAGCCCGAGGCCTACGTGCCTTCCAGCGATACCTATATCGAAAAGGATTCCAGCCAGAACGACGAGATCGACAAGTTGCGGCTGCGCGCGACCATGTCGCTGATGTCTCGCAAGGATGTGGTCGTTGTGGCTTCGGTGTCTTGCATCTATGGCCTGGGGGCGCCGGCCGAGTACAAGAAGATGATGGTGGAAATCAAGGTGGGGGATACCCTCGAGCGCAACGACCTGTTGCGCAAGTTCGTGGATATCTATTACGGCCGCAACGATTTCGATTTCCGGCGCGGCACTTTCCGGGTGCGCGGCGATGTGGTGGAAGTACATCCGGCCTATGACGATTTCGCTTACCGCTTCGAATTTTTCGGGGATGAGGTGGAGAAGATCCGCCGCATCAACCTGCTAACCGGGGAAGAAGAGGCCCAGCTGAACGAGGTGCTGGTCTATCCGGCGCGTCATTACGTGACCAGCGAGCAGGGGATGGATCGGGTGTTGCGGGATATGCGGCACGAATTGGACGAGACGTTGAAGAAGTTTACCGCCGAGAACAAGCTGCTGGAGGCCCAGCGGCTAAGCCAGCGGACCATGTACGATATGGAAATGCTCAAGGAAGTGGGGCATTGCCCGGGGGTGGAGAATTATTCCCGCCTGATTGAGAACCGGCCCGTGGGATCGCCGCCTTCGACCTTGATGGATTTCTTCGGGGACGATTACCTGCTCATCATCGATGAATCCCATGTGAGCATTCCCCAGATTGGGGCCATGTACGCGGGCGATCGGTCGCGCAAGGAGAACCTGGTCAATTACGGGTTCCGGCTGCCGTGCGCGCTGGATAATCGGCCGCTCAAGTTCGCCGAGTTCGAGGCAAAGATGCCTGCCACTTTGTACGTCTCCGCCACTCCGGCGGACTATGAATTGAAGAAGACCGGGGGCGTGGTGGTGGAGCAGATCATCAGGCCTACGGGTCTGTTGGATCCGGAAATCCAGGTGCGGCCGACCAAGGGCCAGATCGATGATATCCTCAATGAGATCGCGGTGCGCAACCAACGGGGCGAGCGCACGCTGATTACCACGCTGACCAAGCGAAGCGCCGAGGATTTGACCGACTATATGCTGCAGGCGGGTCTCAAGGTGCGGTATATGCATAGCGATACCGATACCTTGACCCGCAGCGAAATCGTGAAGGAGTTGCGCGAGGGCATTATCGATATCCTGGTAGGTATCAATCTGTTGCGCGAGGGCCTGGATTTGCCGGAAGTTTCGCTGGTGGTGATCCTGGACGCGGATAAAGAGGGCTTCCTGCGCAGCAGCCGGTCGTTGATCCAGACCATCGGTCGCGCCGCCCGGCATTTGAACGGGAAGGTACTGCTGTATGCCGACAAGATGACGGATAGTATGCGCTATGCGATTACCGAGACGGAGAACCGCCGGCGGAAGCAGGAGGAGTCCAACCGTCTGACCGGCATGGTTCCCCGCAGCGTAAAGCGCGAGATCCATAAGCATCTGCAATTGGTGCCCGATGCCGATTATTCCATCGACTTGCAGGCCTTGATGGTGGCCGAGGAGGATGCGGTTTATCAGGCCGAGGCATCCGGGAAGTCAGGCAAAACGCCCGGACCTGCCGGGAAGGACATCGAGGCCTTACGGAAACAAATGCGCGAAGCCGCGGCCAACCTGGAGTTCGAGAAGGCCGCGCATCTGCGCGATCGGATCCGTGCTCTGGAAAAAAAGTGAGCGGCCACGATTTGGCCCTTGCGTTTCCAGCCTTACATCCCAATCGGTAACTATGCGGGTAAATACCGTCCAGCTGTACCATCGCGAACGTTTCGGTTTGATCAATTCCCAATTCGCGACACTGCACGACATCGGTTACGTGAACAAGGTTCCATTAAAAATTCACGGTATTGGATTTTCTTTTTTATTTTTTTGCATACTTATCCGGTTGATCCAAGAATTCAACTGGACAACCTAAGGAGTATTCGATGAATGTTTGGGGCAAAATGAAGACGGTTACGCTGGGCGGCATGGTCGTCGGCGCTATGATGTTGGCGAGCACCTTCTCGGTTACCGGTTGCTTGACCGATGACAAGAAGGATTCGACTCCAGTCAAGGATACCACGCACCACACCGCGCTCGGTACCGAAGCCACCCTCTCCGCAGGCGGTCAGGGACATCCCACTCTCGGTTCCGTTCTGGATCTGGATGCCGGCAAAGTAATGCTTTCCGCCGCCGCCAACGCCGCCCAGGCCGATATCGACCTCGTCCTGTTGTTCTACACGGGCGGATGGCATCTGGAAAACGCCGTGATGGCCAAGGCCTCGGGCATTACCAACAGCATCAAACTGACCGACGGATATGACGATACCAAGATCAAGGATCTGAAAATCGTGAAGCTCACCGCCAAGCCTGCCGATCAGGAAGATGCCAAGGCCAAGCTGGCCGCTGGTACCGCCATCAAGGGTTCCGTCATCGTCGGCGGCGAGTATTTCGTAATGAACACCACCGGCGGCAAGGTCGCGGTAGTGTACGTGAAGTCCGTTACCGGCACCGACAACAAGGGCGCCGGCGACTTTACCTTCAGCCTGCTCTCGATCTAAGCGTCCCTTTCAGGGTGCTTACGACGCCGTCTCCCTCCGGGAGGCGGCGTTTTTCATTTCCTCCCCGAAAAACTAGATTTAGGCTTTCCATCTCCCATTCCTCAGGAGCCCCGCCATGAAGGTCCTCAAACGTATCATTCTCGCAGGGCTCGTTCTGGTGGTCGCCTTAAGCCTGGCCGCTTACTTCGCCATCAAGATCGCCTTTCCGCCGGCTAAGATCAAAGAGCTGGTGCACAAGCACGGATCGGAAGCCCTCAACCGCGACGTGAGCGTTCAGGACGTGTCCATCCGGGTATTCCCGAATCTCAAGCTTTCCGTGAGCGAAGTGAATGTCGCCAATGCCCCCGGTTTCTCTTCCGACCCCTGCGTAAAGTTGCGCGAGCTCGCGCTCTCGATCAACTTCCTCTCCCTGCTTCGCTTCAGCCCGGTCGTAAACGAAATCAAGTTGGTGGATCCGGAAATCCTCTACGAAGTGGACCGGCACGGCCATAACAATCTCGAAGGCCTGGGTAAATCGGATACGCTGCAGCAGAAGGATACCGCCAAGGCCGCCTTGGAAAGCCCGGCCGCATTGGCCCTTAAGTCTTTCGTCATCGAGAACGGCCGGGTACGCTACCGCGATCTGCAAAGCGGCCGCGAGCTCATCCTGGACAAGATCAACCAACAGGTCTCCCTCGATCTCGATCAACGCCTGGAAGATGTGAATACCAAGGGACGGTTGGAAATCTCGGGCATCCGGGTTTCCGATTCGGCCTCGGGTCTTCGCAAGGGCGATATCAAGATCGTCATCCGCCACGATATCCATGTGAACCTGCCCGGTGAACGCGTGCAGATCAAGTCCTTGGAACTGGCCTTCCAGGATATCCGCGCCACCGTCAAGGGCGAGGCCACCCATTTCATGACCAATCCGCCCGCCATCGATCTGAGCCTCTCCGCGCCGGATATCAAACTGGCTTCTCTGCTGAAGGAAGTGCCCGCCAGCTTGTCGCCGGATATCCCCAAGCTGAGCGCCAAGGGCGTGGCCGCCCTGGAAGCAAGGGTCAAGGGCGTGTTGGATACGGGTAAGCTGCCCGAGGTAACCGCCAAGTTCACCATCCGCGACGGGGCCGTGGGCCATAAGGATCTGCCTGCGGGCATCGCGAACATGAATCTGGATCTGGATATGGCCGGCGATACCCTCAAGCTTGCGCGCTTCGCGTTCGACTTGGGCGGCAACCCGGTGAAGGTGGATGCCTTGGTCTCCTCGTTGACCAAACCCGTCCCTTTCCTCAACGATCTGAACGTGGACGCGGTGCTGGATATCGGTAAACTGGTGCCCCTGCTCCAGAAACTGGCGCTGGCCGAAAAGGAACTCAAGGCCGAAGGTATGGTGCAAGCCAAAATCAAGGCCTCGGGACCCTTGGATCCCACCGCCCCGCAGAACCTGAAGGCTGCCGGTCTCGTGGAACTCAAGGGCGTGGCGGCCTCGGGCAAGCCACTCCCGGTTCCCTTGAAGTTGGCCGGCGAAGTCAAGATCGACAACGACAAGATAGGGGAGAGCCTCACGGTGCACGTGGGCCAATCCGATCTGGCCGTGAACGGAACCGTGGCCAATTACCTGGCCATGATCATGCCGAAGGCCGCCAAGGGGCAGACCACCAAGGCCAAGATCGCCGTCACCTCATCGTTCCTGAATCTCGACGAGCTGATGCCCGGGGGCGAGAAGAAGGAAGAGGAAAAGCCCGCCCCCCCCATGACCTCCTTTCCCAAGCTGCCGCAGTTGGAAGCCGACGTGGACGTGAAACTGGCCAAGACCCAGTTGATGAACCTGGCCATGACCGACTATTCCTCCCACACCAACCTCTCCAACGGCGTGATGACCACGGCCCTCAAAGGCAGCTTGTACTCGGGCGGTTTCTCCTCCAATATCAAGGCCGATCTCAAGGATACCTCGGACGCGAAAGTCGCCATCAAAATGGATGTGCTCAAGGTCGAGGCCAACGATTTCATCTCGCGGCTGAATGATCGCATTCCCGGAACCAACCGCCTGATGAAGAGCCTGTCCCGCGCCGACAGCGTGATTTTCGGCAAGTTCAATATGAATATGGACTTGGCCACCCACGGACTCCCGCAAGCCATGGCCGACAACCTCACCGGTAAGATCGCCTTCGCCATGCTCGACGGCAAACTCATGGAGACCGGATTGGTCAAGGGCCTTTCCGATGGCTTGTCGAAGTACAGCAAGAGCCTGGCCTTCCACGAGATGACCTTCGGAAGCTTCAAGGCCGATATGGAGGCCAAGGCGGGCAAGCTATTGATCAAGGACGCCAGCATTACGGAAACCGTGGTCGGCTCCATCCTCGCGCTGGGTGCCATCGGGTTCGACAACAGCCTGGACCTGAACCTGGAAACGCATCTGCCCGCGGCAGTGAGCGCCGTACTCGCCGGGCCTACGGGCGCCCTCACCTCGGGTCTCTCGCATCTGCCCGGGGCGTCGGCCTTGGCGGGTACCAACGTGGTGCCTACCGACAAAGCGGGCCGGGCCATCGTCTATTTCCTGATTGGCGGGACCCTGGCCAAGCCCACCTACAACATGGACGCCAAGCGCATGGCCGCCGAAGGCATGGGCGGCGCCAAGAAGGCCATGGACGATGCCCTGGCCAAGCAGAAGGCGGAGCTCGCCGCGGCCGCCAAAGCCAAAACGGATGAGGCCAAGGCCAAGTTCGATGAAGAGAAGAAGAAGGCCGAAGTCGTCGCCGAAGAGCAGAAGAAGAAGGCCACCGAGGCCGTGAAGGATAAGGGGAAGAAGGTGTTGAAGGGACTAGGGTTCTGAGGATAGGAGAAGGTTTAAGGTCTAAGGTTTAAGGGGGTCGGAATTTTGATCGGACCTGCGGGGCCAACCCCACCTTAAACCTTAAACCTTCTTTTTCTTAAACCTTCTCCACCTCGACCTCACTCCGTCTCAAGGCTTAGGCGCGTCGGGCTGGAGCTTGAAGAAGCAGGCTCCCAACGGCGGCGCCGTCAGTTCCAACGAGTAGGGAAGGCCATGCATCGGGGCCGCCTGCGCGCGCTTGCCGCCCAGGTTCCCCAGATTGCCGCCCCCGTATACCTGCGAATCGCTGTTGAACACTTCCACGTAGAAACCGTCCACGGGAATGCCCACCCGGTAATTGTGCTGGGGAATCGGGCTGAAGTTGAACAGGCATAGCAACAGTTCCTGGGGCCCGCTTTCGCGGTGCTCGCCCTTGCGCAGGAACGAGACGATGTTGTTGTCCTGATCGTGGAAATCGACCCACTGGAAACCCGCGTAAGACGAATCCAGTTCGTATAGGGCGGGCTCGTTTTTGTACAACGCGTTCAGATCGCGCACCAGCATCTGCAAGCCCTTATGGCGCTCGAATTGCAACAGGTGCCAATCCAGCGACACGCCGGGGTTCCACTCCAGCCATTGGCCTATTTCCAGCCCCATGAAATGCAGCTTCTTACCGGGATGCGCGAACAGGTAGGCGAAGGCGGTGCGCACGTTGGCGAACTTCTGCCACTCGTCCCCGGGCATCTTGTTGGGCAGGGATCCCTTGCCGTGCACCACCTCGTCGTGGGACAGCACCAAGGTGAACCGCTCCGAAAAGGCATAGGACATTTCGAAGGTCAGCAGCCCCTGGTGGTAGCGGCGGAATACCGGATCCTTGGATAGGTAGGAGAGGAAATCGTTCATCCAACCCAGGTTCCACTTGTAATGGAAACCCAGCCCGCCCTGATCAAGCGGATGGGTCACCCCCGGGAACGCCGAGCTCTCTTCCGCGATCATCAGGCTGTCGGGAAAGTGTTGCGCCACCACCGAATTCAAATGCTTCAGGAACTCGACCGCCTCGTGGTTGGTGTTGCTCCCGTCCGGATTGGGGATCCAGGCCCCGTTCTCGCGGGCATAATCCAGGTACAGCATGGAGGCCACCGCGTCCACACGCAGGCCGTCCACGTGGAATTCCTCCATCCAATACAACGCGTTCGCGATCAGGAAATTGCTCACCTCATGGCGCGAATAATTGAAGATGCGCGTGCCCCATTGGGGATGGCTGCCTTTGCGAGGATCCTCATGCGCGAAGAGGGAAGTACCGTCGAAGAAATCCAGGCCATGCAGGTCCGAAGGAAAATGCGCCGGCACCCAGTCCAGGATCACCCCCAAACCCGCCTGATGGCATTTGTCCACGAAGCGACGAAAGCCATCGGGATTACCGAAGCGTTTGGTCGGTGCGTAGTAGCCGATTACCTGGTAGCCCCAGCTCTCGTCCAGGGGATGCTCCTGCACCGGCATCAATTCCAAATGGGTGTATCCCATGCCCTTCACGTAAGGAATCAGCCGGTCCGCCAACTCC
Source organism: Fibrobacterota bacterium (assembly GCA_023249635.1). Taxonomy (GTDB): domain Bacteria; phylum Fibrobacterota; class Fibrobacteria; order UBA11236; family UBA11236; genus Chersky-265. Next base: position 7,928 of record JAHFCH010000224.1, read on the forward strand.
TCGTAGCTCAGGAATCCGGATTCCCGACCCGGGGTCTTCTGCCACGAACCGAGATGGGCTTCGTAAATCGATATTGGCCGGTTGTCCCGGTGCGCATGGGCGCGTTGGGCCGCCCAAGCCTGATCGCCCCACAGGTAAGGTTCCGGATTGGCGAGGATGCCCGCCGTACGCGGCCGCAATTCGGCCTCCTTGCCGTACGGATCCATCTTCTCCACTTTGGCGCCACCCAGGGTGTGGATCAGGAATTTATACGCCGCCCCGTGGCTCAGGTTCGGGATGAAAATCTCCCAGATGCCCGAGAAAGAAAGCTTGCGCAGCATGTGGCTACGGCCGTTCCACCCGTTGAAGTCGCCGATTACCGCGACGCCTTTGGCGTTCGGCGCCCACACCGCGAAATGAGCCCCGGAATATCCCTGATGGCGCGTCAGGTTGGCGCCCAGCTTCTTCCAAATCTGGTAATGGGTTCCCTTACCGAACAGGAACACGTCATAATCGCTAAGCACCGGCAAAATCGAATACGGATCCTCGTATTCATGCACTTGGCCCGAATGCCAGGTCGCGCGGATGCGGTACGGAAAGAACTCCAGCCGGTTCGGGAACAGGCACTCGAACAGGCCGCTCCCCGAGGCGTATTCACACTCCGCAAGGCCGCTTTGCGGCCCACCATCGTCCCAAACAATCTCAACCTTCTTGAATTGCGGATTGAACACGCGGATGATGCCGCAAGTTTGCCGATTCACCACCACATGGTGGTACCCCAGAACGGCAAAGGGGTCAACGCTTTCCAGATTCTCCAGGAGATGTAACTCCTGGGGAGGCAACAGGCATTTTTTCATGTCTACCGGAAAATAGTTATTGGGGAATGAGGGAGAGAAGAAAGGCGATCCAACCCTGTCCCCGGGCTCGGCATCTTCCTTGCGGAAGTGCCGGCCCGGGGCGGGTCAGTGGCGGAATGGACGGGACTTGAACCCGCAACCCCTAGCGTGACAGGCTAGTACTCTAACCAATTGAGCTACCACTCCGTGATAGTTGGTGGGCGTTGAGGGACTTGAACCCCCGACCCTCTGCGTGTAAAGCAGATGCTCTAAACCAACTGAGCTAAACGCCCGCCTATTTCTTCTCTTCCTTTTTCCCTCCCATCAGGATGCTGACGGGGAGGACCACCGCGAAGGTGAAGATGAGGATGAAGGGCGCTACGTTCAAGGCAAGCTTGTTATCCGCCGGCCCCCGCCCCAAGAGATAAAAACCGATCGCCAATAGGACGACTCCGATAAGGAGACCCAGATAATTCTTCTTGCCGAAAAAGTCCTGCATCCTGGTGTCTTGGCTAAAGGTTCCGTACTTCTTGGGAAGGGGAAAAGTATGAAATCGGTCGAAAAAATGCAAGAGTTTGGGCGCCTCGGGCGCACTCTCAAGCTTCCACTGGCGCTACCTGGGGGTTGCCGCGAATGCCCCGGTCTGCGGGTGGGGCTGGGCACGGGGGCGGCTCGGAGCTTGCTTGTCGATTACGCGGTCATTCTCGGCCCGGGAAAGGCATGCCCGCAATTCAGGATTGGGTCTTTCACGCCCGGCGGGGACGCCTGGTGGGCGCGGGCAATCGACGAGGTTAGACCCATGCCTTCCCCGGACCTCGGGCGCGCGCAACTCGCCGCCCCCGCGCCCAGCCCCACCCTCACTCCGAAGGGCGCATTCGGGGGGGCCCCCGGGAAAGGGCACGGAGATTCCGGAGAGGAACCCTGGCACTGAATCCTACTTCGGCCCCAACTTCCACCCACGGCAACCCAGCCACCACGATTTGTCATCGTAATCGAATCGCTGCGGCCACACCACGCTCATCAACGGAATGCCGTCGACGCCACTCTCCTGAGGTCCCACAGATCCACAATACGAGAAGTCGTGCGGAAGCCGTGCTTCCCCGCTCTCGGTCTCACGCGCGCGACCCTCATCGCCACCAGGGCGCGGAGCCGGCGCAGGCTGGGCTGGCCGGGCCCGGGGGGCCGTACCCGGCGCGTTACGAGCGGAAAAGTCCTGGAAACGGGAAGCAACGCCCTGCGTCGAAAGCCCGCGCCGTCGAGGCTGCTTTGAGCCGGGCGTAACAGACCCAATACTGCATCGCGGGCGTCCCCGTTTCCAGGACGTCTTCGGC
>JAHFCH010000033.1 GCA_023249635.1 Fibrobacterota bacterium
CCGCGCGTCGGGATGGAGATTACGTCCCATATAGGCCGCATCATCACCCGATTCCCAACTTACCGGACGGCTGGCGAGAGTGCCGTGGCCGGCAATATCCGTGGGGCGGCCTTCGGACGACGAACGTCCCGAGGTTGTTACCGATGCTTCACCGCGCAACTCGGCCTTGAGCCCCGCCTTGTTCTCCTTGTTGAACATGTTCAGCGAATGGTTGGCTTGCTCATAGCGGATGCAGGTACGATTGTAGGCCAGCGGATCATCGATCTTACGGTGCGAAAGGTTGGTCACGGCCGTCATCTTGCCGCTCGACGAGGTCTTGATGGAATTCGGGTTCAGGCGGCCCATCTCGGTCTTCGCGTTCGTGAGTTCGGTTTTCAGTTCGCGCTGGCGCGTATGCAGCGGCATGTTCAGATAGTCCAAATTCTTGGGGGTCCGCGTTAACTTCAAGGCGTTGGTGATGGATGACATGGGCATAAGTATCTCTCCGAGGGATTGATTGGCTTGCGGGCGGCTTCTTTCACCCTTACTTGGAAGATATGCTCGTGAGGGGGGTGCAACCGGTCCGGATACGGGCGCGTTAACGGCCAGGTTACACGGGTTTGCGTAGCGGAAACGGATTCCGGGGTTCACAAGGGCGGAGGCGGGTTGGAAGCCGGCGGCTGGTTACGCGTGTTAGAGGGGGGTAAAACGAAAGATCTCTAATCGGGGCCCGGCGAAGCAATCCGGTACAGGTCTGCGGAACATGGCCCCCCAGCGCGGGTACCCTGGTTAGACAGGGGCGAGGGGCCATGTCCGCTTATGTTTGCTGCGGCCGGCTGCGAAGCCCGGGGGCTGCGTTCCGCTCAGTCGCGATACATTCGTATCGCTTCCTCGCGCGCCTTGCCCGCGGGCTTCTCGCTCGGCCTCGCTCCTCGCCTTCCTGGGTCTTGGATGCGGCGGTTAGTCATCGCAATCTTCGGAGCTGACGGTGCGGCAGCCGGCGTCGCGGCTCAGGACGTCTAAGGAATCGGAGAGTTCGGATTTGAGCAAGGCCACCTTGGACTGGAACTTGGCCAGCCGCTTGGTGATTGCGACGCGGGAGACGCCGCAGATTTCGGCGATCTCTTCGTGCGTCAGGCCCACTTCGAAGCGGAGGAACACGACCTGGCGGTTGGCCTCGTCCAGGCCTTCGAGCAGGCGGCGGAACAGGCGCTTGGCGGGATTGTCCGGCGAGGTTTCCGGAACCCGGCTGCTGGCGAGATCGTCGCCGTAGCCGACCATGAGATCCGCCTGGCGCTTCTTCCAGCGCAAGTGATCCAGGCAATGGTTGGTGGCCACGCGGTAGAGCCAGGTGGAAGGCTGGGAGTTGCCTTCGAAGCTCGCGAAGCTGCCATGGACCTTCAGGAAGATCTCCTGGGACAGGTCGTCCGCCTCTTCCCGGTTTTTGGTATATCTGTAGCACACGCGATGGACCAATTGGTAATGGGTCTCATACATGCTACGGAAGGCTTCCGAGTCGAGGGTTTTCGCCTGACGGGCGGTGGTCTTAGTTTCGGTCTGGTTGGAGAGCGTCGTGTTCATCATGAGACTAGGTTAAAGCAACGGGTGTGCCACATCGCTTTTTCCGCATTTTCAGCGTATTCAAGCGGATTTTCCGGGTTTCCAACGGGTCGTGCGCAAGGCCTTGCGCACCTCGCGCAAGGGTCGCTGCGCAACCTGCGCGGAGACTGCGCGGAAATTGCGCAGCCAGGTTACCTGAAAGCCTGGAGACATCAATCATAAGGGATTTCGCCTTGCGGGCGTCGGATGGATTGGCCACAATGTTGCGATCGGAGCGCGGGTAGAATGGGACGACGCATGGTAAGAATCGGTTTCGCCTTGCTCGCCTTGCTTACCGCCTGCGCCCCGGTCGGTCGTAAGCCGGAGGATACGGCTGCGGGCATTCCCTTCGACGCCCTCCTCCCCAGCGGACGCAATCTCTTCGCCTTCGATTTCACCCAGGCGCGCTATCGCAAGCTTCCCCTCAAGGAAAGCGCGTCCGATAGCTCCGGACTTTGCCGCGCGGTCGACAGCCTGCGCGCGGGGTGGCCCGGGAAATCGGGATGGCTGGCCCTGCCCGCCCCCAGCCGGCCCTTTTCCCCCATGCAAGCCGCGTGGGGTCCCAGCGGGAATTTCTTCCTGCTCGATCGCGCGGGCAAACGCTTAGGGTTGTACGACAGCAATGCCCAATTCCTCTCCGGCATCCCCCTGCCCGCGGAAATCCGCGAACGCAACCTGGAAGCCTTTCAGGTTTTCTGGACCCGGGACGGAACCTTTTCCTTCTTGGACTTGGCCGAAGGCAAAGCCTGGCAGTATACCGAGCTGCGCGCGGCGGGCGGCGGCGATTGGCGCCTGAAGAATTCCGTGCGCTTGCCGGTGGGCTTGGAGTCGTGCCTATGGGAACCCTTCTTCAGCTCGCCCTGCTGCCTGCGGCCCCAGGGGAATGGGCAATGCTTCGATGCCTACTTCAATCCCATCGGACCCTGGCCTTCGGCCGGCGTCGGTGCGGGGATGCGGCCCGTGGCTGCCGCGGTCCCGGGGGAATGGATGTTGTTGCTGGACGGCGGCCCGGCTTGCGCGTCGCCGGCCGTCTGTCTGCAGCCGGCCAAGGGGCAGCCTTCCACCTGCCCCGGGGAAACGGAAGCTGCGCCGTCTAAGTAACATATCGGTTACGGGAGCCGTGGTTTCGCTCCTGGCCCTGGCACTGGCCGCGGCCGGGCCGGGTTCCGCGCAGCCACAGGCCCCATCTCCGGCCGAACCCGGCTGGCTATGGTCGCGCGCGTGCATGGCGGGCGCTCCCGCCGATTCCGCATCCGCCGCCGCGCCCCGCAAGGGTCCTTGGTTGTCGCCGGATAGCCTACGCCCCGAAAGCGGCTTGGGATCCCCGCGCCGGTTGCGGCTCTTACGCAACGGCCAGCCCTTGCTCCTCGATCAGGACTACCGCCTGCCTCCGGGCGATTCGCTGGTGGTGTTCGCGGCCGCCGTTACGCCTGGCGATAGCGTTTGCCTGGAGCGGGCCTATACTCCCTTGCTTCCCAGGCCCATTCCCGGACTGTACCGGTTGGACGCGATTCCTGTTTACCGCAGCGGGGCTTTGGACAGCGTCTGGCAGAACGGCGCTGAGCTTTCGCTGGCGGCGGCGGATACCGGCTATGGCCGCTACCGCCTGAATTATTCCGGCAGCAAATCCATGGCGGTGACGGTCGGGAGCGGAGGGGGTCTGGGTCTGGACGCATCCCTGTTCCTGAACCTGGACGGCCAAGTGGCCGAGGACGTTTTCGTGGAAGGCCAATTGTCCGATCAAAACGTACCTATCCAACCCGAAGGCAATACCGCCACCTTGAAGGAAGTCGATACCAAATACATGAAGGTGTACGGAAGCCGTTACGCTTACGTACTGGGCAATTACCTGATGGAATACGGCGTGGCGGGAGAGGACCGCTTCACGGCCAAGGTGGAAGGCGTGGACGGATCGTACCGGCGCAACGGGTACGCCTTGCGCGGTTCCTGGTCGGTGAGCTCGGGCCAGTATCAGAGCGATACCCTGCGCGGCGTGGACGGCAAACAACGGGGCTATTACCTGCGCGGCCGGGACGGCCGCCAATTCATCACGGTGCTGGCGGGAACGGAAAGGGTGTGGCGGAACGGGACACCCTTGAAGCGGGGCACGGACTATACCATCGACTATGCCGAGGGCCGCCTCGATTTCCTGCTCCCGTTGGTGGTAACCGGCGAAAACCTGTTCGCGGCCGAATACCAATATACCGAGCAGGACTTTCCCCGCAGCCTTACGGCCGGCGAGGTGCGCGACAGCTCGGGGGCGCTTACCTGGTCTTTGCGCGCCATCACCGAGAACGAGGACAAGGATCGGCCCTTGTCGCTTTCCCCGGATACGGCCCTGTTGCGTCGCTTCCAAGGCCTGGGGGACTCGACCTACCTGGATACCCTGGGACGCCCGGTGGCGATGCCCCATCGCCAATCCGCCGCAGCCGCCGATCTGGGACTCAAGCTGGCCGGCTACGACGGCCATGCCGCCCTTATCCTTTCCCAATTCGATCGCAACCTTTACTCCGAACGCGACGACGGGGATAACCTGGGGTATTCTACGCGTTACCTGGGATCGCATACCCTGGGGCGGCCCTTCGACAAGGGCGGTATCGGCAGCAGCGAGCTGACCCTGGAACATGAACTGCGATCGGAGGATTTTGAATCCTTCAAGCAATTGATCGAGCCGCGCGGATTCCAGGAAACCTGGAACCTGGATGCGCGCGTGGCCCGCCGAGGGTTCATGGCCAACCGGGCCAGGTTGCAGGAGAAGCCCTTCTCGTTCCTTTCGGTGGCCGGCGAGTTGGGGCGGGCCGATGCCGATTCCGCCGTGGATGCTGGCAGTCTCCGAGCTGCGGAGGGGAGCATCTCGCGGCGCGGCGGCGTATCCGCGCGGCTGGGCGGCGACAAGTTGTTCCTGGAATCGGGAAGCGAAGCCAAGCTTGCGCGTTCGCCCGATCGCCGCGACAATTACCGGCAGTTCGGCCATGCGGGCATGGAGGCCGGGGGCCTGATGCCTTCCGTGGCCTGGACGCGCAATGAGTGGCTGACGCGCGTTCCGGGCGGCGCGCTGGCGCACAGCGAGAAACAGGAACCGGAGTTCCAGATCGCCACTGCGCCGATTTGGGACCGGCTCACGCTCGCCTCCGGCGTCTCGGTGCTTTCGCAACGCTCCGACTTCAACGGTACGCTTCCCGATCTGCAGGATTCGGTGCGGGATTGGGGGTTCACCCAGAAAGCCTCCTTGCTCGGATGGGGCCCGTGGTCGACGGATGCATTCTATAGCTTCCGCAACCATCGTCTGTGGCGCTTGGACGGCGCCGGGGCCTACGCGAACCTTCCCGAGGAAAGCGATTTCCACCAGGCGGAATGGAACAACCATTTGGCCGATGCGCGCAAGGGGTACGGCTTCCTCTCAGCGTACCGCGTGAGCCAGACGGCGGAATTCCCGCTGATCGAAGATTACCGCGAGCTCAAAGGGAGAGGAGATTACATCAGGACTTCCGATTCCGCTTACCATCATATCGAAACCGGAAACGGCGACTTCGTCCTCATCGGTCTCAAGCGCGATACCACGGTGGGCTCGAAGCCCTACCAGGATCTGTCCTGGACCGCCAACCTGGAATTGACCCCGGCGCGTTTTCCTTTCCCGGTAACCGGCGTACTAGCCGACGTCGAACTTACCTTGGATATGGCTTTCGATGATCAGGATACCAGCGACAGCCCGGGACTGCTGCCGTTGTTCACGGATGATCAGATACAGGGCGTGCGCAGCGGCCGGGCGCGCTACTCCCCGGCCCTGCATTGGAAGGCGCCGGACGGACGGCAAGGGTCGAATTTCTACTTCGATCGCTCTTATGGGCATGCAGCGGGAGTTTTGACCTACAGCGAACGGTTGTGGGATCAGCGGGCCGATTACCGCCGCGAAGCCGGAGAGGATTGGGAATGGTTCCTGGAGCAAGCCTACGAGAATCGATCGCGTACTGGGCAAACGGCCGCATCGGAATCAGATACGCGCAACCAGTTATACGGGGGGCGCCTGACACGCAAGCTGCCGCATGCCTTCCTGGCCGAGGGACGGTCGCAATACCTTCTCATCCACGGGAGTTCGGTGACCGGTGATGTCGATTTGCAGGGGGTAAAGCCCGCCTTGAAACTGGAGAAGACTTCGTTGTACAACGGCCGGGCCTTCGTCGAATACGGCGTTATCTATTTCTGGGGCCAGGGCGAAGGCGGCTTCTATTCTACGGGGGATTTTTCCAAAGGGCTTACCCATCGTATGGAAGCCAACGCGAATTTCCAGGTGGGGGCCAACATCTACCTGAACTTCGACTACGTGGCGCGCTTGGAACCGGACGGAAACCGGCTGGTGCAGAAAATGACCGCCGAAGCGAGAGCGGTGTTCTGATGGGTGGCACGCGCCTGATAGGGATGGTTTTGGCCCTCTGGGTATTCGCCACCGGGGCTACGGCGCAAACCGTCGCTTCCGGCATGGACGCAAAGCCGACCGCGGACTCCCTCGCCTTGCTCATGGCCCAGGGCCATCTGCGCGCGGCGCGGGATGAGGCCGGACACCTGGTGCCGGGACCGATCTTCAACTTGGGCCGCATCGCGATCCACAGCGGTCCCGGTTTTACCGCGGAAAGCATGGGTCTCGCGGCATTCTCCGGGGAGCCGGCCCGCGCGGAGAACCTGGAAGCTATCGGAACCCGGACGCGATCCTGGTTGCTCGATCACGGATTCCCGTTCGCGAACGTCTCGCTGGATTTCTTCGTGCGCGGCGATACGCCTGTGGCCGATGTGCTGGTGGCGATCGAGTCGGGATCGGGATACAAGTTCGGCGGCTACAAATCATCGGGGAGCCGTACCTCGGCGGAAACCCTCGATCGCCTTTCCCTCCTGAAATTCGGCGAAGACTACAGCGAAGCGCGCTTGCGGTTGGCGGAAGGCAAGCTGGCGCGCACCGGTTATTATGAAACCGTGGTCCCCGCCGGGTTGTTCCGCGATTCCACCCGCAACCTCCTGTATCCCAGCCTGGTCCTCTCGGATCTCAAGGGCAACCGCTTGAGCGGGATCCTTGGGTATGATTCCGAGAAAAAGGGAGGGGACGGCTTGAACGGGTTCATGGATATCCATCTCATCAACCTGCGCGGGACCGCCCGGGATCTTGACTTCACCTTCGACAGCAAACAGACCGGCGCAGGCGTGGACAGCAAGGACGCGCGCTTGGCCTATACCGAACCGTGGATCCTGTCTTCCCGCGTGGGTGCGCGCCTCAACCTCGCGGCTTCCATCGAGGATTCCGTCTACGACGAATTACGCGCCGATCTCACCTTCTTCCAGGATCTCGATTTCCATTCCCGTTTCCTCGTGGATCTGGGACGGCAATTCAACCATGACTTCGCCGCGGCCACGCGCTCCGAGGCCGATATCGCCGGACTCGGTTTCCAATACGATGCCCGCGATCGAGTCCCTGCCACCCTCAACGGCGCGCGCTACTCCCTGCGCGTGAACGGGGTGCATCGGGATCAAGGCGACTCGGCCTACTATCTGGTGCAAAGCGTGGACGACTTCGCGCTGTGGGCCAATCTGGGTCGCTGGGTATTGCATACCCTGGTTTCGGCCGGCGGCGATTGGCCTTTGGACAGCAAGGCCGATCGCGGCGAGCTGTTCGCGTTGGGCGGCGCCAATACCATCCGCGGATTCCGCGAGCGCGAATTCCTCACCGATGCTTACGCCTACGCCAACCTGGAATTGCAATTCCTGCTGGCACCGGGCAGCCGGGCCTCGCTGTTCGTAGTGCCGGGACTTATCAACCGCCTGGGCGGGGATATCAGGTGGCGGCGCGTAATCGGCTACGGAGCGGGCCTGGAATCGGGCAGCAAGGATTGGACCTTCGGCATCAGCTACGCCCTGAATCCCGATCGCGCCCCCGCGGACGGATTCATCCACCTGAGCGTCAGCAACAATTTCTGAAGGGACCGACCGCTTCAGCGGCCGATGATGAAGAGGCGCGAAGCGCCCAGCTTGCCTTGTTCCAGCTCGGCGAGGTAGACCCCGGGTTGCAGCGATTGACGCCAGCCCAGGCGGAAGCTGCCCGCAGGGGCGATCTCGCGCCGTTCTTCAACCACACGGCCATCCGAACCGGTCAGGCGCAGGCGGTAGGCGACGCGGGGCTCGGCTTGCAGCCACAGCTGATGCGCATCGGCCCGCAACAACGCGGGCGCGGCCGCCCTGACCAAGGGCGCAGTGCGTACCGATGATGATACGGTAACCTGCCAGGCCGCGGTATCGGAAAGCAGGGCCTTGGGATCCAAGCGGACCAGATGGGTGGTATCAGCCACCCGCGCGATCACGGTGTGCTTGCCTGGGGCCAGGACCTTGGTGAAGACCGGGCCTTTGACGTCCGTGGCGGCCACGCCATCCACCATCCAGCTGATGGACAGTTCATGGTCCACGGGTTTCTTGGCGACCACGCGCAGCGCCGGAGCCTCGTTCATGAATGCAGCGACGGCGCCGGGCTTGGGGAGGGCCGAATCCAGCGGCGATACCGCGTCGTATACGTGGAGGATGATGGCTTCCATGCACACTTCGCAGAAGGGGATGTTGTTTTCGCGCATGCGGCAATTCTGCTTGGGGCGGAACCAGCCCACCGGATTATATGCCGCACCCTCGAACACGCCCGGCAGCTTGGCGTAGGTTTGCGTTTCCGGGGTGGGGATGGGGGTGCTTTGCTCAACCCAGTGGGACCAGCGCACGGTGGCGCGGGTATTGGAGCGGGTGGTATTGGGCGCTTCGAAGGGCGAGGTGCCGGCGTAGTCGTATTCATCCCCGAGGGCGGAGAAGGTATGCTGCGCCTCATGCGCGATGATCTCCGGGTCGGCAAAGTTGGCTACGGCCACCTGTCCGCCCGATCCGCCGTAGGTCTCGTCGTTCACGACGGCGAAATGCATATCCGCCTCGGGAACGAGCTTGTCGATGAGGGCGATGCCGGTACGGTCATTGATGGTCAGCAGCCGCCCGCTGTAATGGGCCCCGAAGTAGGTATCCCGCGTGATACCCCGGGAAGGATCATCCGCGCCCGATTGGTTGGAGGGGACGAAGATGGCATAGATGTTGAAGTAGCTGGCGTAGGCCGTCAGCGGAGGCGCCTTGAGCACCGCATCCGCGATCATCTGCAGGTGGGATTGGAACTTGGCCTTCTCCAGCGCGGTGTAGCCGTCCCCGATAATGACCATGTTGACGCGCTTGTCGCGCGGTCCCGTCTCCTGGATCTTGATCAATTCCTGGGTCACCTGCGCGGTCGCGCCCGCGGCCAGGAAGGCGCTCAGCAAGAGGGTGGTACGCGTGCGGGTGGCCATGGTCATTCCAGTGGGAATTCCGCCAAGAGGGCGCGGGATGCCGGGGCCGTGGGTCCTTGGGCGACGCCGGACTTGGGCGCAGCGCCGGGAACCTTACCCGCGGGAAGCGCCGGTCCGATGGCCGGGGCATTACGGAAAAAGCGGATGGTCTTGGCTTCCACCTCGGGTACGCGCAGGAATATATCCGCGGAATCGACGCGATGCTCTTCGCGGCGCAGGGTGGCGTCGCCCTTGCCCTGCCACTCCACGTGCTTGACGCCGGGATCCTCGAGGTAGCGCAGCGCGATGGGATTGCCTTGCGCCCCCAGCAGTTCATAACTGAAAGGCGAGCGGGGGGCGTCATCGACCCAAGAAGGCTTGGGCGCGACGGGCAGGCGCGAGGAGCGGCGCACTTTCACCGCGGCGGCCACGCGTTGGCTTTCCACCAAGGTCAGGGTATCGTGCTTCCACTGGTAATGCAGCAGCAGCAAGGTGCCGTGCGGGGCCGGAGCTTCGTCGGCCCGGGGCCCGGCGGCGAAGGCGGTCGCGAGCAGGAAAAGGGAGACGGCGAGGGTAGCCTGCATGGTTTCTAGGATAAGGCGGGACAGGGAGGAAGGGTAAGTGATTTCTGCCCGAATACCGGAAAGCGTTGTCCCGTGGACTACCGGGTTTTGGGGCGGAAATTGGAATTCCCCAAGTAACCGGTCAGAAGGATATCCGACCGATGCGGATCAGGCGGATAGGGGGGTCTTGTGGGGCGCGCCGGCGATTTCGCGCACGTAACGGGGAACGGCGTAACCGGGAAGTTTCCCCCGCAGTTCCGCAATCAGTTCATTACCGCGCGCTTCCGTGGTTTCGAAATGCGCGGTGCCCTGCACCTTGTCCAATTGGTGCAGATAGTACGGCAGCACGCCGCGCGCGATCAGGGCGCGGGAAAGATCCGCGAGGGTTTCCGCGTCGTCATTGATACCCTTCAGCAGGACGGCTTGGTTCAGCAAGAGCGCACCCGCGTTCCGCAACGCCGCGAGCGCGTCGGTGCATTCCGCTCCCAGTTCCCGCGCATGATTGGCATGGATGACCATCACGATGGAACGATCCGCCGCCGCGGACCGCAGCAATTCCAGCAGACCGGGTTCGATGCGGCTGGGAAGTACCACGGGCAAGCGCGTATGGAAACGCAAGGTGCGGATGGCGGGAAGCGCGCCAGCGCTCGCGAGGATCTTTTCCAGGCGGCGGTTGTCCAGGAAAAGCGGATCGCCTCCGCTGAACAGGATTTCGTCCACGCCTTCGGCCGTGGCCAGGTATTCCCAGGCGCGATCCCAATCCTCTTTGCCTCGCGGCAGATCGCCGTAGGGGAATTCGCGGCGGAAGCAATAGCGGCAGTGGACAGCGCATTGATGCGAAACCATCAGCAAGGCGCGCGAGGCGTACTTGTGCAAGAGTCCCGGCACCACCTGGGCGGGCAGGTCGCCTACCGCATCGGAAGTGAAGCCGGCCGTGGGAAGGGTTTCGCGGGCCAGGGGCAGGACCTGGGCCAGCAGGGGATCGTGCCAGTCGCCTTTGCCCATGAGGGCGGCGAAGGCGAGGGGGACCAGGATGGGGAAGTCCGGATCGGCCGCCAGCGCTTCGGGGGCCCCTGCGGGGTCCAATTCCAGGTAGCGGAGCAGGGGATCCAGGCGGCGGAAGGCCGTCTGCATGTCTTTTTGCCAGGTATTGGCTTCCGGTAGCGCGGCTAACGGGGGGCGGGCTGCTGGGACGGTTGCCATGGTTTTTCTATAATTCTGGGCCCAATTTCGAGGCTTGTAGCTATCGGATTCGCATCGCGAACCCATTGCTGTCTCGCGATTCAGGCAACATTGAATATAGCCATTACATACCGGAGGCCGGCATCATGGGCATGGTAAGCACGAACGAGTTCAGGAAGCGCATGAAAATCATGCTGGACGCCCAACCATGCATGATCGTCGAGAACGAGTTCGTGAAGCCCGGCAAAGGCCAGGCTTTCAACCGTGTTCGGCTCAAGAACCTCATCACGGGCCGGCAGTTGGAAAAGACCTTCAAGTCGGGCGATACCTTCGAGGAAGCCGACATCACCAATACCACCATGCAGTTCCTCTACACCGACGGCATCAACTACACCTTCATGGACACCAAGTCCTACGAGCAAGTGGAGATCGACAAGGAGTCGATGGACGGCGCCGAGAAATGGCTGCTTGAGAATACCGAGTGCGATATCTCCTTCTGGGGCGATAAGGCCATCTCGGTGACGCCTCCGGTATTCATGGATCTCGTCATCACCTACACCGAGCCCGCCGTAAAGGGCGATACCTCGAACAACGTGACCAAGGCCGCTACGGTGCAGACCGGCGCGGAAATCCAGATTCCCCTGTTCATCGGCACCGGCGACAAGGTCAAGGTCGACACCCGCACCGGCGAGTACGTTGAGCGGGCGAAGTAGCCCCGACCTCACGGCGCTCCGCTATCGGGCGGATGCGCTGCGCCGACTCCGCGCTTTCTTCCATGAACGCGGAGTGCTGGAGGTGGAAACCCCGGCGCTTTCCCGCGGCATCTCCCTCGATTGCCACATCGACGTTTTCTCCTCCCGCTTCCACGCCTTAGGTTTCCCGGGAGCGAACTCAGGGTTCCCCGGCTCCGAATCGGAAAAGGGCGACGGCACCTTCTACCTGCAAAGTTCCCCCGAGCCGCATATGAAGCGCTTGCTTTGCCGCGGTTTCCCGGACATCTATCAGATTTGCAAAGCGTTCCGCAATGGTGAAAGCGGCGCCCGCCACAATCCGGAATTCAGCATGCTGGAATGGTACCGCAAGGGATTCTCCCTATCCGATCTGATGGATGAAGTTGAACTCGTCTGTCGCCTCTTCCGGCCGAATGCGCCCAGCCGCCGCCTGACTTATCGCCAGGCCTGGGTTGCGGCCCTTGGCCTTGATCCCATCGCGCTCGATCGCGAAGCTCTGCTTTCCCATCCTTCCCTGTACGGCAAACTGCCTGACACGGCCGATCTTCCCGCCAAAACGGACTTGCTCGACTTTGTCATGGCCCATATCATCGAACCCGGTTTCGACCCGGAACAGTTGACCCTGGTCCATGGTTTCCCTTCGGAACAAGCGGCCCAGGCGCGGATCTTGGCCCAAGACCCAGGGGTGGCCGAGCGCTTTGAAGCCTACGGCGGCGGGGCCGAGCTCGGCAACGGGTATCTGGAACTGGCCGACCCGGACGAGTACGATCGCAGATTCGACGCCGAGAACGCCAAACGTCTATCCCGGGGCAAGCCGGTACTTCCCAAGGACCCGGCTCTATTGGCCGATTTACAGCTTGGACTGCCCGCATGCGCCGGTGTCGCCATGGGTGTGGACCGTCTGGTACAGTGGGGATTGGGGCTGGACGGCATAGCTCGGACACTCTCCTTTCCTTGGGAGCACTGCTAAGTTCCCGCCCTTTGGGAATGGCCTCCGGAACCTAATCGGAACGAAACCATCCGCTCCCGTTTTTCTTCCCACGAAGCAGTTTTATCTATCTTTGCTAGGGTTTCCGGAAATCCTTTCTTGCCGGGGACTTGGACCGATCGCAGGCACTTATTTCGCAGCGATCGGCCGACCTTGGGGGCAGGCGAACCCTTCGCCTGTTTTGTTGGGTTAAAAAAATCAGGTTGATGACGATTTCTCATTGTTGGAGATACCATGTCAAACTTTTCCTTCAACCGCAAACCTTCCTTCCTCCGCCCCCGGCGATCGGTTGCGCAAGCTTCCCTCGCCCTGGCCCTGGTATTGGCCCTGGCCGGTGCCGGGCACGCGCAGGGTCCGAAGACGGCGGAAGAATGGTTCAAGCGAGCCAATGAGATGTACCAGGAAGGAGCCGTGGACGAAGCCATCGGATCCCTCCAGGAAGCCCTTAAGCTGAAGCCCGATTACGCGGATGCCCAGGCCCTGCTCGGCGCCGCCTACGTCGAATCCGGCGAGTTCGCGAAAGCGGTCGATCCTTACAAGAAAGCCTCCGAACTCAAACCCAACGAATACTCCATCCTGCTCGGGTATTCCAACGCCTTGGAAGGGGCAGGCCGACAGGATGAAGAACTTCCCGTCGTCAAGAAGCTGTTCAACCTGAACAAGCAGGACATGGTAACCGGCATCAAGTATCTGACCCTCATTGAGGCGGCCGGCCGCGAGAAGATGGTCAATGACTACATCGCCGTCCTCGAGGATTTGCGCAAGTTGCCGAATTTCGATCCTGCCTACACCGCCAAGCTGGCTCGCGCTTACAACAAGACCGGCGATTACGCCAAAGCCGCAGGCGTATTCCAGGAGTTGGTCAAGTCGAGCCCCGAGAGCGCGGAATACTGGACCGGGCTCGCCAATGCCCAGGCCAAAGTCGATCCCGCCGCCGCCCGCGAGTCGTACAAGAAGGCCATCCTCTTCACGGACAACGCCGGAGAACGCGCCAAGCTCGAGAAGGCCAGCGCCGCCCTGGGCAAAGGCCCGGCCGCTGCTCCCGCCGCCCCGGTCGCAGCCGCGACTCCCGCCGCTCCCGCAGCTCCGGTTGTCCCCACCGGTCCCTCGGCAGCTGAAAAAGCCGCCGCCGCCGCGGCTGCTAAAGCCACTGCCGCCGCCGAAGCCAAAGCGCAAGCGGATGCCAAGGCCTCTGCCGCCGCCGAAGCCAAGGCGCAAGCGGACGCCAAAGCCGCCGCCGCCGCGGATGCCAAGGCCGTAGCCGCAGCCGAAGCGAAGGCGCAAGCGGATGCCAAAGCCGCCGCCGCCGCGGACGCGAAAACCAAGGCCGATGCGGATAAGGCCGCCAAGGCCGATGCCGCCGCCCTGGCCGCCGCCGAGAAAAAAGCCGCGGCTGATGCCGCCGCCGCGCAAAAGGCTGCCGACGCGAAATCCGCCGCGGATGCCAAAGCCGCCGCCATCGCGGAAGCGAAAGCCAAAGCAGATGCGGAAAAGGTTGCCAAGGCCGATGCCGCCGCCCAGGCCGCCGCCGAGAAGAAGGCCGCGGCCGATGCCGCCGCCGCGCAAAAGGCTGCCGACGCGAAATCCGCCGCGGATGCCAAAGCTGCCGCCATCGCGGAAGCGAAAGCCAAAGCCGATGCGGATAAGGCCGCCAAGGCCGATGCCGCCGCCCAGGCCGCCGCGGAGAAGAAAGCCGCCGCCGAAGCGCAGGCTAAGTCCGCCGCCGATGCCGCCGCCGCCAAAAAGGCCGCCGATGCCCAGGCAGCCGCGGAGAAGAAAGCCGCAGCCGATGCCGCCCTCGCGCAGAAGGCCGCCGATGCGAAAGCGGCCGCGGACGCGCTCGCCGCCAAGAAAGCCGCGGACGCGCAGGCTGCCATCGAAGCCAAGGCCCTCGCCGCCGCCACCGCCAAGGCCCGCCAGGACAGCCTCGCGCAAACCCAGGCCGAGAAGAAGGCCGCGGCCGAAGCCGCCGCCGCCCAGAAGGCCGCCGAAGCCAAGTCCGCCGCCGAAGCGAAAGCGATTGCGGAAGCCGAGAAGAAAGCCGCCGTCGCCGCCGAAGCGCAAGCCAAAGCCGAAGCCGCCAAACTGGCCAAGGAAGAAGCCGCCCGGCTAGCCAAGGTCCGCCAGGACAGCATCGCCCAGGTAGCCGCAGAAAAGAAGGCCGCCGCTGAGGCCTCCGCAGCCGAGAAAAAGCTGGCTGCCGAAGCCGCCGCCAAGGCCGCGGCCGAAGCCAAAGCCCAGGCCGATGCGGAACGCAAAGCCGCCGCCATAGCCAAGGCCAAGGCGCATCAGGATAGCCTGGCCAGCGCCATGGCCGACAAGGCCGCCAAGGCGGAAGCCGCCCGCATCGCCAAGGAAGAGGGCGCGCGCTTGGCCAAGGCCCGTCAGGACAGTATCGCCCAGGTTGCCGCGGAAAAGAAAGCCGCCGCCGCCGCCGAAGCCACAGCCAAAGCCGAGGCCGCGAAGTTGGCCAAGGAAGAAGCCGCGCGACTTGCCAAAGCCCGCCAGGATAGCCTGGCGCAAGTTACCGTCGAGCGCAAGGCCGCAGCCGAAGCCGAAGCCAAGGCCAAGGCCGAAGCCGCCAAGCTGGCGAAGGAAGACGCCGCGCGCATGCTGAAGCACCGCCAGGACAGCCTGGCCCAGGTCGCGGTCGAGAGAAAAGCCGCCGCGGAAGCGGAAGCCAAGGCCAAGGCCGAAGCCCAACGCATCGCGAAGGAAGAAGCCGCCCGTATCGCCAAGGTCCGCGCCGACAGCATGGCGCAGGCCGCCGCCGAAAAGAAGGCCGCCATGGAGGCGGAAGCCAAGGCCAAGGCGGAAGCCGCCAAGCTCGCCAAGGAAGACGCCGCGCGCATGTTGAAGCATCGCCAAGACAGCCTGGTACAAGTTGCCGCCGAGCGGAAAGCCGCCGCGGAAGCGGAAGCCAAGGCCAAAGCCGAGGCTCAGCGACTGGCGAAGGAAGAGGCCGTCCGCGTTGCCAAGGTCCGCGCCGATAGCCTTGCCCAGGTGATGGCCGAGCGCAAAGCCGCCGCCGAAGCGGATGCCAAGGCGAAGGCTGAAGCCGCCCGCATCGCAAAGGAAGAAGCCGCCCGCATCGCCAAAGTGCGCGCCGACAGCCTGGCCCAAGTGATGGCTGAGCGCAAAGCCGCCGCCGAAGCGGATGCCAAGGCGAAGGCGGAAGCCGCCCGCATCGCGAAAGAAGAGGCCGCGCGCCTCGCCAAGGCGAAAGCGGACAGCATCGCCCAGGTGACGGCGGAACGCAAAGCCGCCGCGGAAGCCGCGCGCGTCGCCAAGATCAAAGCCGATAGCCTGGCCCGGGTGGAAGCCGCCCGCGTGGCCAAAGCCAAGGCGGATAGCATCGCGCAGGTGATGGCCGAGCGCAAGGCCGCTGCCGAAGCCGCCCGCATCGCGAAAGCCAAGGCCGACAGCACCGCCCGCGTCGAAGCGGCGCGTGTAGCCAAGGTCCGCGCCGACAGTATCGCCGCCGAGGTTGCCGCCAGGAAGGCCGCCATCGAGGCTGCCCGCGTCGCCAAACTCAAGGCTGATAGCCTGGCCCGGGTGGAAGCCGCCCGCGTCGCCAAGGAACGGGTCGATAGCCTGGCCCGCGTAGCCGCTGAAAAGAAAGCCGCGGCGGAAGAAGCCGCGCGCATCGCCCGCGAAGAAGCGACCCGCGTAGCCAAGGCCCGCGCCGACAGCCTGGCCCGCGTGGAAGCGGAACGCAAAGCCAAGGCCGAGGCCGATCGCCTGGCCAAGGAAGAGGCCGCGCGCCTCGCGAAGGAAGAGGCGGCCCGCGTGGCGAAAGCCAAGGCCGACAGCCTCGCCAAGGTGGAAGAGGAACGTAAGCTGGCCGCCGAACAGGAGCGCCAGTTCCAGGCCCAGGTCACCGCCCTGCTCGCCGAACAACCTACCCAGCTCGACACCGCCGCCGTGCTCGGCAAGATCGCCGATCGCAACGCGCGGGCCAAGGTTGCCGATCCCCGCATGGTCGAAGCCGAAGCGGTCATCCACTTCAAGCAATGGAATTTCCGCGGTGCCGTGGACAACCTACGTAAGCTCAAGGTGCTCTCGGCCACGGGCAACCGCATGATGGCCCTGTCCTTGTTCGAATTGCAGGACTACGCCTCGGCCCTGAAATACTTCCAGAAGATGCCCAACGTGGCCGCCAACCGCGTGGAATGGGGCAAGTACATCAAGACCCTGCTCGAGAACAAACAGCGTCCCGTGGCCGCGGCCCAATACGAAGCCTATCTGGCCAAGTATCCCGACGCCGATGACGCGTTGTCCTTCCTCATCGACTACTACCGCGCGCCGATGCAGAAGGACAAGCTGATCCCGAAACTGGAATTGCAATTGGCGAAGAATCCCAAGGATGCGCCGTTGCTCACCGAGTTGATCACGCTCGTGGATAAGACCAGCCCGAAGGCCATCGAATACCGGGAGCGCCTGCTCAAGGAGAACCCGGAAGACGCCAAGCAAGCCCTGGCCCTGGCCCAGGCCTATGAAGCCAAGGGTAACCTGGCCCAAGCCCTGCCCATCTACCAGAAGCTGGCGAAGGATGCCCCCGCCGACAAGGCCTTGAACCTGAAGACCGGCGAGTTGCTGTATGCGGGCAAGCAGGCGGATGCCTCCGTCCCGTATTTCGAAGCGGCCCATGCCGCCGATCCCGCGGACAAGAAGCTCACCCTGCGTTTGGCCGCCCTGTACGAGGACTTGAAGAAGACCGATAAGGCAGCCGAGACCTACTCCGCCGCCATGGCCGCCGATCCCAAGGACAAGGCCGTGCAAGCCAAGCTGTTCCAACTCTACTCCGCCAAGGGGGACAAGGAACAGATCAAGGCTTTGCTTATGAAGATGGACGATGCCGATGCCACCGCCCATCAGGCCCAATTCCAATTGGCCAAGGGCTTCCTGGCCGATGGCGACAAGGACAAGGCGTACGTCTACCTGGCCAAGGCCCTGCGCAATCAGCCCAACAATCAGGAATACATCGGATTGTTGCCGGCCGTAGTGCAAAGCGATGAGCAGGTCGACGCCCACTTCGCGTCGCTGGAAAAGGCCGCCTTCTATCCCAACGCCAAGCCTGAGTTGCAGGCGCTGGTCGCCAAGGGCTATGCCAAGCGCAAGAACGTGCTGATGGCCGCGCGCCTTTACGCCGAAGCCTACGCCAAGAATCCCAAGCTGCTGGATGGCCAACGCGATGCGGTCACCACCACCTACATGGCCAAGAATAACGAGCTGGCGGGAGCGCTGGCGGAGAAGTACCTGGCTACGGACGATAAGGATCGCGCCATCCGCGAGATTGAAGTCAACGCCTTCATGGCCACCAACAAACCGCCGGAAAAATTGCGCGAGGCCATCAAGGGCCTGGCCGTCCTGGATGCCGATGGCGCGACGAAATGGTCCATGAAGCTGGCCCAGCTCGACCTGGCGGCCAAGGACACCGCCGCCGCCGTGGGCCATGCCCGCGAATTCCTCGACAAGAATCCCAAGAACGCCGAAGGGTGGCGATTCCTCGCTCCCCTGGTGGCCCGCAAGCCCGGCCAGGAAGACACCTATATCGTGGTGCTGGAGAAGCTCTCCGCCCTGGAGCCGGCCAACAAGGGCCGTTATGATCTCGAACTCGGCAACCTCTACCTGGCCAAAGGCGATTTCGACGGCGCCGAAAAAGCCCTGCTGAGCGCCTCCAAGACCAATCCCGCCAACGCTTCCCTCTGGTTCAAGCTGGGCGAAACCGAAGTCAAGTTGCGCAAGGATAAGGATGCGGCCGAGAAGTACCAGCGCGCCTACCAGATCGAACGAACCAACGTGCAGTATGCCCGCGCATACGCCATGTCGGTGGATACCAAGGATGAAATCAAGGTCAACCTGCCCTTGTTCCAATTGCTGGCCAACAACGGGCCCAGCGTCGATGAGCGTAAGAAGCTCGCGCAGGCCTACTTCCTGAACAACGACTTCGCCAATGCCGCCAAAGAATTCGATTGGCTGCTCAAGGGCGATCCCAACCTGGCCACCAGCGAGCCCATGGTCGCGGACGCCTATATGAAGTCGGGCCAGGCTTCCAAGGCCCGCGGCCTATATGAAGCGCGACTCAAGGATGATCCGAACAACCTGGCGATGCTCGAAACCATCGCCAACATCTATAAGGCCGAAGCCAATGCCGCCGGCTACGCCGCCACCATCGATAAGATCGTAAGCGTGGATCCCAAGTACAAAGGCTACCAGTTGGCCTTGGCCCAGGAAAAGGAAAAGGCCAAGGATTATAAGGGCGCCCTGGAACAGTACACCGCCTGGGTCGGCCGCAACGGCAACGACATCGCTTCGGTGAAGGCCCAGCATCGGCTGGCCATGCAGGTAGGGGATACCACCGCGCTGATGGACGCCTTGGTGCGCCTCAACCGCGAAAAGGTGGTCGACAACGGCTACAAGTTCCAGCTCGCCGAATTGGACTATAAGCGCAGCGGCAACGTGGCCGGCGTAGAGCGCATCGTCAAGACCCATCCCGAGTGGAAATCCGGCAAGGCCATCCTGGTCAAGGAATACCTGCGCACGCATAACATGGCCAAGCTTATCCCCCTGCAGGGCTTCCTGCTGGCCGAGTCCAAGACCAACAAGGATCTGCTGGAACCCTTGGCGGACCTGTATGCCATCCAGAAGAAGACCCTGATGGCCAATTCCGCCTACCATGACTGGCTGGCGGCCGATCACAAGGATAAGGATACCTACGCGAAGGTGGTCAAGTACTCCGAAGCCAACAAATCGCCTTACCTCTCCGACATCTACCGTATCGGCGCGGAATCCTTCCCGGAAGATATGGACATCAAGCGCAATTACGCGGCGACCCTGGGCAAGACCCCCAAGGCCCTGGCCATCTACCAGGAAATCCTTGAGAAGGAAACCGACGTCAAGGTGGTGGCAAAGGCCCTGGACATCGCCCTGGCCCTCAACCAGACCCAGGCCGCATCCGCCTTGCTGGATAAGTGGACCAACATCGAGCCGAAGGAACCCAAGGTCTGGGAACAGGCCTTGGCCGTGCATACCCAGATCGGCAACAAGCCCCGCATGATCGAGGATCTCGAGCAGCTCGGGCGCTTCTATCCCACCAAGAAGGAATATCCGCTCCAGCTCGCGCGCCTCTATGAGGACGGCAAGCAACCGGACAAGGCCGCGGATATGTACCAGAAGGCGCTGGCGCTTGATCCTAAGAACAAGGCCGTGCAATTGAAGCTCATCGCCCTCCTCACCGCGCAGAACCGCGGGCCGGAGTTGCGCGAATTGTTGCTCGCCATCGACAAGAACGACCCCACCGCCCATGAGGCCCAGTTCATGCTGGCCAAGTCCTTCCTGGCCGAGAACGATCGCGACCGCGCCTACGTATACGCCTCTAAGGCCGTGCGCAACCAGCCGACCAACCAGGAATACCTCTCCCTGCTGCCGCAGACCGTGGTCAGCGACGAGCAGGTGATGGCCAACTTCGCCGCCCTGGAGAAGTTCGCCCTGCAGCCCGGCGCCAAACCCGAGCTCCAGGCCCTGGTCGCCCGCGGTTACGCCAAGAAGAAGAACTGGCTGCTTGCCGGTCGCCTCTTCTCCGATGCCTACGCCAAGTCGCCCAAGCTGCTCGATGGCAACCGCGACGCGGTCATCGCCATGAGCGAGGCCAAGAATTGGCCCCTGGCCGGAAAACTCGCGGACACCTATCTGACCACCAACGACAAGGACCTCCAGGTCCAGCAAATCCGCCTGACGGCCTACTCGGCCACCAGCCAGCCCCCGGAGAAGATGCGCGACGCCATCAAGGGCGTCATCGCGGTGGATCCGGACGCCAAGAAGTACTACATGCGTCTGGCCCAATTGGATCTGGCGGTGAAGGATAGCTCCATGGCCATCATCCACGCCCGCGAATGGCTCGACAAGAATCCCAAGGACGCCAACGGCTGGCGCTTCCTGTTGCCCCTGGTCGCCAAGAAATCCGGACAAGAGGATATCTACATCCAGGTGCTGGAGAGGCTGACGCAGTTGGAGCCGGCCACCCGCGCCCGCTATGATCTCGAATTGGGCAACCTGTACTTCGACAAGGCCGACTACGAAGGCGCGGAAAAAGCGCTTTCCAACGCGATCAAGACCAGCCCCGGGAACGCCTCGCTATGGTTCAAGTTGGGCGAAACCCTCACCAAGCTCCGCAAGGACAAGGAAGCCGAGGACAAGTACTCGCGGGCCTATCACTTGGAGCCTTCCAATCTCACCTACGCCCGCGCTTACGTGCGCAGCGTGAACACCAAGGATGAGGTCAAGGCCAACCTGGCCTTGTTCAAGACCCTGGCCCTCAACGGCCCGAGCGTGGACGAACGCAAGAAACTGGGCCAGGCCTATTACCTGAACGGCGACTTCACCAACGCCGCCAAGGAATTCGATTGGCAATTGCAGGGTGATCCCACCCTCGGGACCACCGACGCCATGTATGCGGACGCCTACATGAAGACCGGCCAGACCAAGAAGGCCCAGGGCCTGTATGAGTCGCGGCTGCAGACCGACCCCAACAACCTGAACGTGCTCGAGACCCTGGCCGGCATCTACAAGGCCTCGGGGGATCAGAAGGGCTATGTCGCCACGGTCGAGAAGATCGTGAACGTGGATCCCAAGTACAAAGGCTACCAGCTCATCCTCGCGGTGGAAAAGGAAAAGGCCAAGGACTTCAAAGGCGCCTTGCAGGAATACTCCGAGTGGGTGACCCGCAACGTAGGCGACGAAGTGGCCCTCAAGTCCATGCACCGCTTGGCCGATCAACAGAAGGATACGGCGGCCCTGATGGACGCCTTGGTCCGGTTGACCCGCACCAAGGGCGCGGACCCGGTCTACGCCTTCCAGATGGCCGAGGTCGACTACGTGCGCTCCGGCAACATCGCCGGCATCGAGCGCCTGGTCAAGACCCACCCGACCTATTCCCGCGGCAAGGTCATCCTCATCAAGTCCTACTATAAGAAGGGCGCCTTCGCCAAGATGGCCCCGTTCCTGCCGTTCCTGAGCGCGCAGGCCAAGTCGGACAAGTCTTTGGCGGAACCCTTGGGCGATCTCTACGCCTCCATGAAGAAGACCGGCCCCGCCAACGAGGCCTATTTCGACGCGGTGCGTTTCGACAAGAAGGATCGCGACCTCTTTGATAAGGCATATCGCTACGCCAAGGAACACGATTCGCCCTATCGGGCCGCTTTCCTCAAGCAAGGCTACGAAGCCTTCCCGGATGACGCCATCGTGAAGTTCGACTACGCCTTGACCCTGGGCAAGACCCAGAAGGCGCTCGACCTGTACAACGAAATCCTGCTCAAGGACCACAACAACCTGCCGGCCGTGCGCAATGCCGCCGAAGTGAGCGTGGCCTTGGGCAAGCAGACCGATGCGGCCGACCACCTCACCCACTGGGTCACCCTGGAACCCGAGCAGGCCCGGCCCTGGACCCTGCTGGTCGATCTCTATACCCTGCAAAAGAACGACGCCAAGCTGGCCGATGCGCTCGAGCATCTGTCGGGTTTGTCGCCGAAGAACGGCGACCTGGCCTTCCGCGCCGCCATGGCGCATAAGAAGCTCGGCAACAAGGAGAAATCCTTGGAGCTGCTCACCAAGGCCGTGGCCCTCAACGGGACCAATCCCTCGTTCCAGAAGGAGTTCGGCTTGGCCCTGTTCGCGTCCGGCCAGGTCGCGCGCGCCAAGGCCCCGTTGCTCATCGCGGATCGTTCCATGAAGAATGACGAGGCCATCAACGCCGCCCTGTACAACATCTACGTGGCCGAGAAGAACAAGGGCCTGGCGCGCGAGCGCCTGCGCTTCCTGTTCGCGTTGCGTCCCACCAACAAGGATTACGCCTACGGCCTGGCCCGCCTCGAATCGGATCTCAAGAATCCCTCCGAAGCCATCAAGATCCTGGAGCGCCCCAATCTCAAGGACGATCTGAACGCAGAGATGTCCTTCCTGCTGCTGGACGGCTATTTCAAGCTGGGACAGCGCGACCGCGCGGCGGCCCTGGGCCCCGTGCTCATCCGCAAGTTCCCGGACGAAGCCAAGCAATCCTTGCCGCTGGCCATCCTCTTCTACGAGACCAAGCAGCGCGCCAAGGCCAAGGAAATCCTGGAGACCTACGTCCGCAACAATCCGGGCGAAGAAGCCTTCTACTACCTGGGCAAGATCTATTTCGACGAGAAGAACTGGGAAAGCTGCATCGCCAACCTCGATCGCGCCGATCTCAACCGGCCGGACGTGCTGCGCATGCTGGGTGAATCCTACATCGCCAGCAAGCAGCCCGAGCGCGCCATCAAGGTGTACGAGGACTACTACGCCAAGACCAAGGATCTCAAAGTGCTGGTGGAGCTCTACGGCTTGTACAAGAAAACCAGCGATGAACCCGGCACGCGGGCCATCCTGGAACGGCTGATCGCGGCCGAACCCCAGAACTACGATTACCGCGTGGAGTTGGCGGAGCTGTACCGCGCCAAGGGCGATAACAAGAAAGCCGAAGCCCAGTACGAGATGATTCTCAAGAAGATGCCGAACCATCCCGCCTCCAACATGAACTACGGCATGATTCTCGCCGGCCGTAAGGAATGGGCGAAGGCCATCAAGATGCTCGAGACCGGTTTGGCCAAGTACCCGGACAGCGCCACCGCCTGGCGTTACCTGGGCGACGCCTACCGCGCCGAGAAGCGTTACGCTTCGGCCCTGCAATCCTATAAGAAGGCGTTCAAGCTGCAAAGCAACAGCCTGCCTATCGCGGTGGCCAAGATGCAGATGACCAAGGAGGTCGGCGCTTCCGAGGAGTTGCCTTCGGCCTACTCCGACGTGGTACGCCTGGATTCCTCCAACGTGGAGGCCGCGGCGGCCCTGGCCGATATCCGCTTCAACGATCGTAAGTACGCGGACGCGGCCGCGCTCTACGCCAAGGTGACCGCGGCCAAGGGAGGCGACCGCAACCTGTGGGCCAACTACGGCTTCGCCTTGATCGAGACCAAGAATATCGACGGGGCCAAGCGCGCCCTGCAGCGCGCCGTGGACCTGGGCGAAAAGGGGCCGCGCGTGATGACCAGCCTGGCCCGCATCTATAAGGAAGAGGGCAACAGCGAAAAAGCCGAAGCCATCCTTTCCGAGATGGTCAAGAAGGATCCCCGCAACCATCTGGCCTGGTACTGGCTGGGGCAGATCGCCCTGGAACGGAACCAGCCCGGCGTGGCCGAGGATGATTTCAAGAAGGCCCAATTGCTGCAGCCGACCAACGGCGATTACGTGGAGGCCCTGGCCCGGATGCAATACAACAAGGACGAGTTCGCGACCGCGGCCCGCCTGCTGGAGCCTGTCCGCGCCAACCTTTCCACTTCGGGCCACCTCATCTACGGCGATTGCCTGATGAAGCAGGGCAAGAACGAGGCCGCCCTGGCCGAACTCAACGCCGTATTCGCCAAGGATCCTTCCGCTCCCGTGTTGGCCAAGCTGGCGGAGTTGCAGATCAACAAGGGCAACAACCGCGAGGCCATCCGTCTCATCGAGGGGTCCGATTTCAACCAGGACACCACGGTGCAATTCTCCCTGGCCAAGGCGCGTATCGCCACCCGCGAAACCGATAAGGCCCGCGAGGTATTGGAGCGCCTGATCCGTATCAACAAGTACAATCCGGGCTATTACCATTACCGTGCCCTCAGCTATTACTACGACCACAACTACTCCAAGGCCAAGAAGGATTTCGATCAGACCCTGAACATCAATCCGGATTACATGGACGCCGTCTACCATATCGGGCTTTGCCTGCTGAAGGATGGGCGCCCGGCCGACGCGAAGAATTACTTCAAGGAATTGTCGCAGCATGCCAACGCCAACTGGCAGGCCAAGGGCTTCCTGGGCCTGGCGATGGCCTTTGAGTCGGAGAAGAAGTACGAGGCCGCCGAAAACTTCCTGCAGAAGTCCATCACCGCGGACGAGGACCCCGAGGCCCTCAGCCTATTGGCCAAGGTCCTGCTACGGATGCGCAAGCCCAGCGAAGCGGAGAAGAACGCCCGTCGCGCCCTGGAACTGCAACCCGGCAACTCCATGGCGGTCGCCTCCATGGGTGATGTGCTGTTGGCCCAGAACCGCAAGGCCGAGGCCGTCTCCTTGGTCAAGAAGGCGCTGGAAGGGAATCCCAACTCTTGCGAACTGCTGATTGGTTCCGCCAAGGTTAACTTCGCCGCTGGCAATTACGAAACCAGCAAGTCGAACAGCACCTACGCCATCTCCATCTGCCCCGAAGAGGCCTCGCCGTATTACTACGCCGGCGTGGTGGCGGACAAGAAGTACCAGAAGAAGGAAGCCAAGGATTTCTTCCGCGCCTTCAAGAAGCATGGCGGCGACGAGGGTATGCTGCCGGCGGATTACCGCTAGCTTCCATACCACCGGAATCCCGATTCAAGCGAGCGGCCCCCCAGGGCCGCTCTTTTTTTTTACTGGATGGGCTGCGGCGGGGGAGGGTTCTTGGAACCGAAATTCAAACCCGCCAGTACCACGCTGGTTACCCCGACGGCGGCAGCGGCCCCAATGGCGATCTTGGCGAGCTTGAGACCCTTGTCCGCCTGCTCCACCCGTACCTTTTCGTAGGCATTGAAATCCTCTGGCCCCGCGATAATGCGCCCGCCAGCGGCGGTCACATGGGCGGGCAGGTTTTCCCTCGGCTCGGCAAGCAGACTCGCATAGGTCCCCTCGCCAGGCCCGGGTAGTTCGGAAAGCGGATGTCCCAGGTTCGGCGCAGCGTTGGTCGGCAGGGCGCCATGGCCGGTTGAGGCCGGGCCGGTTCCCGGCGCGGACTCCTCCGGAACGGGGCGCGGCCCGATCGTTCCCTGGGAGGTGGAGGGTTGGTGCAAGCGGGCTTGCATACGATGGTTCTCGACGTACCCTGGCATGGGACACGCTCCTTTCGCGTATCGGGGAAAGGTAAGGAATCGCGCGCTGGGCGGGGTTACGGTATAGTTACGGCGGAAGACGAAGTTACACGGGCTTCGATTTCCGCATCGATTGCGGAAAAACCTTACTTCGCAAGAACCGTCAGGGTCTCCGCGCGGTTACGGGGTGATACCGCAAAAATCTTCGGATAGGACCAATTCCATTGCTCCGGCGCCTGGGCGACGGCAGCCTCAAGGAAGGCGCGGAGCGCTGATGCGTCCGGCCGCGCCATCCCGGGGTGGAAACGGAAAACCGTAACGCCATCGATTCCGAGGAACGCGGATACGGGGATGAAGGCGCAGTCCTGCCGGGCGAGGAAGCGCAACATACGTCCGGGGTAGGGCACTTGCACCCGATCCCAAAGTTCCAGGAATTCGTTTTCGCCGGACGGACCCGGGTATTGGTCGGCCATCAAGGCCAGTACTCCGCCTTGGGAGAGCACCGCGCGCAAGCCCTGCTCCAAGCCCTTTTCGCCTCCGGCGCCGGTACGGAGAATGCGTTTGCCTTCGCCTTCCCGCCCCGTGGCCAGGTATTCCGTCAGGGTGGGCGCGAATGCCGGTGCGGTCAGGATCAGGAACGGTTTGCCGGCCGGGGCGGGCGGAATCCTATGCAGCATTTCCAACGGGCCTGCATGCAATCCGATGAGAACGACGGGCCTTCCGGAGGCCAGGGCCGCCTGATAATGTCCGGTGCCTTCGCTGCGATGGCGCGGCAAGGGCCCGCCATGCGCCTTCAGCCCCAGCAACAGCAGCCTCGCCCGCATGCGGTAATATCGGCTTAGGCCCAACCGCTCCCGGAAAGGCGAAGCCGCGAACGCGGCGCGCAATCGGCGCGCATGGGCGCGACGGAACAGGGGATAAGCATATAGCGCAGGAACCATCAGGGCGAGGGCCAGGGAAATGGGAATCCGCCGGAGGCCGCGCAGAAGCAAGACGGCCAGCCATCCCGCCATAGCGGTCATGGACCTAATCGAGGCCCCGGAAAGCGAGGCTGGCCGCCACGCGGCCTACCGCTCCCAGACTATGCGCGGAACATTTGTCCGGGGTATCGCCTTGGGTATGCCAAGCGGGATATTGGAAATCGATGATGTCCACGGCGGGCAGCCCTTTTTGCTGCAGGGGCATATGGTCATCCAGGACCGAAGGGCCGGGGCGCGCTTCGAACTGGGGGATGCCCAGGGCCTTGGCCCGCGCCCAGATCTTGGCGACCACGGCCGGGCTTTGCTTCAGGGAATTCTGTTCCATGGGCAGGCTTAAATCCTTGTCGCCCACCATGTCGAAAAGCAACACGTAGTCGAGATTGGCCGCGGGCAGGTTATCGGCGAAATAACGCGCCCCCAGGAAATATTCCTCGATGTTGCCTTCCTTCCCGTAATCCTCCCCGTCGAAGAGGACCAGGTATACGGTTTGCAAAGGCGCTTTCTTCTTCATGCCGTTGGCGAGCTCCATCAAGATGGCCGAACCCGAGGCCCCGTCATTGGCGCCGGTGATGGGTTGGGTGGCGAGCATCTCGCTGGCCTCCTGATCGGCCCGCGGGCGCGAATCCCAATGGGCGCAGAGCACGATGGGCTTGCGGCCCGCCTCCCGCCCGGGAATGGTGACGATGAGATTGGTGAGCGGAACCTTGTGGCCATCGCCCATGTCCGCATGCTGGAAGGATTGGGCGGATACGGCGAATCCCAGGCCGCGGAAATGCGCGGTAAAATAGGCGATGGCTTTGCGCTGCGCTTCGCTTCCGGGAATCCGCGGTCCCATCGCGCATTGTTCCTTCAGATATCGGTATGCCCGCGTGGAGTCGAAGGCGGGTTCGCCGCCTTTGGCTTTGGCAGGAGTGGTCGCCGCTACGGCGGCGGAGGTAAGGCTGGCGGAAAGCAGAAGGGCGATGAGCATGGGGGTAATCTAAAAAACAATCGCCTCCGGGTCCGCCGAATGGAAACGAGTTTACGAATCGTAACTTCCCGGCGAAGTTGACGTTACGGGGTGCCGGGCCTCTAGGTCTATATTGGATTCCTCGGAGGACCTCATGAAGATTGCCAAGCACCTGCTCCAGGGAGATACCGCCCAGAAAGTCGCCCAAGGCGACACGCCCAACAAAGGCGGCAAGTTCGCGACCGGCCGCCCGGATACCATCGTGATCCATTTCACCGCCGGGCGCGACGCCAAATCGGCCATCAAGACCTTGACCGATCCCAAGGTGAAGGCTTCGGCGCATCTCGTGGTGGGCCGCGACGGCAGCATCACCCAACTGGTCCCTTTCGATACCGTGGCCTGGCATGCGGGCAAGAGCGAATATGACGGCCGCATAGGCCTCAATGAATATTCCATCGGTATCGAGATCGACAACGCGGGACGCCTGGAAAAGCAGGGGGACAAATTCCTTTCCTGGTTCGGCAGGGAGTACCAGGCAGGCGACGTATTCGAAGGCGTTCACCGCAACGAAACGGCGCCGACCTTATGGCACCGCTACCAGGAACAGGACATCGAGATCGTCCGGCAAATCTGCGCCTTGCTCATCCAGACCTATCCCATCAAACAGATCCTGGGACATGAGGAGATCGCCCCCGGACGCAAAACCGATCCCGGCCCGGCCTTCCCACTGGACAAGTTCCGGGAGAAACTGCTCGGCGCGGACCGCCATGAGAACGACGCCCCGGTTCCCCCGGCGACCAAGGCCCTGGGTAACGGGGTGGTTACCGCCTCTTCGCTGAACATACGGCGCGATCCCATCGCTTCGGCCCCCAAGGCCGCCGACCCGTTGCCGCAGGGAGCCGCAGTGCGAATCCTGGCACGCAAGCCGGGTTGGCTTTACGTGGCGGCGGAGTGCAAAGGTTGGGTATCCGAAGAGTTCATCAAGGCTTCGGGCGCCTAGGGAAATCGCCAGGTAATCCGCCTGGGGAAAAACGGGGCGGGACCAAGCATGTGGCCAATGTCCCGCGCGCGTCCCAGCGCATCGGTCTCCCAAAGAGTAAACCGGGCTTCGCCCCCGAACTGCCGGTACATGCGCGGCGATAGCCCGGTCACTGACCAGGCAAAATCCTGCGGGCGCACTCCCTTCTTATAAGTTCCCATCCCGAAGGGTGTAGGGACATAGGGTGACACGTAGGTTACATCGGCTTTTTCCGGGATGGCCGCTTCCATACCCAGGGACCAGAAAGCCGCGTTCACGATCATCCTGCGGAGGCCTTCGTTCTCGAGATCGACCGATGCCCCCATGGTGGTCGTGAAGATGCGGCAGGTTTTTCCGGAATCGCCGGTATAGGTCTTGGTCCAAGCGATCGGCATCAAAACCTTCCCCTGCGCGGGCGCATCGCCCGGTTGCATGCCCGCGAGCACCTGACCGTCCATCAGCACGTCGGCGTCGCCATTGAGCGTCGTGACCTTGTATACGTCCGTGGGTCCCCAGATATCCGCTACCCCTTTAAGGATCGGATGGGTTTTGCGCGACTCCCTCGGCAGGCCTCGGGTGCTTTGCGACCCATGCGCGCCGTAATGATCGATCCAGGTTTCCCCCAACACCTGCCGCCCGAAGCCTCCCGGGTAGCCGGGCTTGCCGTTCATCCCGTATTTCGCGAACGGGCTTTCGGGATGATCCTCGTATAGGAAGGCATGGGTCGAAGTCCGCAACCCGATGACGGGTTTTCCGGAATTGAGGTGAGCCACGAAAGGCTCCATATCCTTGTCGCTCCATTCCCGGAAACGCAGGAGCATGATCACCAAATCCGCCTTGCGTATCAGGGTGGTTCCCGCGATGCGATTCTGGTTGTCCGGATTGATCTGGCCGGTCGCGGAATCCTGGGAGAAGAGCACCGTGCATGTGAACCCTTGCCGGCGCGCGAGGATTTGCGCCAGCATGGGCAGACCCTCTTCGGAGCGGTACTCTTCGTCTCCGGCCAGGAATACGATGCGCTTACCCAGGCCGGGACCGGCGTTGCCGATGTACTCGACGTAGGGTAGGGAAGCCGGCTGGGCTTGGGCGGGGACGGATAGCGCAAAGATAATCAGCGCCAATCCCAGAGCGCTACGGGCCTCGGGTAGGATCAATCGGTTGCACACGGCCATGGATACCCCAGCCTTTCCAAGATACCCGGACGGGTGGATTCCGGATCGGCCATCCGGGGCGATTATCCGGCCGGAATCGGCCTATCCCGCCATGGACCAACCGGGATCCCGCGACTTCACAGGATCAGGTTCGCATCCCCGAACTCATGCCACAGGTATCCCTCGTGCAGGGCCGCCTGGTACAAAGCGTCCAATCTTGCCGGCGGCAGAAAGGCCGAAAGCAGATCGAGATGGCTGGCATGGGGTTCATGGAATCCGGTCAACAGCCCATCCACCGCCTTGAGGCGATGGCTGGGCGTGATGCGCAGGCACGTGCGTCCCGACTCGGCCAGCACCCTCCCGGCTTCGTCGCTGACGGTTTCCAGCGCGCGCACCACGGTGGTACCTACCGCGATTATCCTGCCTCCGCGGAGCCTGGCCGCGTTGATGGCCCCGGCCGCGGCGGCTTCGATACGGAAAGGTTCCACCGATGCGGGATGGCCCGCGTCGAAATCCTCGTCCAGGTAGGAAGAAAGGCCCGCATGCAGTACCAGGAAGGCCGCGCCGATGCCGCGCCGCTTGAGATCCAGCAGCAATTTCCAACTGAAGGCGCGACCCGCCGACGGCATTTCCATGGAACCCGGTTCGCTGGCGTACACGGTCTGGTAGAAATCCAGATCCCAGGGCGCCGCGGAATACCAGTAACGCACAGGTTGCCCCAGGCGCGATAGGCATTCCACCAGCCCTGCGCCGGCATGGGAGAAGCGCACGCGCCAAAGCCGATCCACCAGGGTATCCCGATCCAGAACCGCGGCCGAAAACGAACCTTCGGCCCCGAAGCGGAGGCATTGGCCGCGCAGATCTCCGAGCCACGGTTCCTCGGCGAGGGAAAGCGGCAGGGCCGACCAGGTATCGTCCTCGTTACGCCGGGCCAGGCGGATGAGGATTGCGCCCCCGCCAGGAAGCGTCGCCTTCAAGGTGGCGGGCAAGGTGCGGCTGGCATTGAATACGAGGCAATCGCCGGCGCGCAGGAAATCCCCGATATGGTCGAACCGCGTATGCGTCAGCGCTCCGGTGGCGCGGTCCGCGGCCAGCAGCCTCACTTGATCGCGTGCCAGGCCGCGCTTCTCGGGAGGCTCCCGGGCCAACAGGGAATCGGGCAGTTCGAAGCGGATGGGGGAGGCGGCGACCATGGCTCACTCTCTTCCCGCCGGCACGGAATCGCGTTCCGTCCCTTGCTTCGCCTCGTCGGCCGCGGCCACGCTGAGCCAATCTTCCTGGGCGCGGAAACGCTTGCCGCTCACCGGCGCCGATG
The DNA here is from genome assembly GCA_023249635.1 of Fibrobacterota bacterium. Taxonomy (GTDB): domain Bacteria; phylum Fibrobacterota; class Fibrobacteria; order UBA11236; family UBA11236; genus Chersky-265. The sequence continues at coordinate 30,665 of JAHFCH010000033.1, forward strand.
CGTCCGAGGCAAGGTAGACGAAGGCCTCCGTGACCGAAGCCGGATCGGCCCACTCGGCGGGATCGCCATCGGGCTCGGCCGCGCGGTGCATGTCGGTATTCAGGTTACCCGGGTCGACCCAATTCACCCGGATGCCCGTGCCTTCCAGTTCCGCCGCCCAGGTCTGGGACAACCCCTCGAGACCGAATTTGGAAATGCCATAGGCGCCCCAGCCCGGGTACCCGGTAACACCCGCGTCACTGGTCACGTTGATGATGGAGCCGCCCCGGGCCAGCATGCCGGGCACCAGCTTGCGGGTGAGCAGGAAAGGCGCGATGAGATTGGTATCCAGCACGCGGCGGAATTCCTCCAAGGGATAATCCAGCAGGTATGGCATGGGCGAAGGCCCTAGCGCCGACGCGTTGTTCACCACCACGTCCACGCGGCCTTCGAACTCGGCCAGGGTCGCGGCCGCGACGCGTTCCACCGCCTTGCTGTGCCGCAAATCGGCTGGCAGCGCCAGCACCCGCGTGCGCGGCGACAGCGAGCGGATCTCCTCGCGTACCTGGTACAACCGATCCGCATGCCGGGCCACCAGGCTCAGGGCCGCAGCACCTTCGCGCGCGAACTCGAGCGCCAATTGGCGGCCCAGCCCCTTGGATGCCCCGGTGATCAGGATATGCTTGCCTTCCAAGCGCTTCATTTTCCGCCTCCGTGTTGGTTTTTCCTGGGCGTTCCGGCAGGTGCGGACGCGGGCGCGATGGAATACACGCAGCGCCGGTCGCCGGAAAGCAGATGTTCTTCGCGCACCACCTTGGCGCCCGGTCCCATCAGGTCGCTGAATACCTGCCATTCGCTCTGGCAGAATCCCTGGCAGGTCTTGGCCGCGGTGCAGATGGGGCAATGGTTCTCGATGAGCCGGAAACCGCCTCCCGGCGCGGCCTCGACTTCCGTCATATACCCTTCGCGATCGCGGATTTTCGCCAGCGCCTTCACCTTTTCCTTAAGGCTTCCCGCTTCCGGCATTCCCGCCGCGTATTCCTCCGATTGGTGGCGCGTGCGCGCATCCAGCAGCTTCTGCATGCCTTGCGTGCCGTAGACTTCCTGCAGCGAACCGAGCAAGCCCGCTGTGAGCAGCGCGTGGGCATCGGGGAACACCCGGTTGGCGGCCTCCGTGAGGGCCCAGCGGTATCCGGGACGTCCCCGTTGTCCCGGGCGCGCAGGCTCCGGTTCCGAGACGACCATCTTCTCCTCCACCAGCGAGGAGAGTTGCAAGCCTACCGCCATGGGGGTGATTCCCAAGCGTTTGGCCAGGAACTTCGCCTCTTGCGGACCCTCGCGCTTGAGGATATCCAGGATGGCATGACGCGTGCTTTTGGGGGGAGGGGTGTTCTTCATGATCCGAAGATACGACGGAACGGGTATTAAGTAAAGGAAAAACTTTAGTTAATGTGCGGAATATCACCCTAACAAGGAGGGGAGGGAGGTCTACGACGGGGTTTTTTCGGGGAGGTTCCGGGTAACAACGATCCCGATCAGCAGCGCTACCGCCAACAATCCCGCCGCCAGGAGGAAGGGCGCGCCGGGATGCGGATCGGGACTATGCGATCCGATGAACCAGGCGAAGGTGGAAGTGAACAAGGTCGGGCCAATCATGCCGGAGACGCCGCGTATGCCGGCCAATGCGCCTTGCAGGCGTCCTTGCTCGGAGGGATCTACCCGTTGCGACATGAGGGCCTGGGCCGACGGACCGGCGAAACCCCATAAGGCGCCGAAAGGGATGCCCCAGTAGAAGAGCCCGGCGCGGGGAGCCAGGCCATAGATCGCGAATCCCATCGCGCCGCAGGCGAGGCCGAACAACAAAGCCTTCCGCTCGCCGAGTTTCGCCACTCCCGGCCGTACCAGACCGCCCTGCACGATGGCGCTGCACACCCCGACGGCGGCCAAGGTATAGCCGACCATGCGCGTGCCCCAGTGGAAACGGTAATCCGCGTACAGGACCCACATGCTGGGCAACACTTCATGGGCCAGGTAGGAGAAGAAGGCGACGGCCGCGATGCCGAGCACCAGAGGGTGTTTGCGTAGCAGGGCGAATCCGCCCAAGGGATTGGCGCGCGACCAACTGACCGCCCCGCGCTTTTCCGCGGGCAAGGATTCGGGCAGGACGAACATTCCGTAAATCGCGTTAGCGAAGCTGAGCCCGGCCGCCACCCAGAAGGGCAGGCGCGGATCGAAGCTTCCCAACAGGCCTCCGAATGCGGGGCCGATCACGAACCCCAGGCCGAAGGCGGCTCCCAGCATCCCGAACCCGGCCGCGCGCTTTTCCGGCGTGGTCACGTCCGCGATGTATGCGCTGGGGATGCTGAAGCTGGCCGCGCAAATGCCCGAAAGCGTTCGGCCCACGAACAGCCAACCCAAGGTGGGCGCAAGGGCCATCAGCACGTAGTCGGCGCCCAGCCCGAAATTCGAGAGCAGGATGGCGGGTCGGCGTCCGAAGCGATCGGAGAGCGCGCCCAGCACCGGGGCGAAGAAGAATTGCATGGCCGCGAAAATGGTCCCGAAAGTGCCATACACGGCCGCCGCCCGGGCCGAGTCCCCATCTTTGAATCCGAGGATGAGCTTGGGCAGCACCGGAATGGTGATGCCCAACGCCAGCATGTCGAGAACGACCGTGACGAAGATGAAGGCGAGAGCGGCCTTGCGGGGTGGCTTCATGATACGTGGATGATGGGATTGCCCAATTGCGATCGGATGAGGGCGGTATTGATGCCTTCGCCGCCATATGAGGCGAGCGGGGAAATCTCCACCAACTTGCCGCGTAATTCATCTTCGCCGATTCCCGCGGCGATGGCCCATTTACGATGCAGGTCGAGCAGCAGGGCCCGGGCCGAAGCCGGGCTATCCACGCCGTCTTTGTTCTTGACCGGGGCGAACTCTTCTTCGCGGCTTACCAGCAAACCCGCCATCGCTCCCGCCAAGGGGAAAAGGTCGAACATGAACAATTCGAACTTCCAGGCATTGGGCTTATCCGGGTTCGCCAGGGCGCCGGAAGCGTCGACATGGGCGATTTTCTTATGGGCCACGTGGAAAGGCAGGGCCGCGGCCGCATGCTTCTCGAGAAACGCATGGGTGAACATATGCGTGGCGATGTTGGCGGAATCGTACCGGTAACGCCCGTCATCCCCTTTGGCGTAGATCATCTCTTCGGTCATCTCGGAGTATTCCAGCACCGAGGGCTTACCGCCGCGCAGGCAGAGGACGCCGACCTTCTCTTCCGGTTGCGCCTTGATCACGGCTTTGCTGGCGGCGGGATGGCCTTCGGCCAAGGCGAATCCCACGAAATGCGGATCGCAGACGCGCACCAGCGCGTTGTCGACGCCGTAGAAGAACACGTGCTCCACGCCGCGCCGCTTCATATCGTCCAGCGCTCCGCTTTTGGCGAGGGCCAGGAAGCAGCCGCCGTTGCCGTTCGGTCCCATGGACAAGCGTCCCTTGGAGGCCAAAAGCACCTTGCCGGCATCGTCCACCACCGCCATCTCGCCTTGCTTGAAGAAGAACACGTCGCGTTCGGAGAGCCCGAAGAAGCGCCGGTCCTTGAAAAAGCCGGTGGTCTCGGCGTGGTTGTCCTCGCTGGTCATGATATACCAGGGGATGGTCTTGCCGGCTTGGCGGGAAAGCCTTAGGATGCGCTCGGCCTGCAATTGAAACAGGGATTTGCGGGAGGGAAGCCCGATGTCGAATATGCCTTTGGGCCCGTTATGGCCCAAGCGCGTGCCCTGGCCACCCGCAACGAGGAACGCGGCCACCTTGCCTTCGCGCAAGGCGCGCATGCCCTGGTTCGCGTACGCGGCGCGCTCGGCGATGGGGAATCCGTCCCAGGGCTTGGCGCGCAAGGGGGTGATGGGCCCCTCGTCAGCGGCGGGGCCTGAGCCATGGCTGACCACCAGATCGCGATGGAGGGCGGCGAGTTGCTCGAAATCCACGGAGAGAACCTGCTCGGCCAGCGTGTCTTTTTCCGCGGGATTGAGTTCTTCCCAATAACGGAACAGATGGGATTGTCCATGGCGGGAAGCGCGCTCGCGCGCCTGCGACTGTGTTGCGGTATCCGGCATCGGACCTGTATTCTCCTCGCTTGTCCTGGACCCTGGGCGCGGGGGCGTCCGGGGGTCAGGGAAAGATAAGATTTTCCTCCGTAACCGCGGGACAGGAAGGCCGCCGGGCCCGTATGGACGGGGGCTGCGGGCCGGGTCGGCGGTTACGGTTCCGTTCCTATCTGACTTTGAAGAAGATCAGGCTACCGATAATCAGGGCGAGTAAGCTCACCAGATGGAAGCGCCAGATGATCTTGGAGTTGAGCGCCTGGCCGGAGTCGAACCGCTCCTTCCATTTGAGTTGGTAATGGTGATGCAATGGGGCCCGCAGGAACAATCGCCGCCCGGTCCTATCCTTGCCGAAACGTTTGGTGAACTTGAAGCCGGTGATTTGCAGTAATACGGACAGGGCCTCGGCCAGAAACACGCCGCCCACGATGGGCAGGAACAGTTCAATCTTCAGTAGCACGAACATCATGCCGATGGCGCCGCCGAAACCAATGGACCCGGCATCGCCCATGTAGATCTCGGCCGGGGGGCTGTTGTACCACAGGTAGGCCAGCATGGCGCCCACGGTGGCGGTGCAGATGGGGAAGAGTTCGTCGCCTCCGGGGATGTGCGGGATCAGGAAATACTTGGCGAAGATGGCGTTGCCCGAAATGTAAGCCACCATGCCCGCAAACAGCGAGGTGGTGATGATGGGGACCGAAACCAGGGAGTCCAGGCCGTCGGTGAAATTGGCGCCGTTGGCGCTGGAGGTGGTCACCATGCAGATGAGCAGGATGAAGGCCCAGTTGGGAAGATGCGGGAACCATACCTCCGGCTTCACGAAGGGCATGGTCAGGTGCCCGGAGAGGCCGGGAATGAACTTGTAGGCGAACACGGCCACCAGCAGGGAGAACAGGAAGTACAGGAAAAGCCGCAACCGGGCAGAGATGCCGTCGGCCTTGGCCTGGTAATCGGCCTTGGTGATTTTGCCCTGGTTGACCAGACGCTTGTTGTGGATTTTCATGACATCGTCGATGCCGCCGATGGTGGCGTAGGCCAGCAGGATCAGCAGGGCCGAAATGGAATACGCGTTCAACTTGGCGAAGCACAGCGACGCGGCCAGCACCGAGGCCACCAACAGCATACCCCCCATGATGGGCGGGGCCTTCTTTTTGCCTTGATCGAAATCCGAGGTCGCGTCCTGCTTGTTCAGGAAGCGGATCCAATGCGGCATCAGCAGGAACACCAGCAGCGAAGCGAAGAGGGAAGCCGCGCCGGCGCGGAACAAGCGGTCCTCGAAAAGGGCGTAATGGGTCAAGGAGAAGAGGTATTGGGAGAGCATCAGGCCGGTGTCCCTTTCGCCTGCAGGCGCGTTTTTATTTCGCTGTACAAATCCTTAAGCGAGTCTTCGATCGAGATGATCGGTTTCCATCCCGTCAGGCTCATGATTTTCTCTGGCGAACCCACCAAAAGGGGAATATCGATGGCGCGCTCGAGGGCGGGATCGATACGGGTCTCGATGGGGCAGCCGGAGAGGCCGATCAGGTAATGCACCAGATCGCGGATGGTGCGGGCCTTGCCCGAGCAGACGTTGTATACCTCGCCGGAATTGGCCCGCTTGGCCAGCATGGCGATGGCGCGCGCCTGGTCGCGCACGTCCAGGTAGTCCCTGGAAACGTCCAGGTTACCCGTGTAGATGGCGGTCTCGCCATCGTACATCTCGATGGTGGCGATCTGGGCCGCCACCGATGGCAGCACGAACTTCTTCTCCTGGTACGGGCCGGTGGAGCTGAAGGGCCGCACGGTCACGATGTCCAGGTTGTGCGCGGAAATGTATTGCTTGGCCAGCAATTCGCAGGAAGCCATTGCCGTGGCGTAGGGGGTGAAGGGGATGGCCGGATCCGTCTCGCGGTGGATGATGTCCACGATGCCGCGGCCGGCCCCGTAGATTTCCGATGAGCTTACCAGCAGCACGCGCGCCTTGGGAACCGTAAGGCGCACGGCTTCGAACAGGTTCTGCGTTCCCAGGATCAGGAACTGCAAAATGGCGTTGGGCTTGATCTGGGAGGTTCCCAGGTTGAACCCCTGGGAAACCATATGGTAAATCTCGGTGGGACGATGCTCGCCGAGCACGGCCACCAGGTTCTTGAAATCCAACAGATCGCCGGTGATGTAGGTGACGTGCTGCAAGGTGCAATGCGGTTCCGGATCGTCCCCAGAATAGGAAACCAGGTCGCCCTTCCCGTGGGACAACAGGCTGAGCAGATGATAGCCCAGGCAACAGGTGCCCCCGGAAAGGAAGATGCTCATGCCCCGCTCCCGGGGCCGGTATCGCTGCGCGCGCAACCCAACGCGCGCAACACGGTCTCCTTGGGCACGTCCTTGACCGGCACCACTTCGCCCAGGCGGGTAGGCAGGATGTACACCCTGCTGCCGGCATCCACCTTCTTGTCCAGGCCCATCGCGTCCCAGGCCTTCTGCTCGTCGAGGCGACGGGGGAAAACCTTCGGCATCCCGAGCTTATCGAGCAAGGCGTTCTGGCGCCGTTCCGCGTCTTCCGGGAACATGCCCAGCAGCACGGCCAGGCGCGCGGCCACGCGCATGCCCAGGGCCACGGCTAAACCGTGGGGCAGCAAACCGTACCCGCCCAAAACCTCGAAGGCGTGGCCGAAGGTATGGCCGTAATTAAGGATGGCGCGCACGCCGGCGGCGGTCTCGCGCTCGTCCTTGCCGACCACATCCGCCTTGATCGCGCACGAGCGTACCACGATTTCGCGCAGGTATTCCGGCTTCCGCGCCAAGATCCCTTCCGCGTTCGTTTCCAGGTAGGCGAAGAAGCCTTCGTCGCGGATCACGCCGTACTTCACCACTTCGGCCATGCCGGCCAGGAATTCCACATCCGGCAAGGTCGAAAGCGCATCGAGGCTGATGGCCACGGCCTTGGGCTGGTAGAAGGCCCCGAGCATGTTTTTGCCCAGAGGATGGTTCACGGCCGTTTTGCCCCCGACGCTGCTATCCACCATGGAAAGCAGGGTGGTGGGCGCTTGGATGAAATCGACCCCGCGCATGTATACGGCCGCCGCGAATCCCGCCATGTCGCCCACCACTCCGCCGCCGAAGGCCACCACCGTGGTCTTGCGCGGGTATTGGTGCCGCAGCATGAAGGTGAACAACTTGTTCAGCGACTTCAGGTTCTTCTCTTCCTCGCCGGGCTTGAAGAAGAAGATGCGCGCATCGCCGAGGCAGCCGCGTAATTGCTCGAGCATGCGCTTCTGGTGCAGCTTGAGATTGGTATCGGTGACGATCAGGAAACGCGGCGGGCAGTCGGCCTTGGCGGCGATGGAATCCATGTGCCCGGCCAGATCGGCTTCCACGTAGATGGGATAGCTGCGCTCCGCGAGTTCCACCCGCAGGGGTTGCAACTCTTCCACTTGCAGACGATGAATGATACGGCGGGTCAGAACATGGTGCGGCACCTTCTCGTCCGATTCGAAATGCAGATCGGCCATGGCGTACAGGGGCTTGCGGGCGTCCAGCAATTCCTTGATCTTCGCCATCTTGGCATCATCGTCCAGCCCGGCCAGCAAGGGCCGCGAGCCTTCCTTGCGGTTCACGCGCTCCAGGATCACTTCCGGCGAGGCGAACAGCCCCACCAGCACGCCGCTCGAGCGGATGATGGCGATGGCCTCGGGATTGACCAGGGTACCGCCGCCCAAGGAAGCTACCAGCGGGCCCTGCCCGGAGAGCTCCTGCAGGGCCTCCACTTCCAGGCGGCGGAAAGCGGGTTCGCCATCCTCGGCGAAGATCCGGGGAATGGTCTTGCCGGTCTTCTCTTCGATCACCTTGTCCAGGTCGAAGAATTTCCACCCCAGGGACGCGGCCGTCAGGGATCCGATGCGGCTCTTGCCCGAGGCCATGAACCCGGTGAACCAGATATTGCGCTTGAGGGGTAGGCTCATCGGATCACGGATCGTCCGCTACGGCCCGGCCCGCGGCGGGAATGCCTGGGGAGGTTGGCCGTCCCGGCGCCCGCGGTTCCCCGATGCCGCGCGCCAGCTTGGCTCGCGCTCCGGTATAGTAAGCCTCGGCATCCGGTTTGATCCCGGTCCAGAATTCGAAGGAACCTCGGCCCTGATGCACCAGCATGCCCAGCCCGCCCACGGTCTTCAGGCCTTTGGCCGCCGCGTCGCGCAGCAGGCGCGTCCGCTCCGGAGCATAAACGATATCGTATACCACCTGCCCCGTTACCAAATCCTCCGGGAGCAGCGGGCTCACTTCCACGTTGGGGTGCATGCCCACGGGAGTGGTATTCACCACCACGTCCACGCTGTCTTTCACGGTATGGTAATCCGACAACGCGATGACCTCCGGCGCCGAGAGGGCGCCGCCCGATCCCAGCCCCAGGCGATCGGTGATTTCCGAGGCCAAGGCCTGGGATTTCTTCACGTCGCGGGCCACCAGCACCACGCTCTTGGGCCGGTCCTGCATCAACAGTGCGTAGGCGATGGTTCGGGCCGATCCGCCGTTGCCGAGAATGGCCACCGTCTGCCCGATGAAACTGTGCCCATGCTCGCGGTAGCATTCCAGGAACCCTTCCGGGTCCGTGGTCGTCCCGATCAGGCGGCCGCCTTCGTTCAGAATGGTATTCACCGCGCCGATGACGCGGGAAATCTCGGTAACGTCGTCCAGTAGGGGGAGTACCGCTTGCTTATGCGGCAAGGTCACGTTGGCGCCGCGAAAGTTGAATACCCGTATCGCGTCCAAGGCGGTCTTCAGGCCTTCGGCGGGCACGCGCAAAGGCACGTACGCGAAGTCCAAACCGTAATGCTCGAACGCGGGATTATGCATCGCCGGCGAAAGCGAATGGGCAACGGGATCCCCCAAGAGGGCGATAAGGCGAGTGGTACCTAGGATTTCCATGAGGTCAAGGCCCGGACGGATGCCTGCGCGCCGAGAAAGCGGAGGAGATCAGCCCTTCCAGGAAAAGTAATAATATCGCCGCGCCGAGGAACGCGGGCCACAACCTACGCAACGATCCCTGCGCCGCCACCGGATCCTCCGGGGCCAGGATGGCGACCCTGCCGTGGTAAGGTTTCATGGCTTCCCGGAAGGCATCCCGGGCGATGGATTCGGCTTCGGCCCTACCCGCATCGGCGAGGGTCGGCTCCGCGCCCGCAACGTTCCCGGGTAACAGGTTCACCGCGAAGGCCAGCGTTTCCGCCCCGGCGATCACGCGGTGGATGCCCAACCTGTCGAAAGGCCCAATGCGCAAGCGTCCGCCCTCGCCCCGCACCTTGGTGAAGGGTCGGCCCTCGGGATCGCGCACTTCTGCCCCGATTGAGCCCCCGACCACGGCCGCTCCCGACGACGCGACCGTCCCGCGTTCAGCCGCACTCCCCGCGGCCAGTGACACAGCGTAGATGGAATCCGCAGCCACTTCCAGATTGGCGGCCCGTTCCCCGGCCCCCGCTTCCTGGAACGCCTGGTGCAAAAGGGGCACCAATGCGCTTACCCCCAGATCAGTCCA